>JAKPVM010000263.1 GCA_029572555.1 Verrucomicrobiota bacterium | reverse complement strand
AAAAAAATACGTGTTCCTGGGCCGATTCAACTGCATAACAAGCAAATCCAATTTCCTCAAATAAATGGCAAAAATAGCCCCAGTGTGCACCGATATCCAGCAGAGCACCTTGGTTTTGTGGTAGATTTTCTCTAATTATTTTAAACCGTTTTTCGCCATGTGCTGAAGGTATATTTCGTAAGTCAGGATGGGTTAGCGGTTGATAAACACAACCATCATTATTTTTTGCATATACAATTATTTCATTAACGAACGATTGCCATTCCGTGTGTCTTATACAAACCATTACAGGTATGCATTTAATATTAAGTATCAGTGCAATCGCAAAGCGGTGCATGCCATTACAAAACATATAATGCCCATTTCTGTCTACGTGAACAGCAATTTCATCATCTATTTGCCCTTTTATTTTGTGGCCACGAAGTTCACTTTGTGTTTTATAGCCATCTTTCTTAATTGATTCAAACAATTGATCAAAAGATTTTAAATGATTATCAAAATCTTCTTTGTTGCTGCATTGATAAATTATCTTTCCTTTTGCCACTTTATCTAAAGCTTCTTTATAGTAAACGGTACTTTGCCATTCTTTTCCTTCAATGAATCTTGCTCTTGCAGAACGTATGAATTCCTCTTTTTCAATGGGCATAGCAGCTCTATCCCAATCACCCGCCTTTATTGTTCCGTAAGCAAAAGCCGTATTCGGAACACCTTCGATTTGTCGATATATTGATTTTTTTATTTCATACGGTGAAATCCAAAATATTTCATATGGATCAACATGCAGTCTTGAATATTTAGCTCTTGATAAGGCCTTCGCCCTGCGGATGGGCAAAATAATTGACCATTTTATTTTCCTTACCACAGCCCAGAATCGTGGAAATCTATCGGCCATAATGATTTTTATACGGCGTATTTTTATTTCTAATATAGATTTATAATTTCTCAATTTGTTGTTCAACGCTTAATATCCTCCCGTCTTTATTTGAGTTTCAAATACCATTCGACCGTCCGCTTTATTCCTGCGGAGAAGTCAACTTCTACTTTGTAGTTCAGCATTTCGCGGGCGAGTGAAATATCCGCAAGCGAATGTTTGACATCTCCTTTGCGGGCGGGGGCGAAGAGAGGCGCGACGCAAATAGACGGTTTAGATGCTTTAGACGGATTGGACGGATTAGCAAGCCCAGACGCATTAGCAACTCTAGACGGATTGGACGGATTAGCATCAAGAGTGAAGGGTGAATCGTGAATAGTGAATCCACCCCCGGCGCTTTGCGCCACCCCCGCCAGCGGGGGACAGAGTGCTTCATTAATGACTTTAAATAAATCCAACACGGAATATGATGTGCCGCAGGCGATGTTGATGATTTTGCCTGCAACCGGTTTTTCGGTAGTGGCGGCAAGGATATTGGCCTGAACGTTGTTGGCCACGTAGGTGAAATCGCGTGTCTGTGAGCCATCTCCATAAATGGTTGGTCTGCGGCCTTCCATTAATGCGGTAATAAAAAGCGGTATAACGGCGCTGTACTGACTTTTGGGGTCTTGACGCGGGCCGAAAACATTGAAGTAACGAAGCCCTACTGTTTCCAAACCCATGGATTGACTATAAGCTTGACAGAAGTATTCACCGGCAAGTTTAGCGGCGGCGTAAGGCGAAAGAGGCTTGGGTATGAGTTTTTCGCTTTTCACAGGCACGGGCTGATCGCCATAAGCGGAAGAGGAAGCGGCGTAAACGAAGCGGCGCACTTTTGCTTTGGCCGCGGCGGTAAGCAGTTTTACGGTGCCCATGACATTTATTTCAGTTGTGGTTACAGGTTCATTAAGTGAACGCGGCACGCTGGGCATGGCGGCCTGATGGAGAACGTAGTCAATGTCTTTTACGGCTTGGCGGCATGTTTCTTCGTCTTGGATGTCGCCTTCGATAAGTTCTATTTGTTTTAGCAAAGGCGCGATATTTTCGCGCTTGCCGGTGGAAAAGTTATCAAGCACGCGGACGTTATGACAGCGTCTTACAAGTTCTTCAACAATGTTGGAGCCAATGAAGCCCGCGCCGCCGGTGACGAGAAAGGATGACATGAATTAAGAACCTCCGTGGAGTTGGTTGATTGTGAATAGTTTATGGTTGATGGAAAAAAAATTAGATTCCTCTTCGCTGATGCTTATCGGAATGACATATCAAAAACCTGTGAATGGTGAAAAGTGAAAATAAATAGTTTTAAGTTTTAAGTGTTACGTTTTAGGCGAAAAATTCAAGACTTCTCACGTTCGTTCGAAGTGACATTTATTCCGAGAATGCATCGGT
>JAKPVM010000247.1 GCA_029572555.1 Verrucomicrobiota bacterium | reverse complement strand
AGCCTGCAATAGCATATAGCTGAATTCGGTGTAGCTAATCCCATTTTCCCTATCCTCCATACGCGCCCTTATACTCTCTTTGGCAATCATCATATTAACGGAAAACAACTTGCCAATATCTCTCAAAAAATCCAGATACCTGATAGGCGCAATCCAATCCGCATTGTCAAGAAGCAAAGCAGGATTTGTTTTTGATTCACAATCCAGGAACCTTGCTAATTGCTGTTTTACGCAAGCAATATTGTGGGCGATTTTCTCATTTGATAACAGTTGGCGTTCCTGTGTTTTACCGCTTGGGTCGCCAATTGAACCCGTTGCACCGCCAGCCAATGCAATTGAAATATGCCCTGCAAGTTGAAACCGTCTTAACACAAGTAACGGTACAAGATTTCCAACGTGAAGACTATCCGCCGAAGGGTCAAAACCACAATACAAAGTTATCGGTTTTTCAGTCAACCGTTTAACAAGTTCTTCTGTAGCCGTGCAATCGGCTATTAGTCCGCGCCATTGTAACTCTTCGTAAATATTCATCTGCCAAAAATTTTATCCCTATAATAGTATGCAAGGACAAGTTTAAAATTAATCGTGAAACATCACTATTTTAAATGAAGTAAAATTTACCCCTTCCATCCGTTTAGTGGCAACCATTTTTGTCCTGTTTTTTCAAGTGGCTGTGCTTCAAATCCAAAACTGTGTAATGTAGCGGCAAATTCAGTTGCAAATCCGTGAGTTGTAAAGATCTTTTTAGGATTAACCGCCCTGACAAAATCAATAAGTTCATAAAAGTCCGAGTGGTCGCTCAAAGGAAATGCCGCATCAACCTTTAATCTTGCGTTTTTATCTATAGCCCACCCTGTTACCGCCGCCATTTTTATTGGTTTAACGCTGAATAATTCATCAATGTTAGCCGCTGAGGGCGGATAAATCACCACTCTGCCTTTCATTTTTCGCCGTGAAAACATTTCATAATTTGGAAACTTATATCCAAACTCGCGATAAATTTGCGTTAATTTATGTATTTGAGTATGAACGAGAATCGGCAAATTTTCTTTTGCAAGCATCGATAATAAATCCTGACTCTTCCCAAGAGAATAAGCAAGCAAGACAGGTGTAAATTTTTCTGACAATGTTGTTTTGCAAAAAGCGATTATTTGTTCTGAAACCTCTTTAATTGGAGGAAACTTATATTCTGGCTTTCCAAATGTAGTTTCCATTATTAAAAATTCAGCCTTTCGTGGAACACATTTTTCTGATGCATAATGACTATGAAGTTTAAAATCGCCTGAATAAAGAATTGAACTGCCTCCTACTTCTATCAGCAGCATTGCGCTTCCGAGAATATGTCCTGCTGGCAAGAGGGTCATAGAAAACTCCTTATCTTTAAATTTAAAATTTGTCTTTTTGAAAAATTCAAGTTTATGTTCTTTTCGTTTTGATTTAGAACGAACTTTCATCAATCTTGAAGTCGGAATACTGAGAACCACATTTTTATGCTTGCTGATATGGTCATAATGGGCATGACTGACAAAAACAATCTCTTCGTCGCTGGCACTCTGTTTAGAATCCAACCATAATCCAATCTCCGGAAAATGAATCCCATCTTCAGTATTGTAAAAGTCAAATCTCACAATATTTATTCTTATCAAAACACTATATCAAAATAGAGGCAATCATAAATATTATCGTTAGGCTTTCACTGATGAAGTATTTGGAAACATAAAAACTCATAGGCAGCAAAAAATTACAATAAACTTGTTGACAGAAAAAGCCCAACATAATATTATTAAGTTATGTTAAATAAATATCCACTATTGTTCTGCGTATTAGCAGCCGTTATTCTTTCAGGATATTCTGCAACTAACAATAAAATGAACCTCGCGCTCGTTGCAACACCATCAACCTCGTATGTCTCAGGGCACGAGACATTAAGCGCAGTTAATGATGGTTTTACGCCATCACATTCAAATGATAAAAGACACGGCGCTTATGGTAATTGGCCCAGAACGGGAACTCAGTGGATTCAATACGAATGGAGCCAACCAATATCAACCGATAGTATTGAGGTTTATTGGTTTGATGATAATAGAGGTGTAAGATTGCCAGCCCAATGTAGGCTCCTCTACTGGAATGGAAATAGCTTTGTACCAGTCCCAAATTCCAAAGGTCTTGGATGTGAAGCAAACAAATTTAACATCACTACCTTTGATGAAATCACTACTACAAAATTGCGTCTTGAAATGGATGGCAGAGAAAATTTCTCAACCGGAATCCTTGAATGGCGCGTGATTGACAGCGGAAAATCCCCCAATTTTCCACCAAAAGTAATAGCAGGACAAGAACGGGTTGTTATGTTAGGAGGGAAAACTTATCTTGATGCTTCTGTTCTTGATGATGGGAAACCAAATCCAGAACCAAAGATAAAATGGACAAAATTATCCGGCAAAGGCAGTGTAAAATTTCAAAATGATGCATCGTTATCTACGACTGCTGAATTTACAAAGGTTGGTGAATACAAACTTCAATTAACAGCCGACGATGGTTCAAGCAAAGGTTCTGACACGGTTGATGTAATTGTCAAAGAAATGCCACCAAAAGAATCCCTTGTATGGATTGAACCAATACCATACCAAGTAACTGGAACATTTTGGAAAGAACGGGCAAAAAACATAGTTATTAATTGGATACCACATTGTATCAGAAAAATTGACGATCCAAATCTGCGCGAAGGTGGAATTGAAAACTTTGTTCAGGCTGGCAAAAAACTTGCCGGTGAACCTGCCCGCCATACCGGGGCTGTTTTTGCAAATGGGTGGGTTTATAATACGCTTGAATCAATGTGTGTTGCCCTTATGTACGACCCACAGGGAGATAAAGAAGTCATTGCAGCGCAAGAACTTATACGAAATAAAATCGATGAGTGGATATCTAAAATCCTTATGGCACAGGAAAAAGACGGATATATCCATACCCATAATACAATTTTAGGACGCAAACGGCTTTCAAGTAGAGGCGACCACGAAGGCTATCAGGCTGGTTATTTTATGGAAGCCGCTATTGCCCACTATTTAATGACTGGCGGGAAAGACAAACGATTGTTCGATGCAGCCAAAAAAAATGCAGATTGGTGGTATAACACAGTAGGTCCGGCACCAAAAATGAAATGGTACGATGGACACGAAGAGATTGAACAAGCCCTTGTCAGGTTTGGTAATTTCATTAACAGTATTGAAGGAGCGGGAAAAGGTGAAAAATACATTGAACTTGCGAAATTTATGCTTGATAGCAGAGAAAACGGTGAGGAGTATGATCAATCTCATCTTCCGGTAATTAAACAGTATGAGGCAGTAGGACACGCTGTAAGAGCCGCTTATTGCTACGCCGGTATGACTGATGTGGCTATCTTTACTCGTGATATTGATTATCTATCGGCAATAAATTCGCTCTGGTTTAATGTTGTAAATCGCAAATATTATGTAACTGGGGGGATTGGAAGTGGTGAAACATCGGAAGGATTTGGCAAAAACTTTTCGCTTCCAAACAATGCCTATTGTGAATCCTGCGCAAATTGTGGAAACCTCTTTTTTAACCACAGGATGCACCTTTTGTTCAACGCTCCCAAATATGCCGATATATATGAGGAAGTTATTTATAATTCAATCCTCGGCGGATTTGACCTTGATGCCAAAAACTTTACTTACACAAATCCATTAGATTCATCAGAAAAACGGTATGGATGGCATGGTTGTCCTTGCTGCGTGGGTAATCTTTCCAGAACATTATTAATGTTGCCAACATGGACTTATTCACTGGGACGTAATTCAATCTTTGTCAATCTTTATACCGGAATTAAAACAACCATCAAAACCTCTAATGGAACAAGTGTAGAACTCACTCAGATGACTGATTATCCCTGGGATGGTAAAATATCTTTGATTGTAAATCCTGAAAAACCATCGAGGTTTTCCATAAACTTAAGAATCCCCGATCGCCAAACAAGTCTTTTATATACAAACATACCGCACTGCAGCGGTTTAATTTCAGCTTCAATTAATGGCAAGAGAATTAAGCCGAAAATGAACGGCAATTATGCCGAACTAACTCGCGAGTGGAAATCCGGAGACAAAATTGAAATTGAATTACCACTACCGATTCAGAGAATTAAAGCAGATTCCAGAATTAAATATGACAAAGGCAAAGTTGCTCTACGTCGTGGTCCGGTAATTTACAATGTTGAAAGTGTTGACCAAAATATTGATAAGATTCTCAAACCAAACTCAACATTAACTACCGAATTTAGAAAAGATTTGCTCGGCG
>JAKPVM010000223.1 GCA_029572555.1 Verrucomicrobiota bacterium | reverse complement strand
TGCCTGCGAACAATGCTGAAGCAGGTCATTGCAGTAATGGCAATAATAAAAAGCGCTGGAACAATAGGCCAGCCGGGCACTTTTAGCGATTTACCTTCTTTAATTCTCAAAACTATTAAACCGAGAACCGTAGCGGCTGTGCTAATGCCAAGTGTAAATCCGATATAAGTTAATAGGCTGTCAAAAGTAGCGCTCCATAGCATTATTAAAGAAAGGATAAGCTGAAGTATAATAGAGGTGCGGGGCGGACCTGATTGTTGCGCAAAAAATCCTGGAAGGTATCCATCGGCTGCCATTTTTGCATATACCCTTGGCCCGGCCATTATCATTGAACTTACTGAACTGATAAGAACAAGCGCAACAATCGCCGAGACTACATCTGCCCAGAGTTGACCGCCAATTGCGTTAGCAGCTATCCGTCCAACTTCAAGTTTTCCTGCAAGAACCTCTACCGGCGCCGAGAAAACAAATACCGCATTTAGTGCAAGATATGCAACCGTAACAATGCCAGTCCCGAGAATTAATGAAAGCGGTAGGTTCTTTTCTGGATTCTTAATTTCTCCTGCAATATATATAGCGGCGTTCCAGCCTGAATAACTGAATGATACCCATATCAATGAGACCCCAAATAGCGCCCACGGGAAATCGCCTGATACATTTGTTTTTGGCGGATTTAGCCTGCCGATTGCGAAAAATGCAAAGCCCGCAATTATCGCAATTTTTAGAAAAACAGCAAAGTTTTGTATAAATGCGCCGCCTCTTACATCAATTGAATGAACAGAAGCGAATAATAATAATAGAAGTGAACCTGCAAGTTGCGGAGAACAGCCGAATAAATATGGCTTTGCATATTCGCCAAAAGCAAAAGCTGCTGCTGCCAACGGGGCAGAAAAACCAACAAGCAGTGAAATCCATCCAGCAACATAACCGGCGGCAGGGTGAACCGTCTTTGAAAGGAATATATACTCACCGCCCGATTCTGGGATTCTTCTTGCGAGCGCGCCATAGCAAAGCGCCCCACAGGCAGCAATGATTCCACCGACGAGCCAAACCGCAAGCACTCTTAACGGCGATTTTAAATCACCAAGTAAAAACCCGCTTGTTGTAAATACCCCTGTCCCTATCATATTTGCCACTACGATTGACACCGCAGTAACAAGACCAAGTTGCCTCTGATTTTTATCCATATAATTGAAAATGCCCTGATTTTTCTCGAATCATATCTATTTCGCAAGGAAATGTAATTTTTATTTTTGCACCATTAACGGCAATTCAGAAAGTTTTACTCCTTCCCTTTTTAAAATTGCTGCCTCAACCTTGGGAACATACATTTGTGTTTCAGCCGGTAATTTTGTGGCAATTGAATCAAAGTCTTTTTTATTTGTTTTCTCAAGCAATCTTTGAACCCTGCCTTCACCGACGTTGTAAGCGGCTATGGCGAGCCGCCAATCATTAAACTTGCTTGATAGAGCCCGCAAATACTTTGCAGCGGCGCGGGCCGATTTTTCAGGATTTGTACGTTCATCAATAGGAAATGTTGAGAGTCCAAACCGTTTAGCTGTTTCTGGCATAAATTGAAACATACCCACTGCGCCTACTGGACTTCTTGCTTGCGGTTTAAATCCGGATTCAACTTCTGCAATCCAGACAAGTTCCTGCGGCACTTTTTCAGATAAAAATATCGGCTTAAGTCTTGATACATAAGGCTTTGCGTTTTCTGGTTCCGACGTTTTATTGATATATTTTTGCCATATTTTTCTTTGAACTTCGGCGGGTGGATTTGAGATTTGTGGTGGTTTTACTTCTTCTGGTTTTGGCGGGGGAATAATTAATTTTAATTCAGACGCTACTTCAAAGTAGTCAAGTCTTGCCCGTAACCAGTCCGCATAGGGTTTGGTTTCTTCATAAGAATCAAGATATGGCAGGGCAGATTTAGCGGTATCTTTTAGCGCTATTAAATCAATTACATATTCACCGGCAAGCGCAGATTGTAGTTTCTTGAAGAATTCCTCAATTTCGGGCGAATCGTCTAATACGTTCAAGAAGTTTTCCTCAAAATTTTCCTCAATAAACTTTCTGCCTTGCTGGATTAAATCATTTAAATCTATCGTCTCATCGGCAGAGTTTAATTGATTATTTTCTGCCAATAGAACAATGAAAATTGCAATTATTATGCTACATACTCGCATCGGTTAAATCTATTTGTATAATGGCTAATAATGATCACTTAATACCTGTAATTTTTGACGCTCAATATTCTAACACCATTAGTAAAAAAATTAATATTAAAATAATGCGTGATGGTTATTAGGGACGAATGTCTAAATTAATAGAGAAAGACGTTTATGAGCGCAATATGTTTATTAGCACCTGTTGTGGTTACTGCGTGGCCCATATTTAGCGCAGCGGTTGTATCTGCTGCGGCTACATTAGGCTATACCTGTGTAGCTGGCGGTAACGATATAGAAGAGACAAAGGAAAAATCAAATTCAGTCAACCTTGAACTTGATAATAGCCAGATAATCTCAGAACGATTATCCCGAGATGAGAGGATAACAGTTACTAAAGATGGTGTTTGCGTTACTTTTTACAAAGACGCGCGGAATAAGACCTCTATTTGTGTTACTGGTGAAGGATATACAGAAGAATATCTTAAAAAGGCAGGAGAGGAGTTAAGTCAACGGCTAATCCAGGATTATGTACATCAAAAGATTAAGAACCAACTTTCTCAACTTCAAGGCGTGGTTGTGGAGGAATCGGTTGATGAAGATAATTCTATACGGATAAAAGTCCGAATATGGGAATAAAATTATGAAACAGAGAGAAGTTGACATTACGATAAAGCCCGATGGTAAAGTTGAGGTTCATATAAACGGATATAAAGGTAAATCGTGTTTGAACGTAGTCTCGGCGATTGAATCGCTTGTAGGGAAAGTTGAAAATCTGCAATATACCTCAGAATATTATGAGCCTGATGAGGTAGTTAGGTTTTTTCTGCAACAGGGGAGAGGTAATAGCGGAAAATAAGATTTACAAAAATGGCTTATAAAATACCAGAATCTCCATATTATCCGCCGCGCGCTAAATTGTTTAGACGAGGAGGCTGTTTTTTTAACAAACTCCGTTTTGTTCCGAACATTGGTGGATTTTTTTATGAACATAGATTTGTATTATTTAAAATTTTAATACCGGGTTTATCTTTTAAAGAGGTAAAACCAATTATTTACCGAATAATATTAATCCTTTATTGCGCGTCTTTGGTTGGATTTATTTTATTGTTAGGGACGGGATGGTCAGCGGCTGCTTTTTCCATTATGGTTTTCCTTCATTCAATATCAATTATTAATTGTTTTGGGTCGTTATTAAGTCGTCTTAGGGTCAAAATAAAGGTCGGTTTTGCTATATTAATATCCGTAATATTAACAATGTTTTGTTCTTCTTTTATTCAAATTTTGGATAGAACATTTTTATTCCCTGTAAGATATAAAGATTCAAAAAACTGGTATCGTTTTATCTATTACTGATTTTAAAAAGATTGAACCCGGGGATAAAATTGCATACTATAGGGGCAGATTAAAAGTTGCTAATGCCGTATATATTGAAAGGGGGAGATATGTCGGCACTGTTATAGCCAAAGGTGGGGATAAAATTGAGTTTAAAGGGAAATTTATTAAAGTAGAAGATAGAATTTATGCGACAAGCAGACCTATTTTAAATATAAATGAGTTTGTTGTTCCAAAAAATGACCTGTTTGTTTTACCAGATGAGGAATGTTTTGAATCCAGTATTTTTAAAACAATTGAATTTGATATAAAATTCTTTCTTGTAGATGAAAATGACTATCGCGGTTATATACCTAAAAAATGGTTTTGCAAACGGCAGTATTATTAATTAGATTTAAGTATAATTAATGAGTCGGTTCTCAAATCTTGAGTTTGAAGATGGTTTTGATTCTTTTCAGCAGGATCAGACCCTGTTGAAAGACGAGGCTTTTTATTTAAAAGAGGCTCGGTTAGGTTTTGAGAATGCAAAGTTTGAATATGCCTTGCGCGCTTATGCGAAAGCCCTTGAATTTAATCCGATGAGTTCCGTAGCGTGGGCTGGTCAGGTTCAAATGCTTATTGAACTTGGTGAATATAAAGAAGCGAAACTTTGGGCTGAAAAGGCGCTTGAACGGTTTCCGAATAATTCCGAGATTCTATCTCTTAAAGCAATGGCTCTTGGCAGGTATGGCGACCTTGATGCGGCGCTTGCTTATGCAGATGCCGCTGTCGAAGAACGCGGGGAATCCCCAATTATATGGCTTGCCCGAGCAGATGTGCTTATGGCAAGAAAAGAAAAAATGGCTGAATATTCAATTGAAAGGGCTATTGTAATGGCACCGGAGGATTGGTTTGCGCATTGGATGGTGTCAAAGATTTATTACTTTTATAAATATTTTTTAAAGGCGTTCAAGTCTGCCAAAAAAGCAGTCGAACTTGCGCCTTCGGTACCGATATGCTGGCTGCAACTTGGGGTGTGTCAGTTGGAACTCGGTATGATCAGTCAAGCGCATTTATCATTTCAAAGCGCTGTTGAATTAAGCCCAAGCAATAGAGAGATTGAAAATATAATCCATAAATATGATCGTAAACATTCTCATTTTCGCGGTTTTTTAAGAAAAATCTTTGAGCGTTAATATGATGGAAGAAAAATTAAACAATCTTTTTTGTGTTGCCGCGCAATATTATGCTTCAGATCTTCATTTAATTTGCGGCGTCCCGCCAGCATACAGGGTGCAAGGGGAGATTATTCTTGCCGACGCTGACGCCTTAACGGCAGATGAACTTGATGAGATAACCACAAAAATCCTTAATGAAGAGCAGCTAAAAAAGTTTGATCAGGAATGGGAAATCTGTGTTGCTCTTAACCATCCTGCTGTCGGTAGAATGCGGGCAACTTTATATAAAAGGAGTGGACACCCGGAATTAAGTATCCGCTTTTGCGGTTTTGGAATACCGTCAAGGGAAGAGTTAGGATTGCCTGCTAAAATTGATGAACTAGCGCGTAAGCCGAACGGAATAATAATTATCACCGGACCGACTGGTTCCGGCAAGACAACTACACTCAACTACCTTGTTAACCTCATTAATACGGAAAGACGGTGCAAGATAATCACAATTGAAGACCCGATTGAATTTGTCCACGAGCACAAGCGGGCAATAGTTATTCAACAGGAAGTTTTGACAGATACTCATTCGTTTTCTCGCGCCCTTGTTCACGTCTTACGGCAAGACCCCGATGTAATTGTCGTAGGCGAAATGCGCGAGTATCAAACAATAGCCACTGCTTTAACAGCTGCTGAAACCGGGCATCTCGTAATGGCTACTCTTCACGCGCCGAATGTATATTTAGCAATTGAAAGGATAATAGGCGTGTTTGAGGGTAATGCGCAAAAACAGGTGATATTTCAACTTGCCAATACACTACAAGGGATAATCGCTCAGGACCTTATACCATCGGTTGATAGAACGCGCAGGGTTCTTGCTTATGAGTTGTTAATTTCAACTAGTGCTGTAAGAAATATTATTAGAGAGAACAATCTGCATCAGCTTGAGAACGTGATGCAAACAGGCGCCAAAGAGGGTATGATTCTATTAGATAATTGTTTAAAGGAACTTTATTGCAAGGCTCAAATCAGCTATGATGTTGCGCTGAGCCGGGCTCACAATCCAGAAAAATTTACATATTCAAAATCATAGAACAGATATGGAAACGTCTTCATTAGTCAGGGGTAAAAATCACAGTAAAAGAGAATTCAAATTTTTATCGTTGTTGATTAGGGTCAATTTAATTCAATATTGGAGAAAATTGAACGCAATCAGAACGCAATCCCTTTTGATGAGTAGCCTGACTGTGCTGTTCTTAATTGGGTATATTATATCAGCCTTCTTTCTTTTTTATAAAGGAATTGGATTCGTCGGAAAATTTCCGGGTTTTGGCATTCTCCTTATTGAACGTTTGTTATTTTTGCTGTTCGCGATTTTGTTCGTCCTCCTTTTGTTCAGTAATATAATTATAAGCTACACCAACTTTTTTAAAAACAGGGAGGCTCAATTTCTTTTATATCAGCCGGTTAATCCACAAACGATTTTGAACTGGAAATTTATTGAATCAACGGCGCTTGCCTCCTGGGCATTTCTGTTTTTAATTGCGCCATTTCTTGCAGCGTACGGTATAAATAGAGGCGCGTCCTGGCAATTTTACCCAAGCATAGTCTTTATGATTGGCATTTTTATCATTTTACCCGCCGTAATTGGTGCGTTTTTTGCTATGATTGTTGCAAGACATATAGAAAATAGAGCATTTCAAATTGTCCTTTTTTTAATAACTGTTTTAATACTATTTGTAAGTATCAAATATTTTAAGCCGGAAGCCTTACCTGAGGATGAAACACGCGTTGTTGCGGTGATTGACCGATTACTTTCAAAAACATCTTTTGTCCAGGAATTTTATTTACCAAGTTATTGGCTATCATCAGGCATCGTAAATTTATCAGAAGGTTCTTTTAATGCGGCATTCTTATATGCGATGGTTTTAATTAGTTATTCATTATTTTTTGGGACATTGATTTTTACTCGTGTGGGCAAATTGTTTTACAGTTCCGCAACAGCAGTGCAAGGCAGAGACAGTATATTTCAAAACTGGGGATTATATAAAACCTTAAAAATGAGAAGGAAGATTTTTAAATCAAAACCCGCTTTAATTGAACGATTTTTCAAGATTTTCTGGTGGATTGATTCACCCATCCGAGCGTTGATAGTAAAAGATATAAGGGTTCTTATTCGGGACACAACTCAATGGGCTCAGACATTAATGTTGTTCGGATTATTAACGGTTTATATTATAAACTTGCGCCACTTTACTCATCAATTATCAAATCAATTCTGGATCCATTTAGTATCGTATCTAAATTTAATGGCCTGTTCATTAAATCTTGCAACACTGACTACTCGTTTTGTTTTTCCACAATTTTCACTTGAAGGCAGACGATTATGGATAATTGGGATGGCACCGGTAAGTTTAAAGCGGATTATTATGGCAAAATTTTGGCTTGCGAACTTTTTATGCCTAACAATTACATTAAGTCTGATTATTTTGTCCTGCAGGATTCTAAAAATGCCAACAGACAAAACCTTCTTTTTCTCTATAGCGATAACCGTGATGACATTTACCCTTACAGGTATAGCAATCGGTTTTGGTGTCCTTTATCCAAATTTTAAGGAAGACAATCCGAGCAAAATAGTCAGCGGTTTTGGTGGAACATTTTGTCTTGTTTTGAGTTTTATTTATATTCTTGCCTCTGTTGTTTTGCTTGCAATTGGTTCGCCCTGGACACGGCTTGCTAATACACTTCCGATTATTTCATTAGCCTGCTGGTGTCTGTTTGCTGTAATGTCAGTCGGTTTTGGAATTGTCCCTTTAAGAGTTGGTTTGGAACGGCTTAAATACTTGGAGATATAAAATCGTTGGATTATAACGGTGGTCTTGGATACGTATAGCAATTGATAAGCGACTAAAAAATCATTTAACAAAATAAAGGATTTCAATCCTGCGAATCAATATACTTCAACTTTAAACCCGGTCATTTCACGGACAACACGCGCTATATTTGACAATACTTTTAATGGCAGATGCCTGCAATTGGGATTGGTAACGGGGCGTCGGGCAGAATGCACCTGGACATAAGAAATCTGGACGCCGATTTCTTTTAACTCTAACAACCGACGGGCATATTGTTCAATCTCTTCTTTCGGCGGATACTCGCCATTAATTAGTGGAAACAAACTTTGTATGATGATAGGGCGTTTTTTCCCGATAAGTTTTATATTGGAGAGGATTTTATCAAGAGGAACCTTAGTTCTATTTATTTTTTGTAAATAATCCTGAGTTCCACCATCAAGTTTTGCCCAGATTTCATCCTGCGAGGTAAAAAGTTTTAGTCCTGTTTGAACCCACGGCAAGTTAAGACCGCTTGAGTTTGTTATAAGGGTGATTTTAAAAAATGGAAATTGCCCGAGTGCGCGTAAGTGAACGACCTCTTCAACAATTTCTGCAAATTGTGGACAGAGTGTTGGTTCACCATCTCCGCTGAGCGCAATGTGTTTCAACTCCAATAGTTCCGCCGGTAAATCGGAATAAAGTGGCAATTGTTTCAGTCCTCCACCATACACACATTCCATTGTTTGTTTCAGTTCTGAAACAAGGTCGCTTATATTGATTGTCTTTGCACTCCCGCGAACTCGCCTATTAACCTCACAATAGACGCAATCAAAATTACAATATTTATCAGGATTCAAATTTACGCCAACAGACAATCCACGGGCACGATAAGACATTGTAAGATAAATATATTTATTTTGAAGGTACTGTCTCGGGTGTTCAAATGGGGATGTAGTGCACGGCACCTGAATTACAGGCGCAGCATCCTTGAACTCGCGTTGTCTCTTTGAATCCACTGAAACAAGAACCATTAACTTGTTATCTTAACCAACCGATATAACGGTAGAATTATTGTTTTCAGGTATTGCTAAAAAACGACAACCCTATCTGTTAAAATTAAAAAGCAGATATAAAATTTCTCTACACAACATTTGTTAATCACTAAACATTTTTTGTCCAAATGTTTGGTAATTCAATGCAGTTCCATCATCTTTGCTGGTTTTGTTATGGTGGCGCCATCATCCTTGCTGGCAATTTTATCTGGCAGGGGTGCTCCTGCCACTTTGCAAATAGGAACAAGGATGCTCTAACTACATTCAGAAAAATTCAAAAAAGTCTTTGATTATCAATCCATTTATGCAAATTAACTAAATTTAAAATTGATTAAACGGCTATAAAAAGCCTAATATTAGAGTATGTTGGATAGTAAAACTGAAAATGCATCCACGAATAGCGAGCAAGTAGAGAAGACTATAAAAGCCTTCAAATCGATGTTACTTGCTCGGGCATTCGAGGACAAAATGATTGCATTGTACCGTGCAGGGAAGATTAGCGGTGGGGTTTTTGTTGGACGTGGTCAGGAAGCATTGAGCGCGTCTTGTGGCATTTCATTAAGACGTGGAGACATATTTGCACCGCTAATACGGGACGCTGCTGGAAAAATTGCATTTGGTGAACCTGTTGTTGACGGGATTCGCACTTATCTTGGCTCAAGACTTGGACCAATGCGTGGAAGAGATGGTAATGTTCATTTTGGGCGTCCTAAGAAAGGTATTCTTGCTATGATTAGCCATCTTGGGGCAATGATTTCCGCAGTGAACGGTTGTCTAATGGCAAAACGAATGAAAGGTGAAACTGCTTTTGTCGGGATTGCCTCCATTGGAGACGGCGGCACATCAACTGGTTCATTTCACGAAGCTATGAACCAGGCCGGCGTAGAGAGGTTGCCTATGGTTGTTGTAATAGCGAATAACCAATACGCTTATTCAACGCCGAATTGGCGCCAGTTTGCCTGTAAAGACCTTGTTGACCGCGCTATTGGTTATGGTATGCAAGGGCATACGGTTAATGGAACGGATTTACTTGCCTGCCTGGATGTTGTGGGGCGAGCTGTTGATTTAGCGCGTTCAGGCGGCGGACCTCAACTGGTTGTTGCAAAATTACTCAGATTATCTGGACATGGCGAACACGACGACGCTTTATATGTTGACCCCGATTTAAAGAAATCTCCTATTGGCAGGGACTGCAATGTTGTAGCGGAAGAATTTTTAATTAATAACAATTGGGCAACCAGAGATGAAATTGAGGGATGGAAAACGGAGTTTGCCGCTCAAATCGAATCGCTTGTGAAACAAGTAGTTCAAGAACCTCAACCAGATTCAAATACAGAGGACTGGTGCGCAATTTCGTCACGAAACTTAATGGACACTTTTTTAAACAATGAGCATCACTTATCTTGAAGCAATTAGAT
>JAKPVM010000199.1 GCA_029572555.1 Verrucomicrobiota bacterium | reverse complement strand
GCTATAATCCTGCCACTCCTTGCGGAGTTTCATAATGCCAGCCTTCGGCTGGTTGATATTTTACGGACAAAATGTTTTTCGCAATATTAATTGTCAGAGTTATGGATATATATTTTTAATTATTGTATGCTAATGCAATATCTGTGCTAATGATTCGGGTTCAAAATTATATCTATCTTTTTATTGGACACTACAAAAATAATTGGTTAGTTTTTATTTATACCATTGACTGGGAAGAGATTGAATTTATCTTTTATACTGCTCTGACAGAACTGCAAAGGGCAAAAAGTGTGTATTTGAAATGAAGTTCAAATTAGTTATAGTAAGTTTAATTGTGTTAGTTCAGGGTGTTTTTGGTCAAACTAATGGGTTTTTACGCGAAGTTTATACAGGAATAAATGGCAATTCCATTGCGGATTTGACAAATGCGCCATCATATCCGGCAAGTCCGACGGTTGAAGAAATTCTCACAAATTATTTTGAGACGGCTGTTAACTGGAACGATAACTATGGCACACGGGTTAGAGGACTCATTACCCCACCAATTACCGGTAATTACATCTTCTGGATTTCAAGTGACGACAATAGCCAACTCTTTTTAAGCACTGATGATACGCCAGCAAATAAAAGATTAATTGCTTGTGTTAATTCCTGGACAAATCCGCAAGAGTGGACAAGAGAATCAAACCAACAGTCAACATCAATAAGATTAACAAATGGCGTTAAATATTATATTGAGGCGCTGCAAAAAGAGGGTGCTGGTGGCGACAACCTCGCTGTTGGATGGCAATTGCCTGATGGAACTTATGAACTTCCAATGCCTGCAACAAGGGCTGTCCCTTATGGATTAGGTCCGCCTATCATAACACAGCAACCACAAAATATATCCGTAGTTGAGGGTGGAAATGCCGTCTTTACAATACAAATTGCGCGGTATTTAGGAATAAATTTCCAATGGGTTCGCAATAGCGCACCGATTAACGGCGCAAATTCATCGGGTTACGCTTTCGGTCCTGTATCCGTCAATGATACAGGCTCTTCATTTTATTGTATTGTATCGAACTCCTTCGGCGTCCTGACAAGTCAGGTAGCAATATTGACCGTAGTGCCTGATACAACGCGACCTAAAATTCAATCGGTGGGTAGCCTTGGAGAGTTGAACCGTGTAGCAATTTATTTTTCTGAACCAGTTGAAGCACTGTCAGCAACAAATCCATCAAATTATACTTTGACTAATGCCTCCGTTTTATCTGCTTATTTTGGAATGAATGAATCCAATATTATCCTGATAACCACGCCTCTTACCCCAAGGGTAACCTATTATATCACTATAAATAATGTCCGTGATAAAGCCGCAAATCCTAATATAATTGCCACAAACAGCAGGGCTTATTTTAGGATAGATTATGTGCCTTTGGATATTTACAAAGCCAATCCACAGATTGAACCTTTAGGACCATCTTCCCGACGTTCGCCAATTGTTATTTCCGAAGTAATGTATAATCCACCGATACAGAACGAGGGACGCAATCTTGAATTTATTGAGATTTATAACTCGCAACCGTGGTTTGAGGAAATAGGTGGCTGGAAAATCACTGGTTCAGTCAATTACACAATCCCGCAAGGAACTGTAATCGGTTCTAATGCCTTCATTGTAGTTGCGGCTAATCCTGATAACATTAAGTCGGTTTACGGTATAACAAATGTTTATGGACCTTTTGAATCGCAGTCAAGTTTGCCTAACGATTCAGGAAAACTCCAAATCCGCAATCATTTGAACGGAATTCTTTTTGAGATGGAATATTCGGATAAACCGCCGTTCCCCTGCTCTGTTGATGGCGCAGGACATTCGCTTGTCCTGATAAAACCAAGTTTAGGCGAACGCAATCCAGATGCCTGGGGACAAAGCGAACTCATCGGCGGTTCGCCGGGTAAAGGCGAATCTAAAACAAGTAATCCTTACTCGAAAGTAATGATTAACGAAATTTATATTGATGAAGAAAGTTATATTGAACTTTTTAATTATTACTCCCAGTCAGTAAGTATTTCCGGTTGCATTCTTACCGATGACCCGACCACAAACAAGTTTAAAGTTCCAAACAACACTATAATTAAACCGTATGCCTTTATTAAATTCGATTCTAATCAACTCGGCTTTTCAATTAACCCGGAAGGCGGAAAAATAATTTTAAAAAATCCGACTACCAATCGTGTCATAGATTCTTTACGTTATTCAGATATTGAACCCGGCATCCCATTAGGACGCTACCCTGACGGCGCACCTGATTTTTACAGATTGAAAAACTCAACAGCAGAAACAAATAACTCGCCGATTTTGATTTCCGATGTCGTTATCAACGAAATTATGTATAATCCGGCAACAGGTAATAAAGACGATGAATATGTTGAACTTTTTAATCAAGGGACAAATTACATTAACCTGAGTAAATGGCGACTGCGCGGAGGTGTCTCTTATACATTCCCAGAGTACACATTTATTCCACCCGGCGAATATTTTGTAGTTGCAAGAAATGCGCAAAGACTTTTATCCACACATCCGGGATTATCAGCCGTCTTCGGAGATTTTGATGGTTCGCTTTCAAATGATGGAGACAAGATTACATTGGATAAGCCGGTCGTTATAACAACAACAAACGAATATGGGACGCCAGTTCAAAAAACTATCAGGGTCGTGGTTGAAGAGGTAAATTATAAACCCGGCGGTCGCTGGGGAAAATGGAGTGACGGCGGGGGAAGTAGTTTAGAGCGGATTGACCCGCGCGCTGATGCTCGCAGGGCATATAGCTGGGCTGACAGCGACGAATCAAATAAAAGCAGATGGGTAACCGTTGAAGCCACAGGAACGCTCAATCATGGCAATGGCGACGCAAATGCGCTCCACATTATTTTGATGGGACCGGGCGAATGTTTAGTTGATAATGTGGAGGTGATTCCATCGGGCGGATCTAATCTTATTCCAAATCCGAACTTTAACAACGATGCCTCAGGTTGGTTTTTTCAAGGAACGCATTGCTACACTCAATATTACCCGGATGGTGGAATAGGTGGAAGCGGATGCCTACGCATCCGAGCTACTGAAAAAGGCGACACCGGCGCAAATCGTGTCCGCACGACACTTACATCAGGAATTCCTTCGGGAACTGTGGCAACATTAAGGGCTAAGGTCCGGTGGCTTAAAGGTTCGCCACAGATATTATTAAGGTTAAAAGGTAACTGGCTTGAAGCCCCCGGCAATATACTCGCGGCAACAAATTTAGGTTCGCTATGCGCTCCAAACACACGTCGCGTTCAAAATGCCGGTCCCGCTATTAGCAGTGTCAGCCATTATCCTGTCATACCCGCGGCAAACCAATCTGTGACAGTTTACGCTCAGGTTTATGACCCTGACGGCATCGTTGCATTAGTATTGCAATATCGGATTGACCCTTCAACTAATTTTGTACCGGTAAGTATGGCAAATCGTGGCGCGGGATGGTATAGCGCATCAATTCCAGCTCAAATAAATGGCGCAATTGCCGCATTTTATATTTCCGCTCTGGATGGAAATGTTCAATCCCCGTCCCAGACCAGATTCCCTGATGATGCGCCAGAACGCGAATGCATAATACAGTGGGGAGACACAATTTCAAATGGAAAACTCGGCGTATACAGAATTTGGATTTCACAAAAAAATTTAAACCGATGGACAACAAGAGAAAAACTCAGCAATGATCCATTAGACGTTACATTCGTTTATGGCACAAACAGGGTGATTTACAATGCCGGCGGCGAATATAGCGGAAGTCCATACCATAGCCCGGGTTATAATTCGCCGATAGGAAATAACTGCGACTATGTAATTACTGTGCCGTCTGATGACACATTTTTAGGAGAAGAAGAAATCAATCTACTTCAACCGGGAAATGGAGGCGGCGATTCGACATTGCAAGCCGAACAACAGGCTTACTGGATTGCAGGCAAGATGGGACTGCCTATCTGTTATAGACGAAGTATCCACCTTTTTGTCAACGGCTCGCGCAGGGGAATGCTTTTTGAGGATGCCCAGCAACCCAATAGGGATTTCATTAAAGAGTGGTATCCCGAAGATTCAGATGGGGATATTCATAAAGTTCAACTTTGGTTTGAGTTTGATGACCTTGCTTCAAGTTTTACAGCGGTAGGCGCAAATCTTGCGAATTATTTAACCACGGGCGGGGTGAAAAAACTTGCGCGATATCGCTGGACATGGGCTAAGCGATCTTATGGAAACGACGCCAATAATTATACCAACCTTTTCGCACTTGTTGATACTGTTAATACCTCTGCCACAGGCGAGGCTTACACCCGAACAATCCAATCTTCAATTGATGTTGAACAATGGTATAAGACGCACACAGTTGAACATATTGTTGGGAATAACGATAGTTATTCGTATGGCGGTGGACAAAATATGTATGCCTATAAACCGCCGCATGGTTTATGGAATTTACTAATCTGGGACATTGACTTTGCCTTTTTCGCACAGGGAGCGACATCGGATTTATTTAGTATTGGCGGCGCAAACACAGGTCCAATAAATACTCACCCTCCATTTGCGCGCATCTATTGGCAGGCATTAATACAAGCGGCAAATGGGCCACTACAGTCTTCCCAGTCAAACAAAATCCTTGATGCTCGTTACAATGCATTCCGCGCCGACGGCATAGGTCCAGCCAGTCCGCAAAGTATTAAAGATTTTATAGCCACTCGCAGACAATACATCCTCGGACTTGTCCAAAACAATTCGCTCCCGTTTGAAATTACTGGTGGCGCTGATTTTTCCACAAATAGAAACCTTATTGTACTAACTGGAACAGCGCCGTTGGAAGTAAGAATAATAACCGTAAATGGGATACCTTATGACGCAATCTGGACAACATTGAGCAACTGGACAATTAGAGTCCCATTAAACCGCGGCATTAATAACCTTAATGTTCAAGGACTAACTCCAGACGGAGAACTTGTTTCATCAGCCACAGATTCTATTTCAATTGAATTTACCGGCATAGACGAATCACCACAGGGTAAAGTTGTTATAAATGAAATTATGTATAACCCGGTCATTCCACGAACCTCTTATATAGAAATCTATAACTCTTCGACTAATAACGCCTTTGACCTTTCTGGATGGCGGATTGATGGCGTCGGGTTTACATTTGAACCGGGAACAATAATTGAACCAAATAGTTATCTTGTTGTTGTAAAAGATGCTGTCATCTTTGCAAATGTTTACGGGAACACAATCCCGATAGCCGGTGTATTTTCAGGCTCGCTCAATAATGAGAAGGATACAATCTGTCTTATTAAACCCAGCAGTTCAAACCAACCAGAAACAGTAATAGCCGCTGTTACTTATAGTTCAAACCTGCCATGGTATCCGGCTGCCAATGGACTTGGTGCTTCGCTTCAACTAATAGACCCTTATCAGGATATTAGCCGTGTTTCAAACTGGGGCGCCGCTATCATTGATACAAATACAACACCGCAAACCTTAATTTCTATGACAGATGTCTGGAAATATAACCAGACTGCCGACCTTACAGGAACAGGATGGGAAAAACCCGACTATAATGATTCATCGTGGCTGCAAGGCGCAGCGCTTTTATATGTTGAAAATGCAAATCTACCAGCGCCAAAACAGACCCCGCTCACACTTGGCAGGCTTACTTATTATTTCAGACGAACTTTTCTGTTCAATGGAAATCCTAACGCCGTTTCTTTAAGAATTTATGCAGTAATTGATGATGGTGCAGTGTTTTATCTTAATGGAAATAGGATTCATAGCATCCGTATGCCTGCCACAACGCCTGCTTATTCAACACCATCAGGTAGCGTAGGCGATGCAACATTAGAAGGACCTTTTGATTTACCCTCAAATTATTTAGTCAAAGGAACAAATATTTTAGCTGTCGAAGTCCACCAAACATCAAGCGGAAGTAGTGATATTGTATTTGGTATGTCGCTTGAAACTAAACCCGGCAATGTTTTGCCTGCAACGCCGGTATCTCAAAATTCTATCAAGGCTACACTCCCGTCATTTCCTCCTGTATGGTTAAGTGAAATTCAACCGGTAAATCTGAATGGAATTAAGGATAATTTTAACGAACACGAACCCTGGGTTGAATTATTCAACAGCGGCACAAACTCAATCTCACTCAACGGATTTTATCTGAGCGATGATTTAACAAACCTTACAAAATGGTCTTTTCCTATCAATACATCAATTAATCCAAAAGGATTCTTAGTAGTCTTTCTTGATGGCGAATCAAACGAATCAACAACAACCAACCCACATACCAATTTTAGGATAAATGATACTAATGGAATTCTTATTTTAAGCGCAGTCTACTCTGGCGACACAAATTTGATTGATTATTTAGACTGGAATTTTCCCGGACCTGACAGAACTTATGGTTCTTTTCCCGAAGGCACTGCTGCTGGAAGACGAATGTTTTATATCCCAAGTCCGGGCACAAATAACAATCCTGCTGTTCCGCCAATCAACATATTTATCAATGAATGGATGGCTGATAACACTGGCATAATTGCAGACCCGGTCGACAACGATTACGAAGACTGGTTTGAAATTTACAATCCATCATCTTCACCAGTAAATCTTGGCGGTTATTATTTGAGCGATACTATTAGTATCTCAAATCAATTTCAAATCCCTAACGGATATATAATTCCGCCTAACGACTATTTAATGGTTTGGGCAGACGGCGAGCAAAATCAAAATAGTCCAACCAACCCTGCTTTACACGTGAGCTTTAAACTCGCTTCATCAAGCGAGGCAATGGGTTTGTTTGCGCCAGATGGCACACTTGTTGACGGTGTTATTTTTGGACAACAATCACCGGACATCAGTCAGGGACGATTCCCCGACGGTTCAGAAGCCATAATGACACTTACAAATCCAACGCCAGGGCAAGCAAACAAAATTCTTGAACAAAATCTTGCGCCTGTAATTTCACCGGTTCAAAATCAAGTCGTAGTAGAAGGTGAAACACTCGTTGTTCAGATTGAAGTAACTGACCCAAACAAAACAAAACAGAATCTGTATTTCAGTCTCGATGACGGCGCCCCGACTGGCGCGGTAATAGATCCGACAAATGGGATATTTACATGGACGCCATCAGAGATTTTCGGTGGTGATAGCTACCCAGTAACCGTACGAATAACAGATGACGGCGAACCGCCATTAAGCGCAACAGTGTCGTTTACAGTTTCAGTAGAAAAAACTAACAGTCAGCCAATTCTGGCAATACCGGGCAATCAAGTGATAAATGAAGGCGAATTGCTATCCTTTGCGGTAACCGCGATTGATGAGGATTTACCACCGCAACATCTGACTTTCAGCCTCGATACAGGCGCCCCTGAAGGCGCTTCAATAAGCCCCACCACCGGTTTGTTTAGCTGGCGCCCAGAAGAAACACAGGGACCCAACATCTATTCTTTTTATATCTATGTGTCAGATAATGGGGATCCATACCTGAGCGATAAGCGAAGAATCACTATCACTGTAAATGAAGTTAATTCGCCACCTTTCTTTTCATCAAGTTTAAATCAGACAACGCATTATGGTTGCGTATTTAATTTCCTATTACCGGTAAGCGATTTAGATTATCCAACAAACAAATTAACATTTGTTCTAATTGACGAAAAACAGACTGGCGCATCAGTTAATCCTGATACTGGTCTGTTCAAATGGACGATAGGATCAGAGTTTAAATATTCTACAAACACATTCACGCTGGTTGTATCCGATGATGGTTCACCACCTCTCTCGACAACCAACACTTTTACTATCATTGTCCTTGATGAATTAAAGATGAAGTTAGATTCTTCTAACCAATTGATAACCGTAAATTCAATACCGGGACGGTATTATCTTTTACAATATAAAGATAAATTCAGTCAAAATTATTGGATTGATAATTCTGAAGAAATCCTTGCGACCGATACAAATCTAACCTTTGAATTAGATGTTAACAAAGCGAGAACAAGATTTTACAGAGTCATTTCTACGCGTTAAATTATCTCTGATTTAAATTAATGTAGTTTATGAAAAAGAGTGCTTTATTCTGTCTTATATTGATGACGACAAGTTGCACGTTATTGTCTCAGGAAAATGTTGAAACAAATATTTTTGTGGAGACATTTAACGGAAAATTGAGCGATGGCTGGCACTGGTTGAGGGAAGAACCGCAAGATTGGCGCATCAAAACAAACGCCCTTGAAATTTGCGCCAGACCCGGCGATGCGCACTCCGTAAAAAATGCCCTCGTCCGCCCTGCCCCAGATAGAACAAACGGAAAATATGCCATCGAAGTCACTATCACGCACCTTACCCCACCAACTAACCAATTTGAACAGGCGGGGATTACCTGGTATTGCAACGGGAAACCGGTCTTCAAATTCATAAAAGAACTTGTTGATGGCAAATTAATTATCATACCGGGCAGAAAACCGATAACAAACGATACCGTCCAACTACGGCTAATTGTCGATAAAACTAACTACATCGCCCAATACCGTCCAAATGCAGAAGGCGAATACCTGACTGCAACAACTGGCAATTTGCCTCCACCCGATAACGACGAGGTCAGTATTCAATGTTATCATGGAACTGCGGAAACCAAACATTGGGTGAAATTTACCGACTTCAAAATAATCAAATTTAACGAATAAATATTTGGATTTTTGCACTATCATCCCATAATTGGTAAAAATCAAGTTCTGACCCCTGATTTTTCAGGGATATTTTAACACATTATAAAAATCACTCTTGGAAATTTTTATCCTTTTTCATATCCTCCTGGTAAATTTATCGTTATCAGCCAAAGGTTGGCATTACATTAGTGAACGGAACGGGAATGGAACGCTGATTTACACAGATGAAACAGATTTACACAGATGATAAGGAAAAGAAATTTAACAGGGATAGACAGGATATACAGGATAAAAAAATGTATCTTGTTCATCTTGTAAAATATCCTGTCCATCCTGTCTATCCCTGTTAAAAAATAAAAAATCCCTGTAAATCCCCTGACTCTATTTTATCTTTCAAGGCAAGGATTACATATAGTATCTCTGCGTTTATCTGCGTTCTTGTACTTCTGCGACATCTGCGAGAATACTTGGTTTTGATGATTAGTGCGGTAAAATTGCTTTTCATATCACTCATTGTAATTCTATAATTTATAAATTTGCATTTCTTAATTTGTGAGGTACATCAGAGATTGGGAAGAATAAATCCAGCACTTTTTATCTTTGTTGTGGGATGATTATGAAATTTTTGTAGGCATTTTTCCATACCAAACTTGCGAATTAGAAATGTTCGTATAAATTTTTATTGAAAATAACCTGCGCTTGGTTATCTTTCAAATGCGGTTGTCCGATGGTGTAATGGTAGCACACGGGCCTTTGGAGCCTTTAGTCCTGGTTCGAATCCAGGTCGGACAGCCAATCTGTAAAGTTTGTGTCTCCTGAACAAAATCCGAACTTTTTTCCGCGAAAATCCCGACGCGGGCATTTGAAATTTTTACTCCCTTTTTATTCTTTACTGTTTTATAAATTTTTGTTATCATTTTCTTAGATTAAGAAATCTTTCTTTCTATTACTTTGATTATAGTAATATATTACAATGAAGTCAAACAATAAATCAACAATTGCTGAAAACATCAAGAAATACCGCAATAAAATAGGTGTTTCTCAAGATCGGCTCTCAAAATTAGCCGATGTTACCTATAATACGATTATTAAAATAGAA
>JAKPVM010000192.1 GCA_029572555.1 Verrucomicrobiota bacterium | reverse complement strand
TGAATTTTTTTAGGTTTGTAAAAATGATATAAACGCATTTCAAAACCCGCAAAAGCGGGTGACATTATTATAGCAAACGGAATACAAAAACATCATAAACCGCCCAAAGCGGTGACAGAGCCATTATTAGGTTTCAAAATTATCGCTCTATCACCACTGGCGTGGTTTTATCTTATGTTAATTTCTATGCTATAATCCTGCCACCATCTATCGATGGTTAAAAAATGCCAGCCTTCGGCTGGTTGATTTTATGAATGAATTTTTTTTGTAAAAATGATATAAACCCAACCTGCGAAAGCAGGTGAAAGGATTATAGCAAACGGAATACGAAAACATCATAAACCGCCCAAAGCGGTGACAGAGCCATTATTGGGTTTCAAAATTATTGCTCTGACACCCCTAACGGGGTTTTCCTCTGTGTTAATGTCTATGCTATAATCCTGCCACCATCTATCGATGGTTAAAAAATGCCAGCCTTCGGCTGGTTGATTTTATGAATGAATTTTTTTTGTAAAAATGATATAAACACATTTCATAACCTGCGAAAGCAGGTGAAAGGATTATAGCAAACGGAATACAAAAACATCATAAACCGCTGAAAGCGGTGACAGAGTCATTATTAGGTTTCAAAATTATCGCTCTGTCACCCCTAACGGGGTTTTCCTCTGTGTTAATTTCTATGCTATAATCCTGCCACTCCTTATGGAGTTTCATAATGCCAGCCTTCGGCTGGTTAATATTTTATGGACAAAATGTTTTTCATTGTATTAATTGTCAAAATCGGGGGTATAAATTTTTAGTTATTGTGTATTAATCCGATATCCGTGCTAATGATATTGAGATTAAATGAAAATAAAAAAATAAATTTGACAGCGACGATTTATGTATTAGTATAAGTAATAGTTTTTATGGTATTAGAAGAGTTAATAAGCAATCCTAATATCTAAAAATTTATAATTAGAAATAATTATAACCCTCTTCAAATCTTGAGTGAGATTCGAATGGGGGTAATAAACAATAAAACCTGAGCGAATATGAGTTATATCAAAGAAGTATTAGAGATAGTTCGGAAGCGGAATTTGAACGAGCCTGAGTTTTTACAGGCTGTCACCGAAGTCCTTGAATCGATTGAACCGGCGATTGAACGGCATAAAAAATATCGTGAAGCCAAAATCCTTGAAAGAATTGTAGAACCGGAACGAGTCATAATGTTCCGTGTTCCCTGGCAGGATGACAAAGGGAACTATCAAATAAATCGCGGCTACCGGATTCAATTCAATAGCGCTATAGGTCCATACAAAGGCGGTCTAAGATTCCATCCAACTGTTTGTTTGAGCATATTAAAGTTTCTTGCCTTTGAGCAGGTCTTTAAGAACTCATTGACCACTCTGCCTATGGGCGGTGGCAAAGGCGGTTCGGACTTTGACCCTAAAGGTAAATCCGACGATGAGGTTATGCGTTTCTGTCAGTCATTTATGACGGAACTTTTCCGCCATATCGGGTCTGACACAGATGTGCCTGCGGGCGATATTGGGGTCGGCGGACGCGAGATTGGATTCCTTTTTGGACAATATAAGCGCCTTAAAAATGAGTTTACTGGCGTGTTTACAGGTAAGGGGCTTAATTGGGGCGGTTCGTTAATCAGACCAGAAGCCACCGGTTATGGTTGCGTTTATTTTGCGCAAGAGATGCTCAAGACCCGCAATGAAACCCTCGAAGGTAAGGTGTGTCTTGTCTCCGGTTCGGGCAATGCGGCGCAATATACGGTTGAAAAATTAAATCAACTCGGCGCTAAAGTCCTAACAATGAGCGACTCCAATGGTTTCATTTATGACAAAGACGGTATAAACGAGGAGAAACTCGCATGGGTTATGGATTTGAAAAATAATCGTCGCGGACGCATCAAAGAGTATGCGCAAAAATTTGGTGTTCAATATTATGAAGGAAAACGTCCATGGGGAATTCCTTGCGATTGCGCATTTCCATGCGCAACACAGAACGAAATCAGCGGCGACGACGCAAAAGCGCTTGTTAATAATGGCTGTCATCTTGTTGCTGAGGCCGCGAATATGCCGACTGAACCTGCTGGGATAGAAGTTTTCTTGAAAAAGAAAATCCTCTATGCTCCGGGCAAAGCGGCAAATGCCGGCGGCGTGGCGACATCAGGGCTTGAAATGTCGCAGAACTCAATGCGTCTGCAATGGACTCGCGAAGAGGTAGATTCCAGGCTTCGTTTAATTATGCAGACAATCTTTAAGAACGCATGGGAAACCGCTGCCGAGTATGGTCAGCCGGGAAATCTTGTTGTTGGCGCGAACATTGCCGGCTTCGTTAAAGTTGCCGATGCAATGCTTGACCAAGGACTTGTGTAATTTTAAAAATAATAACATTAGAGGGTTCACTGAAAAGTGGGCTCTCTTTTTTATTTTCATACAAATTTAACAAAGGATTTACAGGATATTTTTAGGCAGGATTCAATTTTTTATCCTGTATATTTAGTTTATCTTTTTCAATCCAGCAAATCCTTTTCATCTGCGTAATCAATGTTCTTCCCTGCCACAGACAAGAATGTCTGTGATACTCTGTATGAACAATGTGATGTCAGCATCCTTGCTGACTATTTTTTTCTACTGGGAGCAGGGATGCCGAAGCCACATTAAAAATTATTTTTTATTATCTGAACTCTCAGCAGTTTTTTCATCTTTCTTTTCTACAAGCAATTCTTTGCGAGTTTTTAAAACTGTTTCGATTGTCCATTTTGTTACAAGATAATTCCAATTCTCAAATTTTTTCTCTTTTTCAAATTTATCTTTTAGTTTTTTCAAATTATCTTGAAATTCTTTGTCTTTCTTTTCTTTATCTTCTGTTTTTTCATCTTTTAGTGGAGTTCGTTCTTTTGGAAAATTGGCGTTAAGATTGAACGCTAAATAATAATTGTCGTCCTGAGTTTTTTTACCGATGTTTAAGTTGTAGATAAAACCGTCAAACGTCTCCACCACAAGTTTCACAGGTTTATCAAGGCCGGTGTCATTTGTTTTACTTTTTGAAATGACATCGACGAATGTGGGGTAACTTAACGCCGAACCAACAGCGGCTAATTTAACTTTATCCGCCTCTTCACCTGGGTTTAGTCCAACCATTTTCCATTCGTTTGTTTCGGAGTCGCGATAAATTTTCCATGAGTCTGCTGCATTTGTGCTAATGAGTTCAAAGGATTTAGCCTTTTCAATCTTGAAAAATTCTTTGTCGAGCCACGATTCTGGTTTTGGTTCAACATTAGCGAATACTTCGGTCAATTGAGACGCGGTTTTTATATCGTTATTTACCATAACGAACCGTCCATCGGGGAATTCTTCGCCCATAGGTGATTTTTTTACGCTTTTTTTTCCGAGAAGTAGAGTTGCGAGGACTTTGTCGTTTTTGTCTTTAAACTCAACAAGGGTGCCGGAGTTTGTTCCTTTGTCAGGCGGCAGTAGTTCTAAGACGCCGAGTTTAGAGGGACCGACTTCCACTGGCAAGCCGCGTTTCATCTCCCACATTTTTCGCAAAAACTCGCTAATCTCGTTGAAATTTGCGGGAAAATCATCGCTTTCTTTGACCCGCCAGACATCGTTATTCTTAACGAGGTTAAGCTCTGATTTAGAGTTTTTGATGGTGATTTTTGCTATATCGTCCAATGGGAAATTTGGGAATAACTTTTCGCTAATTTGTCCGACTTCCGACCATGTGCTGGTTCTTTTTTTATAAGTAACAATTCCAATGATTCCAATTATCACAACAGCAACGACCAGCAATATTAATTGATTTTTTTTCATTGGTTATTCCTCCCGGTTATTTTGCAGCCTTTCGCTTTTGGTTATAAATTGCAACTACAAGCCCGAAAATGCTCACAAGGAGTGGCATTCCGGCGATGTTAAGCCACTTGAGCGTTGTTTGAAGAGAATCAACTTCTTTACGGAGTTCTTTTCTGACCTCTTTTAACTTACGCGCAGTCTGGGCTTCGGTTTCGCGCAGTTTTTTTAATTCAGCCTTTTGTTCTGGTGAAAGTATGAATCGTTGGTTGCCTTCTTTTTTTGCCTGTAATTCATTAATCCGACGTTGGACATTTGCACGTTCCTCTTCAAGTTTTTTCACTTCTTCAAGGAACCGGGCTTCGGCTTTAGCCTGAATATCTCTGATACGAGTGAACGGACGGTTCATTGTTGCTCTGCTGCGGGCATTGATAAGGTTTTCATCTCCGCTTAGCATTTCCACTAAATTTTGAACGAGTGAAAGATTTCCGCTATGCGGGATAATTATCTTTTGGCCGAATATCTGTTGAACATTCACACTAAATATATCATGAAGCCAGTCGGCATCAGCAAAGATATAGACTGTATTTTCTTTTGAACCCTCTTTTAAGAAGTTTTCGTCTTTTTTCTCACTTTTTTTCTCGTTGTCTTCGTTTTTTGAATCTTCTGGTTTTCCGTCTGGGAAGGCGGTCTTGAATTTTCCTGTAAGTCTTACTGCGATATTGTGTTCTTTGCCTGATGGTTTGAATTCTTTTGCCACTTGTTCGGTGGAAAGCCTTGCCATAAAACCGTCAACGAGTTGCGAATCCGTTGAAGATTTTAATAATACATCCATTTTTAAGCCTTCCACTGGTGTTCCGGTTAAAGCGCCTGCAAATGGAAAGAGCAGATTATCTAACTGCGCAAAAAAGACTTCATCTTGTTTCATATTTGGTCGGGAGAGTGCTGTTATAAGATGGGCAATCTTTGGATCCCAGCGCGGGCTTTTGCATTGCATATCAACAATAACTTTTGAGCCATCTATATCAAGCCCCCACGCCTTTAATAATTTATCCAATGTTGAACTGGGCTGTCCGCCACCGGTCATTGGATTTGCCTGACTGTCCATTACACAGACGGGATCGATGCAGACAATCAACTTGCCGCCTTTTAAAATGAACTGGTCAATTGCAAATTGAGTCTTTTCAGAAATGTTTTTTGGATGAACCACTACAAGGGTTTTTATATCATCATCGATTTTATCAATGTCCATTTCGACCTTTCTAACGGTGAAGTCGCGCTGCAATTCTGATACGAACAACCAGGGTTCCTGGTTTTGTCCTGCTCTTGGCATAAACTGGCTGGTTGGTTGGCCAAAGATTGGAAGAGCAGACATAATGCCGATGACAGGTCTATCAGGATTTACAACACGAGAAATTGCGCGGGCAATATCGTATTCGAGCAAACGTTCCCGTTCTGGCGCTAAATATGGTATAGCAACTTTTTGGTCAAGACAGGAGATACAAAGTCCGAATCGGATAGAAGCCGTAGGCGTCAGTGGTTGCGGGTCTATACCATCAGCATTTGCGGCGTCTTCGGCATCTGTATCAGGTTGCGGGTCATATTTTTCAATTGTTATTTTGCCTTTTGACGCCTGCTTGAACTCTGAGAGCAGGTCTTCAACGCGCTGCGCATAGTTTTTAAAGAATACGGGCGTTTCTTCTCCGCGAGAGAAATAAAATCGGATTTTAACCGGCGTATCAAGTTTGGAGAGAATCTTTTTAGTGCCCTCTGAAAGAGTGTATGCCTTTTCGTCTGTAAGGTCAACACGCAATCGCCATGTTCCAATAATGAAATTTATGGCGATTAATAAAACCAGCATCGCCACTATGCCAACCGAAGAATAGAGCAATGTTTCAATTCTTTTATTTTTCATTGTTCAAGACCTCCATCAATGTCCAGCCCTTAAATTTCTGATTATTAAACTTGTTGCAAAAAGACCGAAAACAATTATTGAAAGGAAGAAAATTATATCTCTTAAATCAAGGATACCTCGTTTAAAGCCATCAAAATGCGGAATCACGCTGAACGAGGCAACTATATCAACGATGATTTGCGGGACATAATTTTGAATTAAATCTGTAATGGGCGGGAAACCTGCAAGAATCAAAAACAGACAAATAACAACTGAAATGATAAGACTGACGACCTGGTTGCGTGTCATTGCGCTTGTCATTGTGCTTATAGCGAGGTAAGAGCCGCCGAGCAGGAAACTACCGATATAAGCACACAATATAACGCCATTGTCCGGGTTTCCTAAATAATTAACAGTCAAAACCACAGGAAAGGTCAAAAACAGAGCGGCGCCGAGGAATATCCAGGCGGCAATGAATTTGCCCACTATCGCCTGCCACGTGGTTATTGGCATAGTAAGGAGCAACTCAATTGTGCCGAGCCTTCTTTCCTCCGCCCAGACACCCATACCGATTGCCGGCACAAGAATTAGATATAACCACGGATGCCAGTAGAAAAACCAGAACAACGACGCCTCTCCTCGTTCGAGTATACTGCCTATCATAAATGTAAATAAACCTGTGAGTAGTAAAAACATTACTATAAACACATACGCAACCGGCGAAGTAAAATAGCCACCGAGTTCGCGTTTGGTTATCGTCCAGATGTTTGAAATAAATGTAGATAGCCCGTTCATCGTGAGACCTCCTGAGTTGTGTCTGGAAGTGTTATGTTTCGGAAAACCTCGTCAAGCCGTCCTTCGTCGGTATGCAATTCTTCCACACGCCATTGTTGTTGAATTGCTAATTCGCCAACTGCCCGCGCAAGTTCGCCATTTGTTATGTTCTGCTGTGGATAAACGCGGAGGCAAGCCGGTCCGCCATCTGTGCTGATTATTGAAGCCCTCTTTACGCAAGAGAGTTCTTTGACTTTTTGCACTACCTCTTCGGCGGGAATATTGCGAACCTTGAGGATAACCGTTCCTGCAAGTTCTGACATTCGTTTCAATTCGTTTGGAGTGCCGTTTGCAACAATCTTGCCTCTGTCAATTATAATAGCCCGTGTGCAGGCTGATTCTACTTCTTCCAGGATATGGGTTGAAAAGATAATAGCCTTTTTTTCGCCCATCCGTTTAATCAAAGTGCGGACTTCGTGTTTTTGGTTTGGATCAAGTCCGTCGGTAGGTTCATCCAGCACAAGAACCGGCGGGTCGTGTATGATTGACTGTGCAAAACAGGTACGATGTCTAAACCCTTTTGATAGCGTGTCAATGCTCTGGTTCACCACAGATTCCAGAAAGCACATTTCAATTACGCGTGAGACGGCTTTTTTCTTTTCCTCACCGCGCAGACCTCGTAACTCGGCTACGAAATCCAGAAAACTGTGCACGCTCATATCCGCATAAGCAGGGGCGTTTTCAGGCAGATAGCCGATTATTTTTTTGACTTGTATCGGGTTATTTAAAATGTCAAAACCACCAACAACAACTGTCCCTTCGGTTGGCGGAATAAATCCGGTAATCATTCGCATTGTTGTAGATTTACCGGCGCCATTCGGACCAAGAAATCCGAGAACTTCACCGATTTCAACATTGAATGAAACTCCGTCAACAGCCCTTTTAGGGCCAAATGACTTTGCAAGATTTTTAACCTGTATCATTGGTTTCTCCGCATTAAAATCCGCCATATAATAAGGCTGTTATAAAAAATTCCCAGTCTTTTTATAAAAGCATCCTATTTTTTTCAAATAAATTCTTAAAAAATGTCAAGTCTTTTTGCAAATTTGAAAGTAATTTTTAAAAAATGTTCAAAAATTTTTTAAGGCAATTAATCCTTTTTTGGGCGGAAACCGGGTGGCAAATGCGGTTCTTCTTTTTTTGGTTTTTCGTGCCTGGCTTCAATTTTCTCAACCTTTTCTTTTTTTTCTGCTTCTGGGATTTCCGGTTCAGGCAGCCCTAGCCGTTGACGAGCCTTTTTAGCAGCAGGAGTAAATGGATAGCGGTTACTTATTTCATTTAAAAGCCATGTGGCTTTGTCTGTTTGATTGAGTTTACTATACAAATTAACTAAATGTATGGCAGCCCACCCCCATCTTTCAGGTGGAATCTTATTGTTTAAAATTTGTTCATATTCAAGTGCAGCTGCTAATGTATTATGAAGGTCGTTTTCATAAATCTCGGCAATCCGCATAGCAACGTATATCTCGCGTGGATGTTTCTCATAATAGTTTCTCAATAACCTGATAGCTTCAAGATAATCGCCGCTTTTCCATACTTCTTCTGCCTTTTCGTATTCAGGAGTCTTCATTGTTTCGCCTTCATCATTAAAGATGAATTTAACAGCCTTTTCGGCAAGATAAGACGAAATGTCTCTCCCAATAAGAATCCCAAGAACAACTAAACACATCAGCGCTGCAAATCCATTAGCGCCCATACTTAAATGTTCCGGTACAGGCAACCGCTGGACTTTTAGAAGATATATTTCTCTAAAAGCCAAACCGAAAAATAGTGCAGAAGCCACTAATCCGATATATAAAATTATCTTAAAAATCGGTCGCATTTCTATAAACATCAACCTCTTTATTATAAGCAACTTTTACGCCGATTGTAAATAATTAGATAAAATTAAGAAAAAATGAACAGCAACGATAATATATATTAAAAACGGATAAATTGGGTATCTATAACGTTATAGTTTCAATAAATTAACCAAATTTTATTCAAAAACCATTATTTTCATTAGTTTTCAAGGTTAGTACAATTGAAAAAATTGTAGATTATCATAGTCTTATCACCCAGCCAGAATCCGGCGTCACATTATAGGGCGCATAACTGTTCCCATTGGAATTAGAACCGGCTATCTGTTCTGTCAAAGGACTGAATAGGGTTAGCAAAAAAGATAAACTCCGAAGAAATGGCAAACCAGGGATCTTAAACCCACAATCAAAATTCAATGATTACTTATTTGCCATCTTCGGGGTTGAAGGTATGTTCCTGATTTAATCCCGACAATTAAATTGTCTGGGCAAGGAACCCGCCATCGACCCTGATATCCGACCCTGTTACGAAACTGCTCGCCTTTTGACTTGCAAGATAAATTGCAGCTCCGACTAATTCATTTGCTTCTCCGAACCGTTTCATCGGTGTATGTTCAAAAATCTTGCGAGTCCTATCTGTTGGCGTGCCATCCGGTTTAAATAGCAATTGGCGATTTTGCTCAGCAGGGAAAAATCCCGGTGTAATAGAATTCACCCTTACATTGTAAGGCGCCCATTCGCGGGCAAGGAATCGTGTCAGGCTCAACACCGCAGACTTTGCCGCTGAATAAGCAACGACCATTGAGAGAGGTATATGCGCAGAAACGCTGGCAATATTTATGATGCTGCCCTTCATTTGTTTAACCATACCTGAACCAAATTCCTGGCAGGGAAGAAGAGCACCAGCCACAAGGTTCAATTCAAAATTCCGTTTCCAGTTATCAAGCAGAATATTTTCAAATGGATTTTCTGCTGTAACGGTAGTTTTAGGGTCATTTCCGCCCGCGCCATTTAATAAAATTGTAGGTTGCCCAAGCGCGTCTATAATTGCTTTGCGCGCTTTGGCAAGGCTTTCTCTATCCATAGCGTTTGCCTGAAAGAATTTCGCTGCGCCACCGTTTTTTCGGATATTTTCAGCCCGCGCCTCGCCTGCTTCGGGACGAACATCAACCACAGCAACGGTCGCCCCTGCTTGCGCAAATCCTTCTGCAATGGCGCCTGCAATTACTCCGCCAGCTCCAATAACCACTGCAATTTCACCTTTTAGATTAAATAAATCATTCATAACCTTTTAAAACTAACCTTTCTGTTCATAAATGTGAAGTTGATTTTTAAATAGGTTAACCTCAGTCATTAGCAAACCAATAACAATCGGATTTGTGGATGAATATTTTTGATTTAACACAAGGATACCAACAGGTTACTTAACTCCACAAAGCAGGTGATAGATAATTTCTCGCAGATATTCGCAAATATTTAAAACACTGATAAACGCGTATTTATCACAGGGATTTTTTTATATGGAAACAAAAGAAAAACATAAGATTTACAGGGATTTTTTATTTAACAGGGATATACAGGATATTTTACAAGACACAAGACACAAGACACAAGACACAAGACACAAGACACAAGACACAAGATACAAGACACAAGATACAAGACACAAGATAAACAAGAGACAAGATACAAGATTTTATACTGTATATCGTTGTTAATTTAATTTTTTTTAATCCTTTGATATATCTTATGTGAATGTTTTTTAGGGTTGTAAAATGAAATGAACACAATTCAAAACCTGCGAAAGCAGGTGACAGGATTATAGCAAAAACGATATGACACCGAAGCTAACCTGGAGGTGTCAGAG
>JAKPVM010000022.1 GCA_029572555.1 Verrucomicrobiota bacterium | reverse complement strand
TTATTTAACAGGGATATACAGGATATACAGGATAAACAATTGTATCTTTTTTATCTTTTGTATCTTGTTCATCTTGTAAAAAATCCTGTCTATCCTGTCTATCCCTGTTAATTTAATCCTTTGATATATCTTATGTGAATGTTTTTTAGGGTTGTAAAATGAAATGAACACAATTCAAAACCTGCGAAAGCAGTAGATTATAGCAAAAACGATATGACACCGAAGCTAACCTGGAGGTGTCAGAGCCATTGAATTTTGATGATTAATTATCGCACTATCACCACTGGCGTGGTTTTACCTTATGTTAATTTCAATGCTATAATCCTGCCACTCTTGGCGGAGTTTCATAATGTCAGCCTTCGGCTGATTGATATTTTACGGACAAAATGTTTTTCGCAATATTAATTGTCAGAATTATGGATATATATTTATTGTATGCTAATGAAATATCTGTGCTAATGATTCAAATAAAAAATAAAGCCAGCACTTTTTATTTTGTTGTGGGATGGCTGTGCGCGGATAATATAGTTTATTTTGATGATAGTTACATTGAGTTTCATAACTCAATGACTGCACAAGCACTTGATTGGTAAAAATTGTCTGACCGTTAATTAGGTTTTGTAGCGTAACGGAGGTTCTCTAATGGCGCACCATCTTGTTTAACTATTTTGACACAAAATTCCCAACCAAGATTGTTTTGAGTGATTTTTAAAAGCAAACTATTCCATCCTTTTTTCAACTTAATATTAACCTTATCTGAATCGGGTGTAATTGGTCTTGCGGCATTGATTGAGTGAACAAGTTCGCCATTTAGCCAGACTTTTGCCCCATCATCGCTGCCAAGTTCAAGACGGGCGTTCTGGTCAGTTGGCGAATAGATGTATGTGCGGGCATAAGCCACTCTTTGTTCTCCACCAAAGAATTTTAACAAATCAATAATGTAAGGTTGTTTGGGATTTGTGCCTGCTGGTATGGGTCGCCAGTTCACTTCTGTTTTTCCTTCTTCAGGTGGAAAAACTATATTAAACAATGCATCGTAATTGTTACCTTCCTTGAAATACGGTCCGGCAACCTCCCACAATGTTATATAGGCAATGTTTGCTTCTATCTGTTTTAAAATTATCTTTGCCTGTTTGGTTAAATTTTCATCTATATTAGATGCCAATACTTTGTTAATTGCCGTTTTTGCAAGATTAGGATTTGAACCGTATATTGACGCTGAGATTTGGAGTATAGATTGTGCTGCTTCTGATTTCACTGAATTGTCCTCAATTAGCGGCAGCGCAAGTGCCAGCGCCTTTTCATCAGGAACATTGCCTAATCCGGCAAGGATTTGCTTCTTTTCATCAGGGGTTTGGCTATAGTTGAGCGACTGTTCATAGTGCTTAATTATATCTTCGGTATTAAGTTTTGTGGCAGATGATAACAATCTTACATATCCCCTTAATGCAAGCGTTCTATAAGTCTGATTTTTGGTTTTTTGATAAATACCTTTTAAAACTGGGATTGCAGATTCATCTTGCCACTGCGCAAGTTCTCGGATTGCGATCTCTTGAAACTTAGGCTGATCATCTTGTTGCACAATTTTAGACAAAAATTGCAATGCCGTTTCATCTCCTATACCCCCAGCGATTCGTAGCAACGATGCTTTTGCTGAATCAGTTTTTGCATTTTCCCATTGATCTAAAACCACACTTGACCGCGTTTTTGTATCTTTGATTTTTTCGGCAAGCGATACAACCGCAGCAACTGCTTTATCTTGCGCTGCATCATTTTCCATCTTAATAACAATAGATACCACATCCTTAATAATTGAGGGTTCGCCAAGTTGTCCTATGGCACTAAAAGCCTTCTTTTTGATATCCGGTTCCTTAGATGCACAAATTTTTAGTAGTTCGGGAATGGAAGCGGTTATGTTTCTATCCACTGCAATATTTATTAAATCAAGGAGCGCTGGTGGTGATGCTTTTCTAAGATGGCTAACAATTTCATTATCTACTTTTGTTCCCTGTAGCATTTTCAAACTATTAATAGCTAAATTTTTTTCTGGCTGAACATTTTTAGATATCACCTTGGTAAGAATTCCAACAACTGATTCGTCGCCTATCGTCCCAAGAGCCTTTATTGAAGCAATTCTTATTTCTTGATTTTGGCTATCCACCAGTTTTTTTGCTACTGCCAGGAGACCTTTTTCCTTCTTTTCTGCAAGCATATTTATTACAGGGGGTTGAACTGTTTGCGGAAAATCGCCCAGTGAATCCGCAATTTTTTTAAACACTTGTTTTTCTTTCAATAAATTAATTGCGCCGATAGCAGCAGTATAAAGATTAGCCTCATTAGATTTTAATATTTTTACCAAAAAATCAGTGGCTTTCGCACCTGAATTTTCAACAATTCCCCTGAGCGACGCCTCTCTGATTGAGAGTTCAGAACTTGTGGCAAAAAGTTTATTATAAATATCAAGAGCGAATGATTGTTTTCCGCTTTTTGATAGGGAATTTGCGCAGGCAATAAGCGCATAAGATGATTTTTCTTTTATCCGAGAATTGTTAGATTCATACAATTTAAGTAAATAAGTTGCGCACTGTTCGTTTCCTATTTGATCCAAAGCCTTGATAGCAGCATCGGAAATGCGATTGTCGTTTTCATTGCATAATTTGTAAAGTTCATCTACAGCCAGTTCACTGCGTCTTTGTCCAAGGGCAGCTATTACTGCTGGGCGTGATGAGAGAGAAACAATTTTTAGGGCATTAACCAGAGCCACTTCTGCATCTTTAGATGGATTTCTTGTAAGCGCATAACAAGCCCATCCGACTGTGTTTTCGTTTGTGAAGAGTGTGGATACGGCATTGACAGATTGAGATGTCCCTAAATACCAGAGTTGTCTGCAGATAAATTCTTTAAATTCAATTGTCGCTTTTTCATTTAAAAGCACTTTGGCGAGAACCTGTTCTATTTGGCGTCTTTCACTATTATTTTGAGTCTTTCGTATTAACTCTTCTATTGTGTTAAGATTTTGTCGGTTTTTCCCATAGCTGTAATTTACAGATTCATTGAGGAGTTTTTCAATTTCAGCAACATTTTGGGCGCAGATTTGAAAAACTATGATAATGCTCGCAACAAATATAATCAGAAACTGTTTAGTTTTCATAATCAGTAATAGCTAATAAATTTTATAAACCTAATATATACAATTGATTTCAACCGGTGGTCAACAATACCGATATTAAATTGTTATTGGGTAAATATGCAATAATTTTTTAATCAATCGGCTATAATAAACATAAATTTTTTAATAATTGTCTATTACATTAGAAAATTGAAGGGTCAAAATTAGAACGATTTTGTTCGGCCTTTCGTATTTTTCCATTGATAAACATTTACTGAATCTGAAATAATTTTTGTTGCAGGATTGTTTATTTTTTTGGATTCTAATAAAAGTTTGTATTTGATATTTTTATTATAATTTTAATTAATAAGAAAAATGAAAATATACATAAATGGCAAATATTATGATGAGAACAATGCTACGGTGTCTGTGTTTGACCATGGGTTGTTATACGGAGATGGTGTATTTGAAGGGATTAGAGCGTATGTTGGGCGCGTTTTTAAATTAAAAGAGCATATTGAACGTCTTTACTATTCCGCAAAAGCAATATTATTGACAATCCCGATGACCCCCGCCGAGATGACAGAAGCAGTCATTGATACCTGTCGGCAGAACAATATAATAGATGGTTATATCAGACTGGTTGTTACGCGCGGTATTGGCACACTTGGGCTTGATCCGGTTAAATGTAGCAAGCCTTCCGTAATTATTATTGCTGATAAGATACAACTTTATCCACAAACAGTATATGAAGAAGGGATGAAGATTGTAACAGTTCCTACAACAAGAAATTTTCACAATTCACTTAATCCAGCTATTAAGTCGCTTAATTATTTGAATAATATTCTTGCAAAGATTGAAGCCACAAATGCAGGCGCTGAAGAGGCAATTATGCTCAACAGCGAAGGTTTTGTGGCTGAATGCACCGGAGACAATATCTTTATCATCAAAAATAACGACTTATTAACACCACCCCTTTATGCAGGGGCATTGCGGGGCGTAACCCGTCTTGCTGTGATAGAAGTTGGAAAGCAAATCGGTCTTAACATTATAGAAACTAATTTAACCCGATATGATTTATATAATGCAGATGAATCTTTTTTAACAGGCACAGCGGCAGAGATTGTACCGGTTAATGCAATAGATGGCAGAATAATCGGCGAAGGTAAATGCGGTCCTATTACTAAAAAATTATTAGAGCAATTCCATATCTTGACTAAACAGTCAGGTGAGCCGATATATTAATCAGATGATTTATGCTTTGTAATATATGTAAGCAGAAACGGGCAACTTTACATTTTACAAAAATTGTAGGTGAAAAGGTTCATAAAATTGACCTTTGCGAAGATTGCGCAAAAAAACAAGGGTTGGCTGATGGTTCAATTGATGTTACTGATTTTTTGCTCGGTCTTGATGTTTCTCAACCTTCTGACGAACCAGAGGTTGAAGAGTTAAAGTGTCCTGTCTGTGGTTATACACTATCACATTTGAAAAAATCCGGAAGATTGGGTTGCCCTGAATGTTATAATACATTCGCTGATATGCTTGAAGGTATCTTAAAATCTATGCACAAAGGGGTTCGTCATGTAGGAAAAATCCCGAATGCTCAGCACAGTGGCAAAACAGTGGCAGAAAAAATTAGAAAATTGCAAGAGGAATTAGAACACGCCGTGGCAATAGAAGACTTTGAACGCGCCGCAGTTCTACGCGATGAAATAAAAAGGATCAGGGTAAAGTTAAATGAATCTGAAGATAAAAAATTATGAATTTATTAGATTTTCTTACGCCATCTCCTGAGATTGCAAAACGAGAAGGTCCGGACGACACCATTGTTATATCAAGCAGGGTTAGGTTAGCGAGGAATTTGAAAAATATTTCATTCCCCGGTTGGGCGACAAAACAGGACAGAATAAGGGCTATGGATTTGATGAGGCCTGCTGTTGAAAATCTTCCTCAAATGAAAGATGGATTTTCCACAATAATGGATGAGTTGAGTCCGCTTGATAAACAATTACTTATTGAACGGCATCTTATTAGTCGAGAGCATGCTGTAAAATCTGCTGGAAGTGCCGTTGTGATGAGCAAAGGTGAGATTTTTAGTATAATGATTAATGAAGAAGATCATCTCAGAATGCAGGCATTGTTGCCCGGTTTTCAGCTTGAAAGTGCTTTTAATAAAATTGATGAGGTTGATACCCTTTTAGAAAAACAACTTGATTATGCGTTTTCATCAAAACTCGGTTATTTAACTGCTTGTCCAACAAATGTGGGAACTGGTATAAGGGTTAGCGCAATGTTGCATTTACCCGGCATTGTTTTAGCAGAGCAAATTAATCAAATAATACAGGCTGTTAATAAACTTGGGCTTGCTGTAAGAGGACTTTATGGTGAAGGAACGGACGCCTTAGGAAATTTTTTTCAGGTTTCAAACCAACAAACTCTTGGTGAGGAAGAACTGCAAATTTTGGAGAGGCTTCAAAAAGTAGTCGCTCAAATTGTTGAACATGAAAGTAACGCAAGGACACTTTTATTGGAAAAACAAAAGACAGCAGTGTTGAACCACATCGGCAGGGCTTACGGTATCCTTGCAAATGCATATAGTATGTCTTCAAAAGAGGCAATGAACTTATTATCATTGTTCAGACTTGGAATTGATTATGGTTTTTTTCCTAATACGATACGAGCACTGTCCGATGAATTATTTTTGATTTGCCAACCAGCTCATTTGCAAAAATTGTATCCAAATACAAACGAACCAGAAGAAAGGGACATTGTCAGGGCTGATATTATTCGTGAAAGATTGAAAGACATTAAAGGTCCGATAACGAAATAGCAAAGTTATCATTGCTTTTTTAAAATCCTGTTTTTATAAATTCTTTCGTGGCGCATCAGAATCAATTGAAAATTAACGCATTGACACGTTGTTGTGCAGTGTATGGGCATCCGGTAAGTCATTCCGCTTCTCCTGCAATGCATAATGCGGCTTTTAGACACTTAAAATTGAACTGGGTCTATCTTGCTTTTGATGTTTTGCCTCAAAAATTAAACAGCGCTATTTCTGGCGCCCAGCAGATGAAATTCATTGGTCTGAACCTCACAGTCCCACATAAAATATTTGCTTTTGAAATCGTAGATGTAATAGATAATTCAGCGAAAAATTGGGGCGCAGTTAATACAATTAGATTTGAGGGAAAAGATGTTGCTGGAAACTGGCAGCCGCTTAGCCAGTTTGAATCTGAAATGCCGACTGAACTTCGCAGCAATGGTTTTAATACTGATGCAGACGCAATTACTTCAGCCCTTTATGAGGAATTTAAATATACACCGGACAATACAACAGTATTAATTCTTGGCGCTGGTGGGGCAGGGCGGGTTGCTGCTTTAAAACTTGCCTCCTGTGGCGTAAAACAACTTTACATTATAAATCGAACACTTTCCAAAGCCGTTGAACTTTCCGATGAGATTAGAAAAAAATATCCTGATGTTTCTGTAAAATTAGATTATCCGTCGGGTAATGTAGATTTAGTGATTAATGCAACTTCGCTTGGGTTAAAAAATTCTGACCCAATACCGGTTGATTTAACTAAATTTGAATTGAAAAAGTCAGGCTTTGCTTACGATTTGATTTACCGACCATCTGAAACTTTGTTTTTAAAAACTGCGCGTGAAAGCGGGTGTAAAACGGCAAATGGATTGAGTATGTTATTGTGGCAGGGGATTAAGGCTCTTGAAATCTGGACGCAAAAACCAGCCCCGATTGAAATTATGCGTAAGGCTTTAATTAAAAACATCTATGGAAATACTTGAACAGTGCATTATTGAACCAATAAAAGGCGCATCGTTTTTATACTGGGCGGTTGTTTTTCTTGTCTTTGGCTGCATAGTGGGCAGTTTTTTAAACGTTTGCATTTATAGACTTCCAAGAGGAGAAAGTATAGTAAAACCACCTTCGCACTGTCCAAACTGCAACTGGCAAATACCATGGTATTTTAATATCCCGATTATTTCTTATATCTGGCTTAAAGGAAAATGCCACAATTGCGGCAAGAAAATTTCGCCGAGATATGTAATTGTGGAGTTTATCACCGGTGTTTTCTTTCTTTGCAGCTGGTTAAAATACGGGAATTTCAATCCGTATCTTGCCATTGTTGTTGCCATTTTTACAGCCGCGCTAATTGTGGCTTCATTTATCGATTTTGAACATTTCATAATCCCCGATGAAATCACAATCGGCGGGATTGTTTTCGGGCTTGTGGTTTCAATCGTTTTGCCATCGCTTCATCAATCTTCATCGTGGTCGTCTTCATTAAAACAGAGCGTACTTGGATTGATACTTGGGACAGCGCTCATTTACATTATTGTGCAGGCAGGAAAACTAATTTTTGGTAAACTTAAAGTGCAAATTTCTCCTGATACAAAAATAGTTTTTACAGAAGAAGAATTAATCTTACCCGACCAAATAATCCCTTATTGCGACATATTTAGCAGAAAAACTGATGCAATAAAAATAATAGCGAAAAGGGTAGAACTTGCCGATAGATGCTTCTGGCAGACTCAAGTTGTTTTGACACCTGAAAAATTACTTATTGGCAAAGAGGAATTTCCTCCTGACACAATTTCGTTTATGGAGATTGTCGCTGATGAAATAACGATTCCGCGAGAGGCAATGGGATTTGGCGATGTTAAATTTATGGCTGCAATCGGCGCATTTACTGGCTGGAAAGGGGTTGTTTTCACCCTTTGTGTCAGTTCCATAATTGGCGCAATAGTTGGAGGCTTATTGATTATTGCTGGTTTAAGAGAACGCTCAAGCAGGCTTCCTTATGGTCCTTTCATTTCACTCGCCGCAATAATATGGATATTTATTGGGGAGGAAATAGTAAGGATTTGGTTATATTAAAGAGGGGCTTGTAAATCTTCACATTGTGCTTTATGCCTCAAGCTATGGTCAACAAGAACCAATGCAGTCATTGCTTCAACAATCGGCACAGCCCTTGGAAGAACGCAGGCGTCGTGTCTGCCGCGCGCTTTTAATGTTGTGTTTTGAAAATTAATATTAACGGTCTGTTGTTCCTGCATAATTGTGGCAACCGGTTTGAACGCCACTCTAAAGTAAATTGGCTGTCCATTGCTAATCCCACCCTGAATACCGCCCGAGTAGTTTGTTGATGTAACCACTTTACCATTTTTCATCCTGAACGGGTCATTGTGTTGGCTGCCTTTCATAGTTATGCAGTCAAATCCTGAACCGATGTCAAATCCTTTAACCGCAGGGATACTGAGCATTGCCTTTGATAAATCTGCGTCAAGTTTATCAAATACGGGATCTCCCCAACCTGCTGGCACGCCAAGAGCGATGCATTCTATTATTCCACCGACACTATCACCTTCTGACCTAATCCGTTCAATCAATTTAATCATTCGTTTTGCGGCTTCGGCATCAGGACAGCGAACAGGATTGGATTCAATTATTTCATTATTAATTTTGTTAATATCAACTTTTGCTTTTATTTTATGCACCTGTTTTACATAAGCCAGGATTTGGACATTATAACGTGTTTTTAAAATCTTCTTTGCTATTGCCCCTGCTGCAACGCGTCCGATTGTCTCTCTGGCGCTACTTCTTCCTCCGCCTTGCCAGTTTCGGAGACCATATTTTGCAAAGTAAGTATAATCGGCATGCGACGGACGAAATTTTTCTGCAATTTCTGAATATGCCTCCGGTCTTGCATCTTCGTTTTTTACAAGCATGCATATTGGAGTTCCGAGTGTCTTTCCTTGAAATATGCCAGAAACTATTTTTACGGTATCTGACTCTTTTCGCGTGGTTACAATACTTGACTGACCGGGACGTCTTCTATCCAATTCGGGTTGAATATCCGTTTCTGTAAGGAGGATTCCGGGTGGACAGCCGTCAACTACAACACCGATTACTCCACCGTGAGATTCACCCCACGTTGTAACCCGAAAAAGATGTCCAAAAGTATTACCCATAAATGGATTTTATTAAATATTTTTGAACTGGTCAAATAACCTTTAAGATTCTGCAAGGTATGGAATTGTGAGAGGTCCTTGCGGTAAAACGGCTATTTTTGCATTACCACCTCGCTCTGAAATTATTTCTGAAACAGTCTTTTCAATATTTTTGGTTGGAATAAGGTGCGCAGATTTTACTGCGTCGTCTGGCAAAGCACTGTAAAGATAAACAGTGGCGTTTTTTTGTATTTGCGCCTGAATTTGAACTTGCCATTGGTCGGGGACTACGCGTCCTGATTCTGAAATCTTTTGAAGCAAATTATCCGGACTATTTCCGCTATGGAGCAATTTTTCATAAGAACTATTAAATGGGATGCCCTCTCTGCATTCACAAGCAAGAATTATTACACCGCCTTTTTTGACAATTTTTGCTGCTGCGCTCATTCCCTTTACGCCTTGATACAAGTTCAAATCTAACGGGTATCCGCTGTTCGTTGTTATCACGATATCAAACTTTTCCTTCACCTGTTGCATAGCATTGGCTTTAACAAATTCAGTCCCTTTTTTATGAGCCTTAATTATATCGCCGGCAAAGACGCCGGTAATTTTTCTTTCATTGTTGAGAGTAACATTAATTAAAAACGCTGGCCCAATTTTCAATGCAATATCTCTCATCTCTTCCCAGATTGGATTACCTTCAGTAATTCCAAATGTGGCATTTGGATGAGCGATATTCTCAGAGCGATGATTTGCCATTATTGAATCAAGATATGCTGTGCCGGGCAGTATGCCTTTGGGACCTCCGCTGAATCCGGCGAAAAAGTGTGGTTCAATAAATCCAGTAATAATCTTTACATCTGCTTCAACAAGATGGTGTGAAATCAACGCTGGTGTATTATCTTTAAGAGAACCTACCTTTATATGAGACTCTTTATTTTCCGGGTCATTGTGGACTATTCTGTATTGTTTTGTAACTTCTGAGGTTAACATTTTTTCTAATTCTTTTAGACTGTTTGGTCTGTGAGAACCTAAAGAATTTAATAGTGTTATATTTTTTTTAGGAACAAAAGATAAGTATTCAAGGAGCCAAGGAATAAGTCTGATGTTAGGGGTTGGGCGGGTTATATCCGTGAATGTTATACATATTTTAGATTTACCATTAAACCAATTCCTTAAAGTTAGTGCTTCAATCGGTTTATTAAGAGAATGCCACAGAACGGCTTTTTCGTCTTCAATTCCCTGTTTGTATTTCGGCTCAATTACAGTCGTTATATTTTCAGGCAATTTAATTTCAAGACTGCTTTCACCATAAGCGATATGGACTTTCATAGGGTTTATTTTAACATAAAATATTTTTAATTCTAATAATTTTACAAATAGTTTGACAATACGGTTATAAAATTTTAATTTAGATTAAAGTATGGCTGAAAATATACCAAATTTGCCATCTGGGTCGGTTCCACCCAACCCAGACCAGAATAAGGCGCAAGTAAAAAAAGAAACTGTTCGGATTCAATTGCCGCCGAAACCAACATCTGCGCCAACAATAAAATTGCCGACTATTCCACAATCTGCACCTGTGCCTTCAATGCCGACTATGACACCACCTAAGCCCACGGTGCCACCTCAAGGGGCACCGCCGTCTTCGGTACCTAAAGCGCCTGTGGCTGGTGCAGCAAAGCCGCCAGGTACAATGCCTCCTGCGACAGGGGCTTCTGGGGCAAAACTTGCAAGCACACCCGGTCCAAAAGCCGCTCCTGCGACTGAACAGAAAGAACAGGGAAAGGCATCTGCTCCTCAGAGACCAAAGGCGCCATCAGCGGCGCCCACTATTGCTGTTCTTGACAGGGTTCTTGCGATAGTCGCTATGGTGGCAAGTTTATCAGCAGTGATTTGCGTGGTTTACCTTATGACTTTGTTGCAGAGCGCATTACAAAGCGGGGGTTAAAATTAATTGGATTTTATTGGGGGTTAAAACTATGGCATCAAATAATATAGTTAATCTTACATCGGATAACTTTGAGGCAGAGGTCATTAAGTCAAATATACCTGTGATAGTCGATTTTTGGGCTAATTGGTGCGGGCCTTGCAAGATGCTTACACCAGTTCTTGATGAGATTGCAAATGAATATGTTGGTAAGGTGAAAGTCTGTAAACTTAATGTAGATGATTGTCCTGAAATTGCGAACAATTATGGTATAAGTTCAATTCCGACACTCCTGTTTTTTAAAGAGGGCAATGTAGTAGGGCAGAGTGTCGGTGTTAAGCCAAAAACAGTTTTGAAATCCAGTCTGGATAAATTTATTTAATACGAGGTCTGATGTTCTGTTTTCATTTTAATAGATAAAGCTTTTAAATGCTATTTATTAATACACCCGGTTATTATAAAAGCCTTTCAGATTTTTATTATCAGTTAGGAACATTGATAACCGCCGGCGTGCCGGTTTTATCTGCATTAAATCACATCATCAAAAATGCAAAAAACCGTAGAATTTACAGATTATCTTATTGCCTTTTAGAGGGGATTAAAGGCGGAGAGACATTCACAGAAACAATCAAGCATTCTAATATCCCAGTTCCGGATTTTGATATTGCCCTTATCGAGGCTTCGGAAAAGAGCGGTAAACTTGAGGCTTGTTTTAAAATCTTATCTGACCATTACCAGCAAAAGGCTCAATTAATAAACCAGTTCATTGCCAATTTAGCCTATCCGGTATTTCTGCTGCATTTTGCTGTTTTTATTTTCCCGTTTGCGGAATTTTTTACGACAGGAAATCTGCTGGTTTATGCTGCGAAAACGATTGGCTTATTACTTCCATTATACATCATAACTTTCGTTTTAATTTACGCGATACAACCTTACAGGGACGAACACTGGCGGTGGATTGTCGAAAGGTTTATAAGAAAAATCCCGCTATTTGGCACTGGAAGACACAGTCTTGTTCTATCAAGATTTGCCTTTGCTTTAGAGTCGCTTCTTAGCGCAGGAGTGCCGATTATAAATGCCATTGAATTAGCAGCAGAAGCAAGCGGTTCAGTAATATTAAAGGGCAATGTAAAATTATGGGGGGAACGATTAACAAATGGTATTACTACACCATCCGAAGAAATAAATCATTGCAGGGAGTTTCCAGAGATGTTTGCTTCTCAGTATTCAACTGGCGAAGTGAGTGGAAAATTAGATGATACTCTCAAAAGATTGCACTCTTATTATTTAGAAGAAGCCACAAGAAAACTTCGGTCAGCTTCCCAATGGGCAGGGCATCTGATATTTATTTTAATAGCTCTTGCTATTGGACTTAAAATAATTTTGTTTTATTATAATTATTACCAGCAAATTGGAATAGAACTAAATCAGTAATTAAATGTTTTACAATGTATAATAATTTTGCTAAAAATAATTAAAAACGAAATGGTTGAATTAATTCAGATTGAGTGGTGCGGATTTTGCGTTGTTCAAAGAAAAATTCTGGAATACTCGGGTAAGCCGTTTAAAATTAAAAACATTCCTACTACAGATAGGTCTTATATCTGGAAAATTACAAGAAATAGGTATCATCAGGTACCTGTAATCAAGGATGGTAAAAATGTTATTTTTGAAACAAGCAACGAATCCCAGATTATTGCAAAGTATATTGATGTAAAATTCAATCTCGGCTTATTTCCAAGAAAGTTTGGTGGCTTGCAAAATTTAATTTGGAGACATATTGAAAATGACGTTGAGATTATTTGCGCGAAATTAAATGACATTTATTTCGAGGAGTTTGTCCCAAAAAATGAAAGCCTTTTATATTTAAGACACAAAGAACGTAAATACGGCATCGGATGTATCGAAGAGTGGAAGATGGAACAGCAAGCCTTGCTGATGGAACTTGAAAAATGGCTCTGGTATTATGAACAAATGCTTTTTGAAAAAGATTTTTTACTCGGTGAAAAACCTGTTTTCATCGATTTTGACCTGTATGGTATGCTCGGAATGTTTTTATATACCAATCATTATAAATTACCGTCAGCCTATAACAGATTGATTGAATGGCACAAAAGAATGGAAACAGTAAAATTTGTTTAGAATATAAAGTGGAATTAATAGCAAAACTTCACTTACTTCAAAAATTGAGCAATGAAAAATTATATCCTTGATACTAATGTGTTGTTACACAACCCTGACTCATTGATGAGTTTCAGAGAAAATAATGTCCTTATCCCGATTGAAGTCATTGAGGAAATTGATAAGTTCAAACGCGAGTCTTCTGAACTTGGACAGAATGCGCGAACTGTATCCCGGACGTTAGATGAATTGCGAGCACGCGGTAGATTGAGCGAGGGTGTTCCATTGCCTGATAAAGGGTGTTTAAAAATTATTTTTTTAAACAATGGCACACCCCCATTAATCAAAGAAAACACCGATAACCGAATCCTTTCTCTTGCCCTTGCCTTAAAGAAAGAAAATCCAAATATACCAACCGTAGTTGTCTCAAAAGACATTAACTTGAGGATTAAGGCCGACGCTCTTGGAGTTCAAGCCGAAGATTATGAAACTGACCGTGTTAGAATTCAGGATCTTTACACTGGTACATTTGAACTGGAAGTCACGCCGCAAGAATTAACTGCTTTTCGCAATTATGGCGAGTTGGAAATCAAGAAAGATGTTATTTGTTGTTCAAACGAATATTGCACATTAATTGATAAATCAAATCCAAAACGAGTTTCCCTTGCAAAAGTCGACCAGAGTTTGAAAAAGTTTATCGCTATTTATGACTGTAAAGAGGGCGTATGGGGTATAAAGCCTAAAAACAGAGAGCAGCATTTTGCTCTGGATGCCCTGTTGGACGATAAAATTAAACTTGTAACATTGATGGGAAAAGCAGGTACCGGTAAGACATTGCTTGCAATTGCAGCAGGTTTAAAATGCACCGTCCAGGACAGACAATATCGCAGGCTTATTGTTGCCCGTCCTACTATTTCTGTTGGCAAAGAGATTGGATTTTTGCCCGGTACATTGGAGGAGAAACTTGACCCTTGGATGCAGCCTATCCACGATGCACTTGAACTGTTGGCTGATTTAAATATGGGTAAAGATTTTCGTCATCCATCTGAATTAATGCGTTCCGGTACAATTGTGGTTGAAGCCCTTAGTTACATAAGAGGAAGAAGCATCGCAAGTCAATATATGATAATTGATGAGGCTCAAAACCTTACACCGCTTGAAGTAAAAACCATCATTACAAGGGTTGGAAACGGGACAAAGATTGTATTCACTGGCGACCCTTATCAAATAGACAATCCTTATGTGGATTCTTCCTCTAACGGATTTAACTACCTTGTAAGTAAGTTTAGAAAAGAGGCAATTTCCGCTCATATTGAATTGCAACACGGTGAACGTTCAGAATTAGCAGAACTAGCAGCCAATATTTTATAATCTATACATTGAGATTCTCGTTTTATTTCTTTAAATTTGCCATTTTGATAAATTGAATTGATAATAGAGTATTATGATTTTGCCCGCGGATTATCATATTCATACACCGCTGTGCAGACACGCTGTTGGAGAACCAGAAGAGTATGCACAGAAGGCTATTTCAATTGGTCTAAATGAAATCGGATTTTCCGACCACTCACCAATGCCAGAAGATGATTTTGATGACTGGCGAATGCGTTTTTCAGAAGTTGAAGGTTACATTGAATCTGTCATCAATACACGCAAAAAGTTTCCTGAACTAAATATTAGACTTGGTCTGGAAATAGATTTTATCCCCGGTTATGAAGCGTGGATTAAAAAAATCGCCTCTTTGTATCAATGGGATTATTTAATCGGTTCAGTTCATTATGTGGATAATAGATGGGATATAGATAACCCTAAAAAACTTGATGAATGGAAACGGCATAATGTAACGGAAGTTTGGATGTGTTACATTCATAGATTAATCCAGACCGCTAAATATGGTTTTTTTGATACAATAGGGCATATTGACCTTGCAAAAAAATTCGGGTTTTTCCCCGAAGATGATTGTTCGGATTTGTTCAGAGAATTTTTGAAAACTGCGCATCAGAATAATGTTCTAATTGAAATAAATACAGCGGGATTGAGAAAAGAGTGCAAAGAAATTTATCCGAGTAAACAGATTTTATCTATGGCATATCAGGAGGGAGTAGAAATAACATTCGGTTCTGATGCACATTCACCAGAAGAAGTCGGTATGAATTTTAAAGAGGCAATTGAATTGGCTAAAAAGTGTGGTTATAAAAATTATTATGTCTTTGCTTCTCGAAAACGCAAAAAGATGGAATTGGTATAGCAAAACACATTTTTCCGATCGTTTTGTTGACTTGAAAATTAACTTTGCTAATTATTTCGCACGATGAATAGTTTAAAACAAGTTTTAGTAGATCTTATACGAAGGACCTCGGTAGAAGTTCCAGAAGACGTTTATAGGAGCATTATTAATGCCCTTGAAAATGAAAAAAAAGGGACAATCGCTGAATCGGCTTTAAAGATTATTGACAAAAATATTGAACTTGCAAAACGAAAATCTCAACCGCTTTGTCAGGATACAGGAAGCGTCTTGTTTTATGTCGATTGCCCTATTGGTATGAATCAAATTGATTTTGAAGAAACCGCAAAAATAGCAGTAAAGGAAGCCACATCAAAAGGGTATTTGCGACAAAACTCTGTTGATTCGATTACTGGAAAAAATGATGGAACAAATGTTGGACCGGGTTCGCCTGTCCTGCATTTTCATCAACATAAGTCAGATAGTATTGTTGTCAGATTAGTTTTAAAGGGTGGGGGATGCGAGAACGTCGGGGCGCAATATTCGTTGCCTTTTGAAAAATTAAAGGCAAGTCGCGATTTAACCGGTTGCAGAAAGGTTATTTTGGATGCAGTCCTGCAGGCGCAAGGAAAGGGCTGTGGTCCGGGTGTTTTAGGGGTATGTATTGGCGGCGATAGAGCCACTGGTTATGAGGCTTCTAAACGGCAATTATTGAGGAAATTGGACGATAGAAATCCAGACCCGAAATTAGATGACCTTGAACAGGATATTTTGAAAACTGCAAATGAACTTGGCATTGGACCAATGGGATTTGGTGGTAAAACCACACTCCTTGGGGTTAAAATTTGTGCCCTTAATAGAGTTCCTGCGTCGTTTTTTGTTAGCGTAAGCTATATGTGCTGGGCATTCAGAAGGCAAGGTTTTGTCCTTGATGGCAATTACAACATTAAAGAATGGTTATATTAAGGTGTATTTTATGATAAAACTAATCGCTCCATTTACAGAAGAAAAAATTCGCGCCCTGAAAGTTGGCGACGAAGTTTTGATAACCGGTAAAATATTTACTGGTCGCGATGCGGTGCATAAATATCTTTATGAAGGTGGAAAGTTGCCGCCAGAAGTGAATTTAAAAGATGGCATTATTTATCATTGTGGTCCGGTTGTCATAAAAGATGAAAAGGGCGAATGGAAAGTTATGGCTGCAGGTCCGACAACATCGGCACGGGAAGAACCATATCAGGCTCAAATCATTAAAGAATTCAATATTCGCGGGATTATTGGAAAGGGCGGTATGTGTGATAAAACACTTCGGGCTTGTAAGGAGTTTGGTTGTGTTTATCTTCACGGTGTTGGTGGTGCAGCTCAGGTTCTTGCCGAGTGTATTAAAAAAGTTAATGGTGTATATTTGATGGAGAAATTTGGTTCACCGGAGGCAATATGGGAGTTCGAAGTAGAGAATTTTCCTGTAGTAGTAACAATGGATTCACATGGCAACTCACTCCATAAGGAAATATATGAAATGAGTTCCAATGAACTTGCTAAACGGCTATAACATTTTGTAACTAATTACGTAGAGAAAGTTTTGCCTCATTTAAATGTTGTAAAATAATCAGGCGTTTTTAGAAATACTTATAGTTGGGATTTGCCTGTATGTTTGTTAAAATAAAAATTTGCGGGATAACAAATGTTGAAGATGCATCAATATCAGTAGATTATGGTGCTGATGCGATTGGTTTTGTTTTTTATCCCCAAAGTTCGCGTTATATTTCGCCAGATAAGGCTGCACAAATTACCGCAATAATGCCGCCATTTGTTAGTGTTGTTGGCATATTTGTAGATGCGTCTTTTGAATTCATAAAAGAGGTAATCAACAAGGTTGATATTGATGTAGTCCAGTTACACGGAAATGAATCGCCTGATTTTTGCAAGATGTTTGATTGCAAAATAATAAAGGCTTTTCGTATTCAAAATGCAGAAACCTTAGAGGTTTGTAAAAATTACTTAAATATTTCGTGGCTTCTTGATGCTTTCAATCCCGATTTGATAGGTGGAACCGGGAAGGTTTTTGACTGGCAGATTGCTTTGAAAGCCCGATTGCTAAATCCCAGAATTATCTTATCAGGTGGCTTAACACCAGAAAATGTTGCCGACGCAATTCAGAAAGTTAGACCGATGGCTGTTGATGTTTCAAGCGGGATAGAAAAATCTCCCGGCAAGAAAGATCATCAAAAATTAAAGGCTTTTATTAAAGCGGCAAAACTGGCGTTGGTTGAATTTTGAACCGTTATCGGTTTTATTGAAAATCGTAAATCAGGATTTTATCGCCATTAGGTTTAAAAACCCTTTCTATAAACTCAATGTGCGATGGGTGTTTTTCATAAGTGTCCCTTGCTTGTTTATCAATAAAAATAACGTTTAATCCAACCTGATATGATTTATCAACTATAGTGCCATTATATGGCACCATCTTTCCTATGTGGAAATGTAGTATGCCGGGTATGTTTTTCAGATACTTGTTAGCTCCTTCAATCAAAACATCGGAGGCGTTTGGCAGTTCCGGTTTTGTCCATAATATTACAACGTGCGAGAACATAAATTTATGATATCTTATCACTATCATCCCATAACTGATAAAAATCAAATTTTGACCTCTGATTTTTCAGGGGTTTTTCGTATTTTTCACTTTTGGAAATTTTATCCCTTTTTTCCTCAATCATTCGCACACAAATAACAATTGGATATATGGATGGATATTTGTTGAATTGACACAATAATATAAACAGCTTTGTTAAGCTGCGAAAGCAGTTAGTATAAAAATTTCTCGCAAATGTTTAAAACAGTGATAAACGCGTATTTATCACAGGGATTTTTTTATATGGAAACAAAAGAAAAACATAAGATTTACAGGGATTTTTTATTTAACAGGGATATACAGGATATACAGGATAAACAATTGTATCTTTTTTATCTTTTGTATCTTGTTCATCTTGTAAAAAATCCTGTCTATCCTGTCTATCCCTGTTAATTTAATCCTTTGATATATCTTATGTGAATCTTTTTTAGGGTTGTAAAATGAAATGAACACAATTCAAAACCTGCGAAAGCAGGTGACAGGATTATAGCAATAGCAATACAAAAACATCATAAACCGCCGAAAGCGGTGTCAGAGCCATTATTAGATTCTCAATTATTGCTCTGTCACCCCTAACGGGGTTTTCCTCTGTGTTAATGTCTGTGCTATAATCCTGCCACTCCTTATGGAGTTTCATAATGTCAGCCTTCGGCTGATTGATATTTTACGGACAAAATATTTTTCGCAATTTTAATTGTCAGAGTTATGGATATATATTTATTGTATGCTAATGCAATATCTGTACTAATGGTTCAAATAAAGCCAGCACTTTTTATTTTTGTTATGGGATGGCTGTGATTTCTTATAAATGTTATTATTACAAGTTAATTTTGATTTTCCTTGAATTTTTAATTTTTAAGCGTATATGGAAATTATGGTTTTAAGAAGATTTTTTGTAATTGTTTTTTTAGCTTTTTCGCTGAATTCCGCTTTTTGTATTACAAATGTAACCCACGTAATTCATATTCTTGTAGATGGTTTATCTGGCATTTATCTCAAAAAAGGGATTGACGAAAATCCATCAGGGTTTCCAAATTTTGGCAGGTTTGTTAGAGAAGGCGCTTGTACATTCAATGCCCGGACAGATTATGATTATACCGAGACTTTGCCTGATACAGTTACAACTTTGACCGCCAGACCTGTTATTGGAACTCCTGATATGCCTCCTTCAGCCAAGCATTTAATTAATTTTAATTATTGGAATCCGTATGTTACAATTCACTCTTATGGGGATACAAATAAAGGTTATATTTCCAGTGTGTTTGATGTTGTTCACGATTCAGGAATGACCACAGGTTTTTTCTCTGAAAAAGATAAGTTTCAAATGATTGTAGTTAGCTACAATGAAGTCAATGGTGGCATGGATTTAGTAGGCGAAGACAACGGACGAAATAAGATTGATTTTTCATCGATCATTGATACTTGGAATAATCCAGCCGTGGTTCTATCATTTGCTGAAGAAATACAGAGTAATCATTTTAACTATTCTTTTGTTCATATTGCAGATATGGATTATGCGGGACATTATTATGGTTGGGGAACAGAAATATGGTATGAACAATTAGTTGTTGTTGACCAATGCCTTGGCTTGATTTTTGATGTTATTGACAATGATGAGGAATTTGCTGGTAAAACTGCAATTATTTTAACAGCAGACCATGGGGGAGGTTACCCGCCTACAACGCATGTTTATCCTGAATATGAACTAAATTATACAATTCCGTTATTAGTATGGGGAGCAGGTTTTACACCGGGTAGTGATTTATATGATTACTTTTCAAATCGTCTTGACCCTCAACATTCAAGACCGGATTATGGTTATAGATATCAGCCCTTACGCAACGGTGATTCCTCAAATATTGCATTGAGTTTGCTCGGGTTAAATCCCATACCGGGTTCATATATGATACCAATTTTTGGTCAACCTCCTGCAGTAATTAAATATGAAATAATCAATGGATTTGTTGTTTTATCATGGAAGACAAACTCGGGTGAATATGTTCTTGAAGCAAGCAGTTCACTTTCAGCCAATTCAAACTGGACTGTAGTAAATGGCAATTTTATAACTGATGGTGCCTTGTATCGCTATTCCCATCCTATTGCAAATAATGCGCCTCTTCTGTTTTTTAGATTGAGAAAGACAAGTGATAATTTAATGCCGCTCAATGTTTCGCAGCATCCGTAATGCTGCTCTGAAATCATTTGGCAAATCAGCCTCATAAGATTCCTGTTCCATAGTTCTTGGATGAACAAAATCAAGTCTTCTTGCATGAAGAAGTAATCTTGGTGGCGTGTAGCCGATAGCATCATAAATATTTTTGTTTGTTTTGACTCCATAGATGGGGTCACCAAAAACAGGATGTCCGAGATTACTAAAATGAACGCGAATTTGATGTGTCCTTCCTGTGTGTATTACGACGTCCACAAGAGATGTGTATTCCATTTCTTCAATAACGGTGTATGTTGTGTGTGCAAGTCGCGCCCCTTTATTTACAATAGTCGCAACTGCCATTCTATGACGATGAATGGGATCTCGGGCAATATATGATTTAATTTCACCAGTCTTTTTGTTAAGATGACCGCAGATTATAGCAGTGTAAATTTTATGAATCTTGCGTTGAGAAAATTGGGTGGTTAGTGCGATATGTGTGAAATCATTTTTAGCAATCACCATAATCCCGCTGGTATCCTTATCTAAACGATGGACAATACCGGGTCTTGCTACTCCTCCGATGCCGCTAAGACTACTTCCGCAATGTTTGAGAAGTGCGTTCACCAGTGTGTTATTGGAAACGCCTGCCCCGGGGTGGACTACAAGACCGGGTTGTTTATTTATCACCAACAAATCATCATCTTCATAGATTATTTTAAGCGGAATTTCCTGTGGCAAAATATCAGATGTTCTAACTATAGGCCAGGTTATTTCAACAATGTCGCCTTTACGCGGATGATATGCAGGTTTTACAACTATGCCGTTAACTTTTATATACCCTTCTTCTATTAGCCGCTTTATAGAAACGCGAGAAACATCCGGGTGTTGATCAGCAATGTATTTATCCAATCGTTCTAATGGTAAAGATTCCTGAACAACAAATTGTTCTATCTTTTCACCGTTCATTTTTCTGGGTTAAGTCAACAATGGCTTTATTTACTTTAGAGGTAGCATCGCTGCCATTGTTCAAATCCTTATCTTCTTTATTATAAACTGAGTTGGAATGATTTTTGTGAGAATCAATTTTCATTTTCGGTTCGTCTTGCTTATTTAAAATCAACAAAAACATTAATCCAACGCCTATACAGATTGAGAGGTCGGCGATATTGAACGCGGGAAATCCGAGTTCTTTACCGCTTCGTTGTATTATGTAGAAATATAGAAAATCGACCACATGACCCCTCACTATTCTATCTGCGAGATTTCCTATTATACCGCCATATATAAGCCCCATTGCAATCTTTCCCTCAAACTTTTTCGTCTCAAATTTATCCTGTATCAAAAACAATAAGAACAAGGCAATGAGGGAAATTACGGTTAAAATCTCGTTGTTATCTTTAAATAGACTCCACGCTGCTCCCGTGTTGCCCCAGTAGACAAGTTTAAAAAAACCATCAATTAATATTTTATCTTCTTGAAGTGGGAGATATTTAATAACGGCATATTTACTCAGCTGGTCTATTACGGTTATAATAACGGAGATAATTAATATTATCCACCTTGAATTGGCAGAAACACAATTAAGTTTTTTGTTTAAACCAAACACAAATTTTTATTTTGTTTATGAAGTTGCTGATTTAGTTGGTTTGACGTCCCTTTTACTGTTTTTATTTTGTGTTTTATCAATAGTATCAAGGGCAGCCATCGCAGCATTTACCTCTGCCGCTTTTTTACTACCTCCGATCCCATATCCGAGTTGTTTGCCCTGGTGGAATACGGCGCATTCGAATTGTTTTGCATGGTCTGGCCCGGATGATTTTATAACTTTATACTTCGGAGGTTCGTGGGAAGTTGCTTGAAGAATTTCTTGTAACTGTCCTTTTGGATTATCAATGTATGTTTTTTTCAATTCTACCTCTGCTTTTTCAAAGCAGTTCAGGACGAACTCCCGCGCTACTTCAAAACCTCCATCAAGAAAAATTGCTCCAATTAGAGCCTCAAAAGCATCTGCAAGGGTTGAATCTCTATCTCTGCCGCCGTTTTGTTCATCCGCCTGCGAAAGGATTAAATATTCGCCAAGATTAATTTTTCTTGAACAACAGGCGAGAATATAACCATTTACATATCTGGCTCGGGCTTTTGTTAGTTCTCCTTCGTCCATTTCTGGAAAGCTATTATAAAGTTCAAGCGCCATTATCAAGCCTAAAACGGCATCACCAAGAAATTCTAATCGTTGATTGTTTTCAACGCTGTTTGGCGTTTGGCAAGAGGAAGGATGCGTCAAAGCAAGTCGGAATAATTCCGGCATCTTTATTTTATAACCTATTGTATGTTGAAAGCTTTCTAAATTAACACTCACATATCTAACCCTGTTGAATTTGTTCAGCGCTTACTGATGTCTGTTTTTCTAAATTAGGTTCGTCGTTTTTTTCACGTTCCATCGGTTGTTTGTTTTCGTTTGTTTGGTCTTGTGCTTCAGGAACGCCAGATTCAAGCAAGTTCGCCACCGTTTTTTGCACTTCTTCAATCTGGCTATCGTCAATACGGGGATCGGTTATGCTAAAGACTTCCCCGGTCTTGGGATGTTCATATATAAAAATTCTTTTACCATCTGTGTTTATTTCCTGTTTAACCTTCAAAATTCTTTTACGTTCAAGCATTACCGCAAGGATAAATGCTGGCGTAGTATATTTGGGGTCGTTTAGTTCAATTAGTTTTCTGAGTAAGGTTTCTGCGGTTTCTCTTTTGATGGGTTCAGGAGGGGCAGGGGGAGGTGCTTCGTATATGCCCTGCCAGTAAGATACAAATTCTCTCTTCCCGTCCGTCTTTTTGTTATATTGGGATTGCCAACAAGTATCACACAAATCGTGCCGTGTTAGTTCATTTTTTTGTTCAAATAAAAGTGTGTGATAGACCTGCTTATCTTCAAATGATTTTCCGCAAGCCTGACATATATGCGACCTTGATTGAATTTTCCACTCGTTCATCAACTAAATTTATATCTCAATATACTAATATATTGAAACACTATAATCAAGCGATTTGCCGTTGCAAAAATCTAATCATAGACCGAAGTGGTTTCAAATATCATCGTTTCCTTTATCTTTAAGTTTTTCACTTTCAAATGTGTCTTTTTTTTTATCCTTACTTAAATTGAAAATCTCGTTGAGTTCGTCGATGGTTTTTTCAATCAATGCCTTTTGTTCTCTTTTTGATTGGTAATTAATAAATCTTAATTCTACAAGCGCGAGCAAAATTGACAGCACAGTAAAGAAAAAACATATCAACCAGAAGATAATAAAAGATTTACCAAAAAGTTTTGGTTTAAAAAACGTTAGCCCGCTGATTAATAAAAAGATTGTTATTATTAATGAAAAAACAGCAGACCATCGTCGCCAGTGTTGGCCTATTTTAAGCATAATTTAATTTACCACCAATTTTAGGCAGAATAAAAAGATTTTTAATTTAAATCTTTATAGGGAAACGAGATGAGGCTTTTATTGTTTTATTTGTCCCGTCTTGAATTATAAACAGCGCCGAAGTTTTCTTGTGTGGTTCTATCATTTTTAAGCCTTTTTCCAAACCGACCACACAGGCAGCCGTAGCAAGGGGGTCGCTTATTGATGCCTCGTATGAAATTACAGTAACTTGTATACTATTTGTCAAACCAAGCCCTGTTTTCGGATTTAAAATATGCGAGTATCTTACGTCGTTTATTTCAATATATTGTTCAATGTCGCCAGATGTGGAGATTCCGACATTTTTCAGACATAATTTTAATCCTAACGTATTTGTTTTGTCTTCGCCGGTTCCGATATCAATTATCCAGCCTTGTTTATCAGGGGGAGGATCGCCGATGGCAATATCGCCACTTGCGGCAACAAGAGCCCTTGTTATTCCGTGTTCTTTAAGGATTTTTAGCGCTGTATCCGCACAGTAGCCTTTTGCTATTCCACCGAGGTCAAGTCGCATTCCCTCCATTAAAAGATTTATACTCTGGTTTTTCGGATTTAATTTAATCTTCTCATAACCGACAAGTTTTAAAGCTGCTTTCAGTTTTTCTTCCGATGGGAGTTGGTTATGTCTTCCTGACCATCGCCATAACTGGACGCACGGTCCGGCTGTGATGTCAAAGGCGCTATCTGTCCTTTTTGAAACGGCAATTGATTTTTGAATTATATCGTATAAATCTTTGCTGACTTTAACTTCACCCTTGCCTGATTTATAACATAGCTGCATCAACTCGGTTTCGGCATAATAATCGGAAAATTTATTATCAAGTTCACCAATCCTTTTAAAAGCTGATTTCGCTGCGGTTTCGGCTATTTCCTTGTTTGGCGCATAGAGAACGATGCGCCACCATGTCCCCATATAAGGCTCACCGAATTCAAATCTTTGTAATTGTGCTTTCGGCTCTGTTTTGCATCCATAGCTAATAATGATTAAAAAGACAAAAGTAATAGTTATGGTTACACTTACTATAATTTTAGCGAATTTATGCATATATAGTAAAAATGCGGGTGTTATTTGATATTTAACACCTGCACTTCAAAATAAACCAGACTAATTAATCTTTTTCGACGCCGCTAATCCAATATTTAGCGAGGTCTTCTGGTGGTGGAACTTTAAGCGGTCTTACCAAACGGAAACCGCACCACTGAACATCAGAGAAATACCAGTGGCTTTTTGGCAATTGTGGGTCGGTTGCTTTCCATGATCTATCAGAGAACCGTCTTGCAGCGCTTCTAAATAATGCGACATCTTCATCGTCCCACGAACCGCCTCTGACTGAATGTGGGTATGGTTTAGTGGCTTTATTCCAGGGGTCAACAATAAATTCACCGCAAGTCTTGTAATAATTTGGGTCATACTGGTCTAAACAAAATTCAAGAACATTGCCTAATATATCGTAAAGCCCCCATGGATTTGGTTTTTTCTCGCCGACTTTATGGTATTTGAAGTCGCTGTTCTGCCCAGTCCATGCACAATCATTGAGTTGTGTGGGGTCTTCACCAAAGAAGTAAGCGGTTTTTGTTCCTGCTCTGCAGGCATATTCCCATTCTGCTTCTGTTGGTAATCTGTAGAAATGACCTGTTTTTGCACTGAGCCATTGACAATATTTATTTGCGGCATGCTGTGTCATAGCGATAGCTGGATAACCATCTTTGCCCATACCAAAGCTCATTTCAACATAAGGTTTTGAAGGTCTGGTAATAGCATCTGAAAGTTTATCTACCTCAGGATTTGAAGGATATTGTGTGCGCAATTTCTTTTCGTCATCCGGGTACATAAATAATTCATATTCATTCCAGGTAACTTCAAACCTACCCATCCAGAACGGTGAAATTTTAACGCGATGTTGTGGTTCTTCATCCGGTTTGTGCCCTTTTTCAGTTGTAGGACTACCCATTAAAAATTCTCCACCGGGTATTGGTACCATAGCATAGGTTACGCCTGAACCGGGGATTGTGTTTGTATAAGGCTTCATATCGGTTTCGGCTTTTTCGGCAAGGCTGGCAAGTATCTGTTTATGAATAAGTGGTATTGTAAATTCATCAGTGTCATCCATACTCGGGAGTTGACCTGATTTGAAATCCGTTACTTTATTGCCGCTTATACGATAATCTTTGAATTCCATTGAGAATTTACCTACGCCCGATGAGAGTAATATGTGGAATCCGCCAGTGAAAGGTATTGCGCCCATATAAAACATTTTTTCAGGCGGAGTAATTGAACTAATTAAAGATGGCGCTTGTTTCCCATTAAAATCATAAATACCAGCCTTCTCGCCTTTTCCAGAGATAACAAGGAGTTTTGCAGTGTTGTCAGCCTGAACAGTATATACCTTAAATATTGGCGAATCTAATTGATATGTAACGGGATTAGCAAATTTAACCCGGTCGTTTTGAACGTCGCTCAATTGGACATATTTGATAAAATTGGAACCGGGGTTGTAGAAGATGAATTCGCAATTTTCGCCGCCGCTAAAATATCCTGCCGTATAGTCGCTTCCTGCTGTTAACCCGGTTAATTGTCCTATGACAACAATCTTGCCTGAATCAAGGTTTTCCACTCGTAATGTGTCGCCTTTGTCATCCGACGAAAGAACAGAAACGAATTCTTTTCCGCTTTTTTTAAGTTGAATTCTATTTGGTTTACCTGGTGCACCGGGGACTTTTGTCTCATAAAATTTTTCAAATTTCCCATTTTTATTTCGGAAACACGTTACTTTATAAGGATCTGGGTCATTATAGATACTTCCAAGATAAAGGTCATATAACTGGCTTTTACCCTCACCACCGATACTAACAGGAAGAATTACATTTGGGCCTAAAACAGGTGGTGGAATGGGTATCGGTGTTGATGCAGAGGTTGTGCTTTCAGCCGAGACAACAACAATTTGATTAGCATCAGCGGCTGTCATTGCGATGCCATCTTTGTCGGTGGAAAAAAGTTTTCCTAAACCAACACCGGAGACATCTTTTACCCCGCTTACTCTGTGGTTAACCCATGTAAATTCTCCTTGAGTGAATTGGTAAGCAATCCTGTATTTACCGCTTCCTTTATCCACAAGAAGCAAATCTGCCAGACCATTTCCATCAAAATCCCCGCCAGTCGCAGTTAATTCTTTTTCAGTATCATAGACAAATGGAATAAGATTTGCCCCACTCGCAATATTAATTCCTATTGCAATTGTAGCCGATATTATCTTTAAATATTTCATATTAATATATTTGACGCTATTAATTTTCAAATTGGAGAAAGATTTTCTCATAAGTTATTTAAATGTCAATAACAAGCAAAAAAAATTAAAAGTTGACATAATGATAATAAAATTACAATTTGACACGGGTTTATTTAATGAAGACTCTGCTTTTTATATGCACTGGTAATGTGTGTAGAAGCCCGATGGCTGAAGCCCTGTTCAGACACATTACACAAGGTAGGGAAGACTATAAGGCGATGTCCGCAGGGATTTGCACTGCGGATGGTCAACCACCAAGCCAGAATGCTGTTGATGCGATGAAAGAGATGGGAATTGATATCACGAGCTTTCGCAGTCAGTCTCTTACGAAAGATTTAGTAAAAAAAGCAGACTATATATTTTGTATGACGCGTGGGCATTTAGAAACAGTAGTTTCTATGTATCCGGAGGTTGTGGAAAAGACATTTTTATTGATGGAATTTACTGATGATAAAGACAATGATATACCCGATCCAATTGGTTCATCATTAGAAGTTTATGAAGAATGCAGAGATACAATTTTGAAAGGGATTGAATCAATTGTGGAATTTATTGAACAACAATCAAATATTAAACTTATCGAGGCAATGAATAATAACTCAATAGCTATTGGCGCCGACCACGGCGGTTTTGAACTTAAGGAAAAAATTAAAGCGTATTTGCGGGGCAATGGAATCGAAGTTGCCGATTTTGGCACAAATTCTGATGTCTCTTGCGATTATCCTGATATCGCAATCGCATTATCACGAGCTATCGCAAGGAAGGATTATGGTCTGGGTATTTTGGTGTGTACCACCGGTATCGGAATGAGCATTACAGCAAATAAAATTCCCGCTGTCAGAGCTGCTCTTGTTTTGAACGAAGAAATGGCCGCTAAAGCAAGGTCTCATAATAATGCAAATGTTCTTTGTTTTGCAGGCAAATATACCGATGCAGCGACAGCGATTAAAATGATAGAGGCTTTTTTAAACACAAAGTTCGAAGGCGGGAGGCATTTAAGACGAATTGAAAAAATTCCGTCAGCTTTGCAGCCTGATTTATCGCTTGAAGCGATTGACCCAGAAATTAGTAAAGCAATTCAAAACGAGATAAAACGACAGCAAGAAAATATTGAACTTATAGCCAGCGAAAATTTCACAAGCCCAGCCGTAATGCAGGCGCAAGGTTCAGTTTTGACCAATAAATATGCAGAAGGCTACCCTAAAAAACGTTGGTATGGTGGCTGTGAAAATGTCGATGTAGCTGAGCAACTTGCAATAGATAGGGCAAAAAGATTGTTCAACGCTGAACACGCAAATGTACAGCCACACTCAGGCAGTGGCGCAAATATGGCTGTTTATTTCGCTGTTTTAAAGCCGGGCGATAAATTGTTGACAATGGATTTAACGCACGGTGGACATCTTACCCACGGTAATAAGGCGAACTTTTCAGGCAGGTTTTTTGATGTGGTTCATTATGGAGTTAGCAAAGAAGACGAACGGATTGATTATGAACAACTGGCAAAATTAGCCCGAGAACATAAACCAAAGATGATTACCGTTGGCGCAAGCGCGTATCCAAGAATTATTGATTTTGAAAAAATGTCGCAAATTGCCCAAGAAGTTGGCGCATATCTCCTTGCAGATATCGCACATATAGCCGGTTTAGTCGTGGCAGGATTGCATCCAAGCCCTGTGCCGTTTGCCGATTTTGTAACAACTACTACCCACAAGACCTTACGCGGACCACGCGGCGGATTAATTTTATGCAAGGAAAAATATGCAAAAGAAATTGACTCGCAAACATTTCCCGGAATTCAAGGCGGACCGCTGATGCATGTTATTGCAGCAAAGGCGGTTTGTTTTAATGAAGCGATGCAACCGGAATTTAAAGTTTATCAAGAACAAATTGTTAAGAACGCCAAAACTCTTGCTAATAGGCTGATGGAAAATGGATTCCGTTTAGTAAGCGGTGGGACGGACAATCACCTAATGCTTGTGGACGTCGGTATGCGTGGATTGACTGGAAAAGATTGTCAATTGGCATTAGACGGAGCAGGAATCACGGTCAATAAAAACACTATACCATTTGAAACGCGCTCACCATTCCAGGCGAGTGGCATCAGGATAGGGACGCCTGCGGTTACAACCCGCGGTATGAAAGAAGCCGAGATGGTTCTTATCGCTAATATGATAACCGAAGTTTTATCTGATATAAAAAATCTTGACATTCAGAATAAAGTGCGTATTAATGTTAAAGAGTTGACAAGTAAATTCCCACTGCCATATTAGTAGGTAAAAGCCGTTTTGTTTCAAAACAAAAGCGGCTACAGTGAGCAATTAAACTTGCCTTATTGATATAGTTAGTTATGTCACACTGATTTTATCCAATATAAATTTTAACAAATTAGTTTATGCCAAGAGTGTCAAAATCTCAAAAGTCAAAAACTGTTAATGAACAGTTAAAAGATGGTTCTTCTCAATTGGAATTAACTTCCACTGAACAACAGAGTGAGAGCGCCGTTTCATCTGAACCGAAGAATCAGGAGACCATTTCTGAAGTAGATAAGCCTAACTCTGATTCCGCTGAAGTTGAAGAGAAACCGAAGCCGAAGAAAAAGGGTGCAAAGACAAAGAAGACCAAATCCTCTCAGAAACAAGAACCCGAACCGATTGAACAAACTGCAAAGTCTTCTGAATTAGAATTAAAAGTGATACAACCGCCTGTTCAAGAACCAGCGAAAGATACACAACCATCTATTGCTGAAATAAAAGAACAGGTTGAAGAAACTGCAAAAACTGAACCGCCAATTGACGAAGTTCCAGTTGCAAAAGAAGAATCAGTAAAACCTTCTGAACCAGAAATGGAAGTTAATAAGGAGCCGCAAAAACCTATTAATATTACGCAGCTTCAGTCAATGGCAATGAGCGAACTTAATCAAATTGCTCGTGAAATGTGTATTGAAAACTTTGGGACAATGCGGAAACACGAGCTGATTTATCAAATATTAAGCAAGAACGCTGAACGAATCGGCGTATTATTTTCAGAAGGGGTTCTTGAAGTTTTGCCGGACGGTTTTGGTTTTTTAAGATCCCGTAGTTTTAATTACTTGCCCTGTCCAGAAGATATTTATGTGTCGCCGTCTCAAATTAGAAAATTTGATTTACAAACCGGCAACATAGTCGCGGGGCAAATAAGACCGCCAAAAGAAAAGGAGCGGTTCTTTGCCTTGTTAAAAGTAGAAGCCGTTGATCGCGAAGACCCCGAAAAAGCAAAGGATAAAACACATTTTGACAATTTAACGCCACTTTTTCCGAATAAACGTTTTATACTTGAAACAACGGCTGATGAATTATCGACACGCGTGGTTGATTTAGTTTGTCCGATTGGTAAAGGAACGCGTGGTTTGATAGTTGCCCCTCCGCGTACTGGTAAAACTGTCCTTTTACAAAATATTGCAAATGCAATTTTGAAAAATAATCCGGAAGTTTACCTATTTATTCTATTGATTGATGAGCGTCCAGAAGAGGTCACCGATATGGAACGGACTTGCAAAGGCGCGGAAGTTATAAGTTCTACATTTGATGAACCGCCTGACCGCCATGTTGCTGTTGCCGAAATGGTTATTGAAAAAGCAAGGCGAATGGTTGAACGGAAAAGGGATGTTGTCATATTACTTGATTCTATCACAAGGCTTGCCCGCGCATACAATACTATACAACCGCATTCTGGAAAAATCCTGTCTGGCGGTGTTGATGCAAGCGCATTGCATAAGCCAAAACGGTTCTTTGGTGCTGCTCGTAATATTGAAGAGGGTGGCTCTTTGACAATTATTGCAACTGCGTTGATTGATACCGGTTCGCGAATGGATGAAGTTATTTTTGAGGAATTTAAAGGCACGGGTAATATGGAAATTCATCTTGATAGACATCTTGTTGACCGCAGAATATTCCCATCAATTAATATTGAATTATCCGGTACAAGAAAAGAAGAATTGCTTTATCATCCCGATGAGTATCAGAGAATAGTTGTCTTGCGTAGGGCTCTCACCGGCGTCCCAGCAGTAGAAGCGATGGAACTTCTACTTGGAAAACTCAAAAAGACGCACAATAATGTGGAGTTTCTGTTGACATTGGATTCTATACAATTGAAGAAATAAATCCCTTGTTAGATAAATTTTAGTTGCGTTGTTGGCGCTGATTCGTCCCAGCCGCGTGGTGGTTTTATATTAACAGAAGCAATTTCTTTGATTGAAACCTGATTACCTCTTGCCTTTGCGCTTTTAACCTCTAATTCCATCGGGTTGCATATCTGTTGATTTATTTTTTGATATGGTGCGGGCTTATATTTGAAATACAGTTTTTCAACAGGTTCAGAAGAAAAGAACAACACCTTTGATTTTGGCGGAATGCAATAATAAATCTTGTTCATAATTACACCGCCGAACGTGAATCGTTTGATATAAGCAGCGTCTTTGTTTGAATAAACAACCGTCATTATTTGGTCGCGCTGATAAATCCCGCAATATACAAGGTCCTGTCCTACGAAAAGTTTCTCCGGCAATTCAACCACTTGATAATGACCATCTTTAAAAACAAGTATTATTTTCTCATATTTCGTGCAGTCGGATTTAAATTCATCACCGCTTACTTTGTATCCAACGTAACCTGATTCGCGGTCATAAGCAACCTTAAATGCTTTAAATGCAGCTTCACGGGCGTCAACTTCGTCAAATCGTGTAATTCTTGTAAGTCTTGGGTAAGTTTCTTTGTACTTTTCTATTAAACTTTCCAGATGAGAAACCGTATATTTTACAATATTTTTAAGGTTCTTGTTTGTCTCGTTTAATTCGGTTTTTAATTTCTCCATTTCTTCCCGATGTTTATTGATGTCAAAGAGTGAAATACGTCGTATTCGTATTTCGAGCAATCTTTGAATATCTTCATTGGTAATTTCTTTTGGTATCAAATCTTTGTATGGTTCAAATCCTTCGCGAACAGCGTTAAATACTGATTCGCTTGTTTTGCATTGTTCAATTCGTTTATAGATTCGTTTTTCAATAAAAATTCGTTCAAGTGTTTTAAAAGAAAGTTCTCCCTCAAGTTTTAATTTTTTAAGTTCAAGTTCGCGTTTTAGAATATCAAGCAATTGGTCGGTATTTTCTTTAAGTATTTCGGACACTTTCAGTTGAACTGGGCGATTATTTTTAATTGCAATAATTCGGCTTGATATTGTTGCTTCACACTCTGTGAAGGCGTACAAGGCATCCACTAATTGTTCAGAATTGACGCCCTGAGGGCATTTAACTTCAATCTCGACTTCTTCGGATGTAAAGTCGTTAATGCTTTTGATTTTCAATTTTCCTTTTCTTGCGGCATCTTCAATTGAGCCAATCAAGGTTTGTGTTGTTGAGGTAGGTGGAATTTCTTTAATGACAACGGTTGAATCATCTTTGATTTTAATTTTTGCCCTGACTTTTACAGAACCATTTCCATCTTTATATTCACGCGCATCCATCAGCCCGCCTGTTAGAAAATCAGGCAATATTTTAAATGGTTGTTTTTTCAAAATAGCGATTTCAGCCTCTAATAGTTCAATAAAATTGTGTGGTAAAATTCGCGTTGAAAGGCCAACGGCAATACCTTCTGCGCCAAGCATTAACAGTAGCGGCAGTTTTGAAGGTAATTGCACAGGTTCTTTGTTGCGACCATCATAACTTGGGACAAACTCGGTCAAATCGTCATTAAAAAGTTCAGTTTTTGCAAGTTCAGTTAAACGGCATTCAATATATCGTGGGGCAGCAGCGAGGTCTCCAGTATATATATTTCCAAAGTTCCCTTGACCTTCGATTAAATATCGTTTGTTCACTAAACCAATCAAGGCTTCTGCAATTGAGGCGTCGCCGTGGGGGTGATATTGCATACATTGACCAACAACATTTGCAACCTTTG
>JAKPVM010000173.1 GCA_029572555.1 Verrucomicrobiota bacterium | reverse complement strand
GCAACCTCTTTACTAATCTCCCAGAACAATTGCTCTATTTTCGCTTTATCCTCTATTCCAAGCAAACCGAGCACAAACATATTATGAGCATCCTCTTTTCTCTCTAATGCGTCGTGATATGATTCAAGTTTATTTAGTTTTGGTAGATTTTTTCTTATTTCCAACAATTCTCTAACAATTGGGTGCTCATTCTCTCCATAAGCAAAGAACTGTCGTTCCTTGATTTTTTCAATAGCACCAAACACTTCTAATACAAGGACACTATGATAAGCTACAATCGATCTCCCGCTCTCACTTATTATATCAGGATGTGGAACTTTTTCGGCATTGCAAATATTAGCCATATAATAGACTATATCATCTGTATATTCCTGCAGTGTGTAGTTCGTTGAACTATCAAATGCAGAACGGCTGCCATCGTAATCAACACCAAGTCCACCTCCGACATCAATGTATTGAATTTTGAAATCCATTTTATACAGTTTTGCATAAAACCGAGAGGCTTCTTGCACAGCCCTTTTTATAGTGAGAATATCCGGAACCTGCGAACCAATATGAAAATGCAGCAGTTGCAAACAATGCTCAAGTTTTTCGTCTTTTAATGTCTGAATCGCTTCAAGCAATTCTATGGGGCTTAATCCAAACTTTGCGTTCTCGCCAGCGCTATCCGCCCATTTCCCGGCGCCTTTAGAAAGAAGTCTTATCCTTATCCCTATAATTGGTTCAACATTTAGTTGCCTTGAAATGCTAATTATATTGTGAAGTTCCTCCAGCTTCTCCACAACCAGAATTATAGTTTTGCCCAATTTTCTCCCAAGAAGAGCCATTTTTATGAATCCCGCATCTTTATAACCGTTGCAGATTATCAAATCTCCTGGATGGCTTTGTAGCGCCAGCGCGGCAAACAATTCTGGTTTACTGCCAATCTCCAAGCCGAAATTATAAGGCTTCCCAGCATCGAGGATTTCTTCTACGACTTCACGAAGTTGATTCACTTTTATCGGAAAAACACCTCTGTAAATACCCTGATAATCATACTCTTCTATCGAATTTCTAAAGGCGATATTAATAGCCTCGACGCGATGGCGTAAAATATCCTGAAACCGAATTAGCAATGGAAATTTTAGCCCTCGTTCGTGCGCCTCTTCAATTACGTCAGTTAAATCAACCTGCACACCCGCTTCTTGCAAGGGCATAGAAATAATATGCCCTTCTTCGTTGATGTCGTAATATTTTGCGCCCCAACGACGGATGTTATACAAGTTTCTTGCATCCTGGATTGTCCAGGATCCGTTAAAAGATTCGTTATCGCTCATTGCAATATCTAAAACAAATGCAATATATTATTTAATATCCAAGTTTTGCAATAATCTTATATAAAATTTTTTAAAAAACTTCTCTTGCGATTTTTACCCAATGAATAAATCATAACATTATTATGATTTCCGCAAGATTATCAGAAATTGTAAAGTTCTGCGATAAACTGCTAAAAGTAAATTCGTTCAAAGACTATAACGAAGCAATTAACGGACTACAATTCCAGAATAATGGCAAAGTAACAAAAATAGGCGCCGCCGTTGATGTTGATTTACAGACTGTTCAAAATGCTATCGATAATCAATGCGATATGATTGTTGTTCATCACGGATTAATGTGGAACGCAACTCATCCTTTTGTCGGAAAACGTTATGAAATGATTAAACTCCTGGTAAATCACAATGTCGCAGTTTATAGTTCGCATCTTCCACTCGACGCAAATCCTGATATTGGAAACAACATTATGATTTGTAAAAAGTTGGGATTGAAAAAGACCGAACCATTCCTGAATTTAAAGGGACAATCAATTGGATTTAAGGCGCGCTGTTCTATCAAAAGAGAAAAATTAAAATCAACCCTTGCGCAAATAATTGGACAGAACCCGATTTTGATACCACACGGACCTGATGTTTGCAAACGAATTGGCATTGTCTCGGGGGGAGCAGGCGAAGATTTAAATATTGCAGTCCAGGAAGGAGTAGATACTTATATCACCGGCGAAGGTCCTTACTGGACTCAATATTTTGCAGAAATTTCAAATATTAATGTCTTTTATTGCGGACATTATCAAACTGAGACTTTCGGTGTTAAAGCCTTAGCTGAAACCATTTCAAAAAAATTCAAACTGCCCTGGATATTTATTAATAAAAAAGTGTTTATCTAAAATTTTTAAAAAAATTTATTTATGCGAATATCAATGGTTGGTATCTTAAAATAAATGAGAAATTTAACCTTAAGGCAAAAGTATGTCTGATTTTTTCCAAACTGGGGCGATAGCCACGTTACACAAACTTGGACAGCCGAATGTAGCAAGGCTGGAAAGCGAACTTGAGCAATATACCCAAGAAATGCCCATTGGACTTGTCCTGCCGTGTCATATCAAAGAAGTTGGTTCTAATGCATTAAAAATTATTATCAAAGAACTAAGGCAAATTAAATACATTAAACAAGTCGTTGTTGGTATTGATGGAGCAAATTTACGGGAATTCAAAAAGGCTAAAAAAACTTTTTCAGCCCTTCCTCAAAATACTGCCTTATTATGGAACGATGGACCAAGAATTCAACAATTATATAAAAAGTTGGAGCAAGCGGATTTGTTTCCAGGAACTTCTGGCAAGGGACGTAATATATGGACCTGTTTTGGCTATGTGCTTGCAAGCGATTCCGTCAAAATGGTGGCTATGCATGACTGTGATATTCTTACTTATAATCGGGAATTACTTGCCCGTTTATGCTACCCAGTAGCGCATCCAAGTTTAGGATTTGATTTTTGTAAAGGATACTACGCAAGGGTAAGCGATAGATTAAATGGACGTGTAATGCGTCTTCTTGTGACTCCGCTACTCAGGGCTTTAAAATCAATTCTTGGTTCTCAACCATATCTCGTTTATCTTGATACTTTTAGATATCCACTTTCCGGAGAATGCTCTATGGATATTAGCCTGGTAAGACGAAGTCGTATACCTTATGACTGGGCATTAGAAATCGGTATGCTCTTTGAGGTTTACAGAAATTGCCCGCCAAGGGCAATCTGTCAATCTGAAATTTGCGAGAATTACGACCACAAACATCAAGATTTGTATCCAAGAGATCCTGAAAAAGGCTTAAACAAAATGGCTGTTGATATCGCGAGTTCGTTTTTTAAGAGAATGGCAGCCGAAGGAATAAAATTAGATAAAGGATTGTTTGATACTTTATTAATCGCCTATATGCGACAAGCAGAAGACACACTAAGATTTTACTCTGCGGATGCCGTAATAAATGGACTTTATTATCTAAGACACGAAGAAGAAAACGCAGTTGCTACTTTTGTGCGCAGTATCAGGACCGCCGAAAAATCATTTTTAGAAGATCCATTGGCTACACCATTAATTACTAATTGGAACACAGTTAAATCCGCCACGCCGAATTTTTTAAATGAATTATATGAGGCTGTGCAGGAAGATAAGAAACTTTAATCAATATTATTACTTCTCCAATCAATAACATTTAAAACTATACTTCTTTTCTGATTATATTCATTGATTTGTGGTGTAAAAACTAAATCAAATTTGCCTGTTGGAAGAGGATCGTCTCCTCCGTTCCACAATATTGCTTCAAATATTGCGCTGCCATCAGTGACCCACATTTTTATATGTTGTCGTTCAGCGCCAATTCTTAAAAGAGGACGATAATGTTTTAACCTTGTTGACAATAAATGGATTTGCCCATTGCCGTTACCGAACGGTTCAAGATGCTTTATTTCATCCATTACCTCAAAAGAAATTTCGGATAATTTGATTTTTGCGTCTATCATTAGACCGGACAAAATATCTTCCTTTTTTAATTCCTGTTTTGCAAATTGATTTAATCGTTCTCGGAACCTATTTAAATTACTGTGTTTAATAGTAACACCAGCAGCCATTGAATGCCCGCCGCATTTAATCAAAAGATCTCTGCATTTGCACAAGGCTTGCGCTATGTCAAAGCCGTTAATACTTCTGCCTGAACCTCTCAAATAATCTCCATCTCCGCCCATTATTATGGTGGGTCTGTAAAACTGTTGCACTATCTTGGATGCAACGATACCAACCACTCCTATATGCCAGTCCGGATTTCCTTCTACAATCACATAATCTTCCTCTGGATTGAACTTATCCAACACAATTTTCAAAACATCTTCAAAAATACGATGTTCAATCATCTGACGTTCGCGATTTTTAGCATCAAGCTTTTGCGCAAGAGACAGCGATTCATCTACAGACTCTGCCAGCAAGAGATGTAAAGCATCTTCTGCTGTTTCTAATCTTCCAGTTGCGTTTAAACGAGGGGCAAGTTGAAACCCTACCTCGTGAACGCCAATTTTTGAGCGAATTGCTGATACATTAATTAAACTTTTCAAACCAGCCCTTGGATTACTGTTTAGCATCTTTAATCCTGCGGTTGTAAGTATGCGATTCTCGCCCATAAGCGGCACCATATCTGCAATAGTCCCCAACGCAACAATGTCAAGATAACTTCGAACATCAATATTAAATGCCTTCTTTATTTCAAGTTCCCTTGCTCTTTTTATAAAAGCATGCGCCAGTTTAAACACTATACCTACCGAACACAGTTCAGTGAATTGAGAATTGAGAGATTCCTTATTATCTATGTTTTTCTTTGCAACAAAGGGATTAACTAATGCAATTGCAGGCGGGATTTCTGATGAAATCTGATGATGGTCTAATACTATAACATCTATATTATTTTGTTTCAGTTTTTTGATAACTTCAAAGGCGCTTGTCCCACAATCCACCGCGATTACCAATCTGGTAGGAAACCTTTGCAAGCATTTTTTTACGCTTTCAAAGTTCAAGCCGTATCCCTCTTCCATCCTATTGGGAAGATAATAATTCACATCAAAATTAAATCTTTTAAACAGGTCATATAACAAGACGGTAGAAGTAACACCATCAACATCGTAATCGCCAAAAATTACTATCGGTTCCTCGCTTTCAAGAGCCACAAAAAGTCTCTCTACTGCTTTTGTCATATCAGGTAATAAAGATGGATTTGCGAGGTTTTTTAATTCCGGCTTTAAAAATAATTTCCCGTATTCTTTATCTCTAATACCCCGATTTATTAAACATTGAGCAACAATCCTTGAAATCCCAAGACTTTTAGATAAAACATCAGTCGTTAGTTCATCTGGCGGAAATAGTGCCCAACGATATTTCATTTTTAAACCCTATAATATAGAACATTATTCATTGTTTTTCTTACTTAAAAATCCAGATATAAAAGATATTATAATCGATACGCCAATAATACTTGTTATTACTAAAAGAGCGTCTTTTGCCTCAATTTTCAACCAGTTCAAAACACCAAATGTATCTTGAATAAATGGCAAAAGCATCTTAAACCCAATGAATACAAGTATTATCATTAAACCATACTGTAAATATTTAAAATAACGAAGAGCGCCGGCGAGGACAAAATATAATGACCTCAATCCAAGAATTGCGAAAACGTTTGATGTGAACACCGTAAATGAATCTGTGGTTATTCCGAATATTGCAGGCAGAGAATCAAGCGCGAAAATTAAGTCTGTTGTTTCAACCATTATAAGCACGACCATCATCGGTGTCATCATCAGCCGACCTTCTGCTTTAATAAAAAACTTTTGTCCTTCAAATGTTGGTGTTAATGGAAATATCCTTCGCGCTATTCTAATAGCCAAGTTTTTTTCGGGTTCAGGTTGTTTTTCTTTTGAAAAAGCAAGGTGTATTCCGCTATAAATTAAGAAAAACCCAAGAACATAAAGTATCCAGTGAAATCGGTTTATCAAGGCAATACCCAGCAGAATCATTACACCACGCATTATCAGAGCACCTAAAATCCCCCAGAACAAAACTCTGTGTTGAAATTGTTCCTGAACGCGAAAATAAGAAAAAATCAACGCAATAACAAACACATTATCAAGCGATAAAGAAAGCTCCGTTATGTAACCGGCAACAAATTCATGAAATGCTGAATCTCCCCTATAAGGCTTCACAAAAAGAAATGCAAAACCCATAGAAATGCAAAACCAGAATACTGTCCAAAAAAAAGCCTCTTTAAATTTGACAATATGAATCTTTCGGTGGAAAACACCTAAGTCAAGAAAAACCGCAATCAATATTATTACTATAAAAACAAACCAGTGTTGCAGCCCGATTTCAATAAATCCAAATCTCACTTAAAGTTATGTAAGTTACCCTTATAAAATTAATCTCTATGATGTCTTTGTGGCGTAAGGGGACGCCGCAGACTCTTCTATTGTTACCTGTGTCGCAATTTTCGGCTTCTCGCCTTTGTGGTAATAAAGAACAAAGGCGCTGGCTATAAATATAGTTGAATACGTGCCAGTAATTGTCCCAATAAGGAATATAAAGGCGAAATCGTTTATTACTCCACCACCAAATAAATATAGACACAATGTAGCAATAAAGACTGTTCCGGATGTAATTATAGTCCTGCTTAATGTTTGATTTATTGCCCGGTTGATTATCTCTTTAAACGTCCCTTTTATACCTAGTCTCAAATCCTCTCGTATCCTATCAAAAATTACTATCGTATCATTTATTGAAAAACCTATAATCGTTAAAATTGCGGCAAGTATTGGCGCGTTTAATTGTCGTCCTGACAAAAAGAAAATTCCAAGACTAATTAATACGTCGTGAATCAATGCAATCACCGAACCCACAGCAAATGAAAACTCATATCTTATTGCTACATAAAACATTATGCCGAACAATGAAATTATTATTGCCTTAATCGCTGTATTTTGAATTTCTTTGCCAATTGATGGACCGACAGTTTCATAAGAATCCACTTTAAATTTGGCATCTGGGAATGCCTCATTCAATGCTTTAAATATTCTATCGCCGGTTCCATAAGGACTTGCAATAGAAAGATTCTCTTTATTAATAGATATATCTTTCTGATATTGAATCAACACATCGCCTGCTTTTAATTTATCAATTGTTGAGCGAATTTGTCCAACATCTACTTTTTGTGAAAAGCTCATAATTAACCTATCTCCACCGGCAAAATCCAGTCCAAGTATATTCTTCCCTCTTATAACGATCCCATAAAAGTTACCAATTAAAATAATAAGAACAGTAGTTGCAATAACAGGTTTTGCGTATTTGATAAAGTCTATATTAGTTCTGCCAAAGAACTTAAACATATTGAGCGTTTTAATTAAATTTTTATCAACCAACCAATCAAAAATAATCCTCGTAACAACGACTGCGGTGAACATACTTGCCGCAATACCGATAGTCAAGGTTACACCGAATCCTTTAACAGGGCCTGTCCCGAAATAAATCAGAATTATTGAAGAAATAAGCGTTGTTATATTTGAATCGAAAATAGTCCCAAATGCCCTGCTATAACCTGCTGCAATTGCCCCTTTTAATGATTTACCTTGTTCTAATTCCTCCCTTATACGTTCGTAAATAAGAACGTTTGCGTCAACTGCCATACCAATTGTGAGCGCAATACCTGCAATGCCGGGCAATGTCAAAGTTGTGTCTATGTAACACATAACCCCGAAAAGAATAACGACGTTCAAGATAAGCGCAATGTTGGCAACAATACCGGCCTTCCGATAATAAACAAACATAAAAAGCGATACCAGTATAACGCCTATAACGGACGCCGTTAGTCCACTTCTAATCGAGTCTTTTCCAAGAGACGGTTCGACCTCTCTTGATTCGAGTATCTTAACCGGTGTTTCCAATGGATTTTCCAATACGTTCGCAAGTTCAATAGCTTCTTCTGGTGCAAAATTACCCTCAATAACACCAATTCCACTTGGAATTTCACCCCTAATAACTGGCGCCGAATAAAGTTCGCCATCAAGAACAATCGCAAGTCGTTCCCCTATATGTTCACGGGTTATATCCGCAAATATTTTAGCCCCTTCGTCAATAAGCTCAAATCTTATCAAAATTTGTCCTGTCATCGAATCCCGGTCTGGCATTGCCCGTTTTACATATTTACCGGTAAATCCACGTTCAGCCTTTTTATTAACTATTAAAGGCACGTAATACTCTTTATTCCCTTTTCTTACCCGTTCTTTTAAAATCTCATAACCGGGCGGAACAATTCCTTTTTCAAGAAGTTCATCGCTTTGTGGGTGCACAAGCCTGAATTCCAAAAATGCAGCCTTCTCAATTTGACGTTTAGCGCTCTCTTTGTCAGATTCAGACAAACCAGGCAATTGTATTAAAATCTTATCTTCACCAGCTGGCTGAATCAAAGGTTCGGCAACACCAAATTTATCTACACGTTTTCTTAACACTTCCACTGCCTGAGAAAGAGCAGCTCGTCTGGAGTCTGCATCGGCTTTGTTTAATTTATTAGTGTCTATTCCTACAAGAAATGAAGTCCCACCTTGCAAATCAAGACCAAGTTTAATTTCTCCAGCCGCTTTTCTCTGGACATAATTGAGAATTGCGCGCACCGGGTCTTTTTCGGATTTTACGTCAACATCCGGAAAATAAGCAGATATATCATTAGTTCCTATTGCTTCCAGAAGATTAGCATAAGCACGGTCGGGATATTGCTCTTTCAACTTCTTTGCTGTACTAACAACAGCAGTAAAATTCGTATCCTTATTTACGGCAACTTTTTCAAACGTCTCAATCATGTCTCTCGGCGTGGGTGGATATATTTCATATAATACCCACGCTACGAGAAAGACCGTTAACAACAATTTCCAAATATTTTTTTTACTCATTTCTTAAAAAATTTATTTAATGCTTTTAAATATAATCTTCAACTGTGTCAATATTTGATATTTAAATATCTTCTTGAATTATATCAGAAACCGCTGACTTCAAAATCTCAATCTTCGTATCGGCAGTCTTAACTGTTACTGTTTTGTCTTTAACAGAAACCACCGTTCCAATAATCCCGCCGCCACAGAGAACCTTATCTCCGCTTTTTATCTTGCCAAGCATCTGCGAATGCGCTTTCGCTTTTTTTTGTTGTGGACGAATCAGTAAAAAGTAAAACACCACCATCAATAATATTAACGGCACAAAACTGGTCCATATAGGCGCCGTTTGTTGTTGACCCTGTTGCGTTGGTTGCGCAAACGCCATCATTAAGTTATATAGTTCCATCTTCATTTTTATTAATGAACTTACTAATTTATAGTTGATTCAATATTTGGCAAGCATAACATTTTATTTTGTTAATGCAACTTGTCTTTTAACTATTGAATTTTATCCAATTTTTATGAAGATTTACGAAATAACTGCAAGAGATTATAAGACCGGAAAACCAATAACCGTTAAATGGAATAATGAGACAATTGTTGATATTAAACCCATTGATAATGAGGATATTAACAATATCTGGATTGCGCCTTCTTTGTTTGATTTACAGATAAATGGCTTTTCCGGGGTTGATTTTCAGGACATTTCAATTAACACTGAATCCCTGATAAAGGCTGTAAATAATCTTCGACAATCTTGTTGCTCAAAATTTCTATTAACACTGATTACAGACAGATGGGATAGATTAATTCAAAAGATAAAGCGACTTAAAGAATTGCGAGATTCAAATGAAATATTGAAATATTCAATCGTTGGCTGGCATATTGAAGGACCATTTTTATCGGATAAAATCGGCTTTTGCGGAATACATAATCCGTCCCTTATGATAGATCCAATGCCTGATTATGCCCGCCAATTGCGCAAAATACTTCCCGATGATTTAATCCTCCTTACAATCGCCCCAGAAAGAAAAGGCGCAATTGAATTCATTAAGACAGCCACCGAACTCGGGATTATTGTATCGCTCGGTCATACGGATGCGCCTTATGAAACATTAAAAGCGGCAGTTGATTCTGGCGCAAGAGGTTTTACTCATTTAGGCAATGGCTGTCCTCAATTGCTTGATAGAAAAGACAATATTCTGTGGCGCGTCCTTAATATGGAAAATATCAAAATCACACTCATTCCTGACACAATACACGTTTCACCTCCCCTTTTTAGATTGATTCACAAGGTAAAAAATGAAATCGTTTATATATCAGATGCAATTTCGGGCGCAGGGGCAACTCCCGGCATTTATAGTTTAGGCGATATTAAAATATCGGTTGATAATAATGGCATTATCTGGAATCCGACGAAAACCGGATATGCTGGTTCATCATTATGCCCAATTGATGGTATATTAAGATCGATGAAGATGTTGAACTGTGAGTGGCAAAAGGTTTGGGAGAGATATTCCGAACTGCCAGCCGCCTTTATGGATATTAAACACGACATCAGCAAAAACGGAAATGCTGATTTTGTAATCATCAAAACTTCAAACAATACTCCTGAACCAGTGGAAATTGTGGTTTCAGGACAATCCAAATTGCTTAATAATAGTGAAAAAAGTTTTATTAAAACCGCAAACTAATTTTTATCTATGAAGATTTCTATTATAATCCCGGCGTATAATGAGGAACGACTTCTGCCGACGACTATCCACAGTATCAAAGAATCAGCCGCTGTATTTATAAATAATAATTGGCAATATGAAATAATTGTTTGCGACAATAATTCAACCGATAAAACCGCAGAAATCGCACATTCTTTAGGGGCAACGGTAGTGTTTGAACCAGTCAACCAGATTGCAAGGGCGCGAAACAGTGGCGCCAAAGCTGCCTCAGGCGATTGGTTAATCTTCATTGACGCCGATTCTCATCCAACTCCTGAACTTTTCAAATCTGTTGTAAACGAAATAGAATCAAACAAAACCATCGGGGGCGGTTGTTTAATTAAAATGAAAAATGTTCCTTTTATAGCCAAAGCAGTAAGTGAATTCTGGAATTTGATTAGCATTACAATGAGATGGGCGGCAGGTTCGTTTATTTTTTGTCGTTCAGATGCTTTTAAATCTATTGGTGGCTTCAATGAAGATTTATTTGCAAGCGAAGAAATCGATTTCAGTAAAAGGCTAAAACGTTTTGCCAAAGACAAAAACCTAAAGTTTAAAATCATAACCAAATCAGGACTTCGCACATCTGAAAGAAAAGTCCATCTTTATGAAAAGCGGGAATATTTAATTTTTGTCTTAAAAACAGGTCTTAAATTTGGTTCAACGTTACGCGAACGGAAAAGTTGTAAAATCTGGTATGATGGCCGAAGATGATTTAATTTTTAACACAACAGGGCGCAAGAATCGAATCTCTCATACCGTGAATAATCTTTTCCTGAGTTTTGACGTTTATTGCGGTAGAAGAAATAGGTCATACATAAATTTATTGTTATCAGACGGAGGTTGGCATTACATAGTGAATGGAAATGGAACGCTGATTTGCACAGATGAAACTGATTTACGGGATTGAAATAAGGAAAAAAGAAATTTAACAAGGATACACAGGATATACAGGATAAAAAATTGTGTCTTGTTTATCCTTGTGTCTTGTATCTTGTAAAATATCCTGTCTATCCTGTCTATCCCTGTTAAAATAAAAAATCCCTGTAAATCTCCTGACTCCGTTTTGTCTCTCAATGCAAGTATACCAATGGTATCTCTGTATTTATCCGCGCTCCTTATGTATCTGCGAACATCTGCGAGAATACTTAGTTTTGGCGATTAGTGCGGTAAAATCGATTTTCTTAAAAAATAAATCCCTGTTTTTTAGTTTGTTATGAATTTGCTTTTCTTAATTTGTGAGAA
>JAKPVM010000169.1 GCA_029572555.1 Verrucomicrobiota bacterium | reverse complement strand
CTAAAGGGCTTAACGTTAAGCCAGAAGTAATGGTTCCACTTGTAGGTACCGTGAAAGAGTTTGAAGCGCAGAAAAAAATTATTGTTGAAACTGCTGAAAAGGTAATGGCTCAGAAAAAAGTTAATGTGGATTATCAGGTCGGAACGATGATTGAGATACCCAGAGCATGTGTTACGGCTGATGAAATAGCTGCTCAGGCTGAATTTTTTTCTTTTGGTACAAATGATCTTACACAGATGACTTTTGGTTACAGCAGGGATGATGCCGGTTCATTCCTTCCTGAATACGTTGATAAAAAGATTCTTCCTGTTGATCCCTTCAGGGTTCTCGATAGAGGAGGAGTCGGTCAGCTTGTGAAGATGGCTGTTGAAAAAGGGAGATCCGCAAGGAAAAACCTCAAGCTCGGCATATGCGGCGAACATGGCGGAGATCCATCCTCAGTTGAATTCTGTCATATCGTTGGTCTTGATTATGTAAGTTGTTCACCTTTTAGAGTTCCAATCGCAAGGTTGGCGGCTGCTCATGCAGCGATTAAAGATCTTGATAGTAAGAAAAAATAATGGTCTATGGATTTCCATTACGGGTTTTACTTTAATTGAACTGCTTGTGGTTATAGCCTGTATTGGCATTCTTGCATCGATGCTTCTTCCTGCGCTGGCAAAGGCAAAAGAAAAGGGACTAACTACTCAGTGTATAAGCAATTTAAAACAAGTTGGTCTTGCGATGATGATGTATGGCGATGAAAATAATAATCTTTTACCCCCAGCCCACGGCAGTGTTTCCTGGGATTCAGATGACCCTCCGCCATGGCCTAAACCGATGATTGATTATCTCGGGACAACTAATATTTTGAGATGTCCGCAATTGAGCCAATGTTATAATCAAATTGCAGTAAGTTATTTTATGGGATCAAGAGCCGCATACTCGGAGATTACAAACCATAACAGCGTCAATTTTAATAAAATTAAATTGCCAGATAAATATATACTATCCGGTGATGCTAATTACCCGAGATTTGTCCACGAAGACGCCGACCCTGACAACTATTCGCAAGAGACATTATTTTACGAAGACTCTCCTGTTCATAATAAAGGGGTGAATATTCTGTTTGCTGATTTTCACGTAAAATATTATAAAAGATGGATGCCAGCGGAGATGACCTATTCATACACAGAACCGGGTGTTGACTGGTTTTCTGCTGGACCTTAAATCTTATTAATTTGCTGGCGGTGGCGGAATTTCAAGAGGTGGATAATTTATCTTCGTCCGTTTAATCCAATCTTTTTCACCGTAAACACCAGCCTTTGTATAATCAAACGGTTTGAAGCCGAGTTTGAACACCGGTGAACCTCGTTTTAACCGAAAATCATAATGTTCACCATCAACGAATAATGGGTCGGCAATAATAGAACCTTTGTCTTTGCCCATTTCCTGCCATTCTTTAAGTGTCTTGCCGGCAAATTTTATTTCTGCGCCAACAATATTATAGAAGCAATTGCTTGCCATAATAAACTGGACTTTGTCCCAGGGTCCGTCGAGTAATTTTCCAGTTTTGTAATAGACAATATTTCGTTCAAAAATAAACGAGAGATGTTCTTCTGCCCTTGATGCCTGGAGTTGCTTTTCTTTGCTAAAGGCGAGGATGTTGTTGCGAACGATATTTTCCTTCCCAAAATGCTGATGAAAACTCCCGCTCTTAGTATTATAAACAAGATTATTCTCAAACAATATCCCGGTGCTTCCCTCGTCTGTGTACATCCCCCATCCGCCATAAGAATAGGAATAAATATCGTGAAATACATTATTTGTTACTACCGTTCCCTGTGAAAGACCGAGTGTGTAAATTCCACCCATATCGCTCATAATTCCCCATCCAAGATGATGGACGTGGTTAAATGCAATGACATTGCTTTTTGCAACACTTTCCCCATATCCCCATTGCCAGCCAACAGATATGCCTGTGTAATATGAATCGCCGATTTCATTATGTATAACCCGATTCAATGGGCTATGTCCAATCAAGATAACAACTGCGCACGGAAATGTTCGTCCACTATGTAGAAGGATATTATTTTCTACCGTATTATTTTTAGTGAGCGTAGAGTCATTCTTGGGAGTAGATGTTTCGCCGATTCTAATGCCGCCTGCGCCCAAATCAGAAAAATAGCAATGGCGAATGACGTTATCCTGACAAGCTTTTCTGAACCAGATTGCGTAAGTGCCGATGTGTGATAATTCGCAATTGTCAAAGACGATATTTTTAGCGCCATCAATCTGTATTGCTGCTTCAAGAGGCGCAGCGGCTTGAGCAGGTTCAAAACCGCCCGGCGGCATAATCCACTGTGAATGTTCAAATTTTAGCCCTTTGAACGTAATGTTGCTAACAAATTTTCCGTCATCACTTTTTCCATTAACTATAATGAACTTCTCACTAACAGGCGCAAACACTTCTGCTGTCTCCATTTTTTCATTTTCACGCGGCTTATAATATAGCCAGCCTTCGCGCGATAAAAACCACTCACCGGGTTGGTCAAGGGCAGCCAAAAAGTTTTCTAAATGATAAGGGTTATTTGTTTTCCATGGATTCCACGGTTTTATAGGCGTGCCCTCGGTGATTAAGGCGTTTTCGTTTGTGTCTAAAGAAGAAATGAACCGACGGGTATTATCCCAGCTGTGATAGACAACGAAGTTCACATCCTTTAACTCTTGCGGTTGCAGATTGGCTAAAATCTTAAAATCTTTTTCTCGCAACAAGACCTTTTGAATCGCGCGTTTTGCCGTTTTGGAGTCTTTGCCATCAAGAAATTGTTCTTTTACATTGAACATATAAAAGAAAAATTTATCAGGCGTTCGCGCCCTTGTTGCCCTTGTGTTATTGACAAAAAGTTGTTCAAAATACCATTGATTGGAAGCAACTTCCGGTATAAAAGTGCGCCATATCCCCTTCTGCCATTGCTCGAACCCTTTAATCGGGCGTCCACCTGAGATAACCGCTTTGCCGTTATTTTCAGCCTGAAAAATAATAGGAAACTTACCTATTCCACTATCTTCAGGTCCAAATTCAATCGGTTTTTGAACAAAATATTTTCCCTCACCAACGATTATAAGGACTGGCTCATTGAGATTAATTTTTTGTTTAATCTGCCGCAATTTATCACGCGCCCCTGTTAATGATGCAAGAGGACCATCAGTTTTATTTTTGTTAGGGGACTTTAATGTGCCACTCCAATTATCGTTGCCGTTTGTTTTTACGTATAACGTTATGGCATTACCACACTGACTAAACGTGAGGGCGGCAATGAGCAAAATGCCCTTTAATAAAGATGCGATTTTATACATAAATCTTTTTTGTAATTGAATTGTTACAAAAGGCAACACTTATATTTTTTAAAACTGAACTTTGGGAGGTTCTTTTTGCTCAGCAGGTGTTTCAAAAAATGGTTCTTGATTAAAACCGAGCATCTTCGCAAATAGAACAGCCGGGAAAGATTGAACTTCTGTATTTAATTGCAACACAGAATCGTTATAAGCCTGACGGGCAAAGGCGACGCGGTTTTCTGTGCTTGTCAATTCCTCTTGAAGCATACGGAAGTTCTGGTCTGCTTTTAAATTCGGGTAAGATTCAACTACTGCAAACAGACGCGCCAATGCGCTGCTTAATTCGCCTTCGGCTTTGATAGCATCGGCAGGCGTGGTTGCGCGAGTGGCTTTTGAGCGGGCTTCGATTACTGATTCAAGCACTGTTCGTTCATGGGCTGCATAACCTTTCACGGTTTCAACAAGGTTCGGAATTAAATCGTGTCTTCGTTTTAATTGCACATCTATTTGAGACCATGCATTGCGCACAATCTGACGCAAACGAACAAGCCGATTGTAAAGAGCGATTAAATAAATTCCAAGAATAATTATTATGATAAATATCCCTATCAAAAATATCCCGACAAGAGTTATTGATGTCGTTTTCATAATTTGAAAAATCCTAATCTAATTGAAAAATAAAGCAAATAATAAAATGGGGTGGCTAACGGGATTTGAACCCGTAACAACCAGAGCCACAGTCTGGGACTCTACCGATTGAGCTATAGCCACCGCGCATATTAACACTAATATTTTTAAACCAAATCGTCAAGCAGCTATTCAATCGTTAGAAAATTATAACGGTTAAACCATTTTATATTCTACCAATCGTTTGTGGCTTATCTTGATTATAATCCGATTCTGGTTAATATTATAGAGGCAATAAAATGAAAAACTTTGGTTCGAAAATTTTGGTGATATGTTTTCTGATGTTTATCGTCTTCCAGAATGGTTGCGCTACAAAGCCGAAAATTGATTGGAACTCTCGGGTTGGGAACTACACCTTTGATGATGCTGTCCGTGAGTTTGGTCCGCCGGATAAATCAGCAAAATTAACCGATGGCACAATGGTTTGTGAGTGGTTACTATACAAAGGTTATAGCCGTGGTCATTATACTTATTTCGCAGGTTCAGTGCCTTATTATTGGACTGATCCACCATCGCCAGATAGTTATATCAGGCTAACATTTTCGCCTGATGGCAAATTAAAAGAATGGAAAAAATTGTTGAGGTAATGGAATTTTTTCAATAACCAGTCAGCAGTCCAATTTTAACCAATTAGCCTTTTGATATTTTCTTCCAAAGAATCGGTTCTTAAAAGAGATTCGCCAACAAGAATTGCAGTTGCACCAGCCTGTTTTAGGCGAACAACATCCTCTCTATCTCTAATTCCGCTTTCTGCAACGATGAGGATTGAATCTCCACCGGGCGAATTTCTAATTTTTTTTGAAAGTCTTTCCGTTGTTCCAACATCAACTTTGAATGTTTTTAAATCGCGGTTGTTAATGCCGATTATTTTTGCATTGATTGATAAAGCGGCTTCAAGTTCTTCCTCATTATGCACTTCAACAAGTGCGTTCAATCCCGCGCTGATGATAAGATTGTGAAAATGTTTGAACCTTTCAAAATCAAGGATTGACACTATTAAAAGTATTGCGTCAGCCCCTAATTCAATTGATTCATAGATTTGTCGTTCATCGATAATGAAATCTTTTCGTAACAATGGGAGGTTGGCTTTTTTGCGAATCAGCCGGAGATAATCCGGCGAGCCTTGAAAAAATTTTACATCCGTCAGGACAGATATACAACTTGCCCCTGCTGCTTCGTAACGTGTCGCAATTTTTATAGGGTCAAAATCAGCGCAAATAATCCCCACCGAAGGCGACGCCTTTTTCACTTCGGCAATTAAGGCTATGTTTCCGTGAGGCGGATTTTTCAATGCCTTATAAAAATCGCGGACACCGCCTCGTTTCTGAACCGCAGCGATTAAATCATTTATAGAGTAAGTTTTTTCGGGGAGCAGTTTATTCTCTTCCTGTTTTTGTTTAACGATTGTATCAAGTATAGTCATTGAGTCGTAGGGAATTGAACTTTTTGCATCGCCTCTTTTATTAATTTCAGCAGGTCATCATAAGTCTCTACTGCTTTAAATTGTGGAAAGTCTCGCTTAACATTTTCCGGGGCGCGGAATAAAAATCCGACATCAGCCTCAGAGAGCATTGCGGTGTCATTATAAGAATCGCCTGCTGAAATCACTTTATAATTCAGGCTTTTCAGAGCGACGACCGATTTTTGCTTTTGATTTGGCTGACGCAGTTGATAACCAACAATTCTGTCGTTTTCAACTATCAGCCTGTTGCAGAAAAGTGTTGGATAACCAAGTTGTCGCAATAGTGGTTGGGCAAACTGTTCAAATGTGTCAGAAAGTATAATCACCTGAACAATTGAACGGAGTTCGTTTAAGAACTCAAGCGCGCCGGGCAATGGACGCAATGCAGCAATGACGTTTTGTATATTGCTTAATTTTAAACTATGCTCATCAAGGATTTTGATCCGTCCACGCATTAACTTATTGTAATCCGGTTCATCGCGGGTTGTGCGGCGGAGTTCAGGTATGCCTGTTTTTTCCGCAACCGCAATCCAGATTTCTGGCGTAAGGACGCCTTCCATATCTAGTGTTACAATTGATTGTTTCACGGCTTAATTTTTATCCTTTTAAATTTGAAATAAATCAAATCTATTTTTAATTTACCAGCGGATATCCGGCCGCCACTCTTTCCATGTTCGGGTCTTCATATTACCAGTCCACGGCTGGTAGTAAATTTTATTTAAAGAAATTTCGGTGGATATAAACGGGGAAGACGAAGTTGCTTCGGCGCAAATTCCGCCTGTGGGATCAATGACAAACGAGCGCATATCGTAAGTCGAAGTAACGAGAAAGACTGAATTTTCTATTGCTCGCGCCTTTGCAAGGATTTCACTGCCACCCCAGATTGGTATAAAAATAATTTCTGCACCTTTTGCCGCCATTGTGCGCGCTGGCTCAGGAAATTGCAAATCCCAGCAAATTATTATTCCGATTTTACCGATGTCAGTTTGAAAGATTGGATATTCATTGCCGGGCGTGATTCCTTTTTCCCATTCTTCTCTGGGTAAATGTGTTTTCCTGTAAATGCCGATTAACTTGCCATTCCTATCCATCAAAACAGCTGTGTTATAAACTATGTGATTATGCCTCTCGTATAATCCAGCAATTATATAGGCGTGGATTTTAGAAGCCAGTTTGCCAAGCCTTTCAGTTGTCGGACCGGGAATTGGTTCACTAACATCATAATAACTTTTACCTGTTCCAATCACCGTTATTCCCTCGGGCAGACAGACAAAGTCAAGATTGCCAGGATTATTTGTTTCAACAAGTCGGCAAAATTCTTCCACACTTTGAGCCGGTGATTTTGTATTATTTGGTCTATGGAATATAGTTGCTACGCGGCAAATTCGTTCAGTCAGATTTGTAACAGGCACAAGACTAATAGCATCCCACCAGACAGTTCCTTTTATAAAACCGAGCGAAAGTTGAATGTCAACACTAACCGACTTTTGTGGGGCTTGCGCTATATATTCGACTTTTTTCCATCGTCTTGATATTTCGACATCAAGGCAATATTCAGGCGGTCTGAGGGAACGCCCGTTTTTATCAAACCATTCAAGACGGGCTATAACAGAACGGCGGTCGTTTTGAACACCTTTAGTCCTGTACCATGCGCTAAATCTGTATTGTTGTTCAGGGATAATATTGTCAATTCTGCATTGCCAGAAGCCAAACTGTTCAGGACTGTTCGAATCAATCCGCAAGGCAGGGTTTTTCTCTCTACCAGCCCGGCTATCAATGGAAAAAGTCGGAGAGATTTCCGTTCTTGGGGCATAATTAGACCATACAATCATCGCAGGACTTCGCTGATTTGTGATTATCGGAAATCTATTTATATCGGCAGGGCATACGTGTATGTACCAGAAAAGACAAAGGCATATTACTTTTGTTTTCATAGTACGAGTATTAGATTTTTTAAAGAGGAAGGCAAAACTTTTTGAAAAAACAGAGCGGCACCATCTATGGCGCCGCTCGTAGTTCGCGGAGAACATTTTCGGAAACTCAACCCCTTAAGTCTCCGAATGGTAAGAAAATATTATGATAACTTTTCTTTAGCTTCAGCCGGGACATCAATCTTTGTTGAGCCGATGTCTTTAATTTCAACGGTAGTTGTTCTATCAATGTTAACATCGTTATTGTTAAATGTCATTGTACCCTGGACATTAAACTCATATTTAACAAGAACACCATCTTTTACCCAGAATTTAACAGTGCCTTTTGGATTAGATGGTGTAGGGGCATTCTGACCACCACGTCCACCGCCCGGCATTAAGAACTGTTTTACTCCGTCTTCCGTAAGTTCGCCAACATAAGCATCGCCATCTTTCTTCAGTTCTTTGACTTTTGAAATGAGGTCTTCTGCTTGAACGGCTGGGACTTTGTAATTTTGGAGCATTCTGCCCATAAACGCGCCTCTTGCACCTCTGCCGCCCGGTTGACCAGCGCCAGGCGCTTGCGTTTGTTGCCAACCATCTTGCGTCTTTACAACGGATTTTGCGCCTTTCACCAACGCCTCGGTTTTCTGGTCGCCACGAGTCATTGTAAGATAGATTAAGCCGCCTTTTTCGGTTTTTCCTTCAGTTGGTCCCGGGGCAAAGCGACCCTGTCCACCACCTGATTTGACTGTGGTCGTCCAGCTATAATTTGGTTTATCGGCGAGATTTTTAATCGCGCCCTTGACTTCATCGACTGCAGCACCGACAGCGATGAACGAACTTGCTGTTAAAATTACAGCACCTAATATAATAATATTTCTTTTCATAGATTCCTTTTTTACCTTACTTCAATTTAGACGAACTGCTTTTAAAAAAAGTTACATTAATTTCACAGCTATCCCATAACAAAAATAAAAAGTGCTGGCTTTATTTGAATCATTAGCACAGATACTGCATTAGCATACAATAAATATATATCCATAATTTTGACAATTAATGTTGCGAAAAATATTTTGTCCGTAAAATATCAATCAGCCGAAGGCTGACATTATGAAACTCCATAAGGAGTGGCAGGATTATAGCATAGACATTAACACAGAGGAAAACCCCGTTAGGGGTGTCAGAGCAATAATTGAGAACCATAATAATGGCTCTGCCACCGCTGTGGGCGGTTTATGATGTTTTTGTATTCCGTTTGCTATAATAATGTCACCTCTTACGAGGTTCTTTTGTGATGCCAGCATTCTTGCTGGCATTTTTTAACCATCGATAG
>JAKPVM010000154.1 GCA_029572555.1 Verrucomicrobiota bacterium | reverse complement strand
CAACCAACACAACCAACACAACAAACACAACCAACACAACCAACACAACCAACACAACAAACACAACCAACACAACCAACACAACCAACACAACCAACACAACCAACACAACCAACACAACAAACAAAACAAGAACAATCAACTTGGAAACCTAAGTTCGAACCTGACTTTATAGTTCCAATTAACGAATATCAAGGGAAAGTAATAGATGGTTCGAATACTTCCGATGGAAAATCGGGAGGTTCTGGAAACAATTCAACTGGTGAGACATCACCTTTGCATAAAAAGGAGGATGATAATCTTCCAGATGACGTTAGGAAAAATATCGGAAAATGGGGTGAAAAATTAGTTTTTAATTTCTTAAAGGATAAATATAAAGATAAGAATATTCATTGGTTAAATGAAAATACCGATACAGGAAAAAGTTACGACATTGAGATAAGCAAAAACAATGATATTGAGGAATATGTAGAAGTAAAAACGACAATAACTGATAGGAAAGATTTGTTTATTGTATCCAATTCACAATGGCAATTTATGAAGAAGGAGGCGGATAAATTCCACATTTATCGGGTTTACAATGCTGGGACTAAAAATGCGAAAATTATTAAAATATCTAACCCATACGAAAAGTGGAAAAATGGCGAAATAATAGCCGATCCTATTCGTATTAAAATTTAAAAGATAGAAATTAAATAGAATAAAAAGCGTATTGAATAAATCTAGAAATTAATACGGTTAAAAGGAAAGACAACAAAAAAAATAAAAATTTATTCTTTTAAAAAATAAATAAAATATCCTTCATATCCGTGTATGATAAAATTTTAAATTTTATAACTAAATTTATTTATTTTCGTTGTAATTATTTATGCAACGAGATTGGTTAATAATTTTTAGACATTGTTAAAGAATTCTGAATCTCTCTCTTCAAGTTTTCTGCACATTTTTTGCAACAGGCTTGAAAATAGGCGTCTTTGAATGCCTTTTTAATCTTTGAATCCTTGTCAGTAATAATCATCGGTACGACTTTATTGATTGAACTCAAAAATAATGGCTGAATTGAATTTTGTTCAAATCCTTTAATTGCCGCTTCTTGTAAAGAGACAGGGACAATAAATCCATCTTTCATATTTCCAATTAAAGAGCCACACCAGGCACAGCGCGAACGCCACATATTCGGTTCCCAATCTGACATAGAAAACTGTTTCTGTTCTGTCTGGGATTGTTTACGTTCACCAGTCTTCTGTTTTTTAAAACCTTTTTCTCTATTTGCCATTTTAGTTCAGGGTTTCATCAATCGATTCAGCAATGGCTGAAACTATTTTTTTACAATGCTTCTCGTTTGCGCAGTAAGGCGGCATTATAACAACTATATTTCCAACGGGTCGAGTTATAACTCCGCGTTTCGCCATTGCCTTGCAAACTTTAATTCCTGCCTGCTCTTTTGGTTCATAAGGCTCACGCGTGCGCCAATTTTTAACCAATTCAATTCCGACTACAAGTCCAACCTGCCGTATGTCGCCAATTTGTTTGTATTTCCAGAGTAATTTTAATTCATTACTCAAGGCTAATTCCAGTTTATTTCGTGATTTAATACTATCTTTATCCTCTAATAAATCTAAATTTGCAAGAGCAACTGAAGACCCAAGTTGATTTGCCGTGTAACTGTGACCGTGAAAAAATGTCTTAAATTCAGTATAATCCCCAAGAAAAGCATTAAAGACATCTTTTGTTGTCAATGTGGCAGCCATTGGTAGGTATCCGCCAGTTAGCCCCTTAGACAGGGCGATAAAATCAGGTTGCACGGCTTCTTTATGACAGGCAAAGAGGCTGGTATCATCAGAGTCTTTGCATATACCTGTTCTGCCAAATCCCGTCATTACTTCATCGGCTATAAGCAGGGCTCTATTATTTCGGGCGATTTCAGCAACTTTTCTCAGCCAGCCATCAGGATGCGCAATCATTCCCGCGCTGCCTTGAATCAGCGGTTCAAATACAAAGGCGGTTATCGGTTTTCCATTCTGCTTTGCGTCTCTGAATTTCTTTTCAAACACATCAACACACTCCCATCTGCACTTCTTGTATTCGCGAGCATCTGCTCGCTCTGGTTCAGATTTATTGTATTTGCAACGATAACAATATGGCGACATTACATAGTCGGTCTTAAAAAGCAAGGGAGACCAGGTTTTGTGGAATAAATCAATATGTCCAACGCTAACCGCCCCGATTGTATCACCGTGATATGCGCTGGATAAGGAGAGAAAACGCGGGTTTTTACTTAACCCTGAACGTCTGGTATATTCAAATGCAAGTTTGATGGCAATCTCCATCGCAGTTGAACCGTTGTCGCTGTAAAACACCTTTTCAAGCGGTTTATTTCGCAAATTTTCATTTAAGATTTTTCTGGGATTAACGATCTTTACAAGTCTTTCAGCAAGGATAGAGGCAGGTTCGTTTGCAAGTCCCAGCGCAGAAGAATGCGCAATTTTTTTCAGTTGATTACATAGTGCCCTGTTTAAATAACTGTTGTTATGACCGTGCAAATTTGTCCATATCGAAGAATTTGCATCGATATATCTTTTCCCATAAAAATCATATAGATAAATACCTCTACCTTTTACTATGACAGTTGGCTCTGATTGAAGCCAATCCTTCATCTGCGTAAAGGGATGCCAGACATATAACTTATCAAGTTTTGCAAGTTTGTTCATATTTTAAATTCCTGAGGCCGATTTCAGAGATAGAGTAAGCAAACGAACATCTTCGGGATTGTGGTTTGCCGTTAGAGTAATTCGTAGACGGGCGCTGTTTTTAGGGACAGTCGGATAGCGGATGGCTGGAATATAAATTCCATTTTCCATCAAATATTTTGCGACTTTGGTCGCTTTTTCATTTGAACCGAGAATGATTGGAAAAATCGCAGACTGGATATTGCTTACATCAGTATCGGCAGACAATAGAGACATCTTTAATTCATCGATAAGAGAGAGTAGCATTCCTGCCCGCACCTTGCCTTCGTCAGAATCTATTATGTTTATTCCTTCCAGCGCTGCGGCTGATGCTGCTGGCGGAGGCGCAGTTGTAAAAATGAAACTCCGCGCTTTGTTAATCAAATATTCAATAAGAACCTTTTTGCCGCAAATAAATCCGCCGGATGCCCCCACTGCCTTTCCTAACGTTCCCATCTGGACTTCAACGGCTTCACAAATGCCAAGAGAGTTAACGATGCCGGATTTATAAATTCCAGTTGCGTGAGCCTCGTCAACCATCAACCACGAGCCATATTTTTCCTTTAATTCAACAATCTGTTTTAAAGGCGCAATATCGCCATCCATAGAAAAAACTGTCTCGGTAACGATTAGCACTTTTTGATTTGCCGGTCTGCCATTGTTTATCCGTTTTAAAACCGATTCAAGATGCTCGCAATCATTATGACGAAAGACCACCAATTTAGCGCCTGAAAGTCTTGTGGCATCAATCAAACAAGAATGCGCCAACCTATCAAGAATCACAATATCGCCTTTTCCAACAAGAGAACAAATTGCGCCAATCGCCGTTAAATAGCCTGATGAAAAACTTAATGCAGCCTCCGTCTGTTTAAAATCGGCAAGACGTTCTTCAAGTTTATGATGAATTGAAATCGACCCGCAAATTAGCCTTGATGCGCCTGAACCCGCACCATATTTCTCTATCGCTTTGATTGCCGCTTCTTTTAAAGCAGGATGGCATGCAAGACCTAAATAATCGTTTGATGAAAAATTAATATATGATTTTCCTTCAACAATTATACGGGAAGATTGTTCAGATTCTACGCGCCGCAGTATTCGCCAGAGTTCCTTCGATTTTAACTTTTCACACTCCTGTTGAAGATAATCATAAAAATTAAGTCTGTTAGATTGATTTTCAGAAATCATAGGGTTATATCGTTTTGTTATGTCCAGCGAGTAATTCTACTATCCAGATGAAATACCTGTCCTGAAATATTTTCCGTTGAAGCAAGAAAATCGCAAAATCTTGCCACTTCTTCAGCTGTTGTTGAACGGCGCAAGACATTATCTTCAATAATTTTATTTAACTTTTTTTCATCAAGATTTGCAGTCATTTTTGAGGGAATAATGCCGGGCAAAACAACATTCACCCGGATATTCATTTCTCCCAATTCTTTTGCCAGACTCATTGTAAAACCGATTAATGCAGCCTTTGCAGCAGAATAATTCCCCTGTCCTACTCTGCCGGTAATAGCGCTTATGCTTGCAAAATTTATAATATGACCACCGCCGTTATCTTTCATTAATTCAATTACGTTGCGAGAACAATTCATAGCGCCTTTTAAATTAACATCAATTACTTTGTCCCAGGAACTTTCAGTCATATTGATAACCAATTCATCATCGGTTAAACCAGCTGTGTTAATCAATACATCAAGCCTACCGTATTTTTCTTTTATGACATCAAAAACATTTTTTACACTTTCAGCGTCAGAAACATCTATTTGAAAAATATTTTTATCGGGTTCAAATGGATTGCTGGAAAAATAGCCTGCAAGGACATCGTATCCATCGCTGGAAAACCTGGTTACGAGGCTTCTTCCTATTGTCCCCGAGGCACCGGAAATAAAAACAACAGGTTTATTTTTATCACTGGGTAACATCGTTTAATATCTTGCGGTAATCTTCTGTTCCATAGACAAATTTGCCATCAATCAAAGAAAATAATACATCCCCTTTATGGTGGATGACAGCGTCATATACATCGCTTTGTTTGCCGTCGTACGGGATGCAGATTAAATCCGCAAAAGCGTCGGGGTTTAGGCTGCCGCATTTTCCCTCGTATCCAAGCGCCTTTGCGCCATTAACCGTTGCCATCTTAACAATCACCTCGGGATTTATTAGCCGCTTTGAAAACAGACGCATTTCATAAAACATATCAAGAACAACGTTTTCCTCCATCTTTGCGCTTGCAAGGCTATCCGTTCCGAGACAAACATTTATACCGGCTTTAATTAACTCGTCAAAACGAAACATCTTATGCCCAAAATATTCAAAACTTGATGGACAATGAACTATGTTTGCCTCGTTAGTTCGGAGCACCGTTATATCGTCGTCATCTAAATAATTTGCGTGCGCAACTAATACTCCTTGCGGTGGGGAATAATTATTGAAAAATGTCTTCATAGGCGAACCATAGCCGCAGTCCTCCATATTTCTACCCTTTTCTTTAAGCCAATTATAAAGCGGTCCGCTGCAATTTTTGAACATCAGGAATTCTTCCTCACTTTCAGCAAGATGAATTGAAACAGGCAAGGCATATTCCCGCGCAAGTTTTAAGGTCTCTTTCAAAATAGCGGGAATAGTTGAATACAAGGTATGCGGGGAAATCCCAATTTTCTTATTAGTTAAATTACAAGTATGCAGTTTCTCTATAATATTTAAAACATCGTTGTTCCAATCTTGGGTTAAACCAATTACCTCGATAAATGAAATCATTCTTAAAGGTGTTGATTCAAAAATGCGTGGCAACAACGATGGAACAGATTCAATATCTGCAACCGAAGTTACACCACTGTTTTTTAACATTGTTGCGCCATTTAACCACGACTTCTCATAATCAATTGCGGTCTTCTTCAGTTCAATTATTGATTTTATCCAGGAAACAAAATCGGTTGTTGGGGGGATTTTCCTTGCAATAGAAGTATAATCTAAATGGGAATGAGAATTAACCAACCCCGGCAGGAGAACCACATCTCCGCAATCCACATTGATTAAACCGGGCTGTTTTTTTAATTCTCTTCTTTGCCCGACTTCCTTTATTTTGTTTCCTTCAATTAAAACAAAACCGTTCTCAATCACTGGTGAGGAAACTGGCAATACAAATCGGGCACTAAGACAGAGCCTTTGACAATGGCTCATTCTTCTGATTCTTGGTTTTTTACTTTGAATCGTGCAGCTTCGGTGTGTTTTCTGTTTCTGATAATGCTATGATGTTTACGCACCTGCTGTTCAATCTTTTTAGCTACTCTATCAATTGCAACATATAAATCCTCTGCCCTATCTTCTGCAAATAGGTCTGGACCCCTTACACCTAATCTAATTGAACATCCAAAACGACTTGCGGGGGTTTTTGTAGAATCTTCATCAAGGATCACCCTCGCTTCAATAACTTTACTATTTAGATGTTCTAATTTTTCAATATGACGCAAGACACGGTCTTCTATTGCCTTTGTGAGCGTCAAGTTATGCGTAGTAAGAATAAAGTTCATACTGATTTAATATGCATTAATTATATTAAAAAAACAATTTAAATACTCCAAAAATAGTCTTTATTTATCAAAAATAGAAAAGGCGCGGCACTTCACCACGCCTTTAAATATGAATAAATATCAACCACTTCCGACTATTATTGCTTTGCTCCCATACCATCTTCAAACGAACCTGCCGCAACAGGCCAGCACAAGTAATCTCGGACATAAGCAATTCCGTTGCTGCTTGTATAATCAAGGTCTTTATGAGCGCTTTCTGCCTCAACTACGATAGGGGCTGTCTTTCGGCTCATAATTTGACAATACCGCGTCGGATAACCAATTTGAATCAATAGCTCAACATATCTCTGCATATTGATATCGCCAGAAGGTAAATCAACAAATTGCATCCCGCGATTTTGCCACATCGGTTCCACTTTTCTTAACTGGAAGCCGGGTCTGACAACATAATTTTTGATATGCGCAGCATAAACTCGTGAACCGACCTTTAAAAACCGTTGCTCCCAGCTTTCGCCTTCCCAACAATGTGATGGGTCGGCATTAACGCCAAGACATTTATCTCCATCGCATATTTCAACCAGCATATTGAAATCATCAGCGCACATTGCCGCAGTTCCCGGATGAATTTCGTGGCAAAGAACGATGCCAAGTTCATTTGCGTGTTTGCGTATCTTTGCTGTCTTTTTAACAAATCGTTCTTTTCCTTCCTTAATTAAATCATATCCGGGTCCAGCCCAGAACCCCCACGGATAGCCGGTTGCAACTTCCCAGCCATAGACTACTCCCCAGAATGTTGGCAACACCTTGACGCCAAGTTCAGCAGCAAGATCCATCAGCTTTAAAATATAATTCTCAGCCCATTTCTCGATTTCCTGCGGACTGCCCTTTGCAACATCTGACGGAATAAACGGTTTAACCGTTGGGCTGCCTGTCCATGCTGTTAAATGAACCCACATCGGACTATGGCAGGAAATACCATCAAGGGTCATTCCTCTGCTTTCAAACGCCTCTTTAATTGCAGAAGCCTTTTTGAACCCCTTCTCGCTATGAAGCATATAATTAGAAGGTTGCGCGCCTGTTGCACCTGACGCCTTAGCATAATCTAAAAACTGCCCGAGCGTCTTCATCCCATGTTGGGCACCCTCTATACTCGGATGGAAACAATTTGCCATAATTTTTATCCTTTTTATAATTTCTGTTTTAACTCAAATTATCCGATAACACATTTTTATCAGATTAATTATTCATTTTTACCACTTTTATTTATTTTAATCAATACAAAATCATCAATAATTTTTACGCTTTAATTCACCCACCAGAAACCTTAACCAGCTGGAATAATATCGCCTTTTGTTGTAAGTTATTCTCTTGGAATTATGAGCGATTTAGGCAAATTAATTTTTGCAACCGGTTGCATAATTGCCGCAATAGGTCTTTTCACCTGGATTTTTGGTGGCAAAAAAGTGGGAGGCTTTTTGCCCGGTGATATTTATATTGATAAAGGCAGCTTTAAATTTTATTTTCCCATTGCAACTTGCATCTTGTTGAGTATTGTCCTGACAATCATACTCTCTATATTTAAAAAATAATTCATTCGGCTGTAAATACAGCAATCTCCGAGAGTCCAATATCTTGAATTTTTCGATTTAACGTATTCCTTAATTGTTTTTCCTTAGTTAAGACGATTTGCGTGGTAAGCCCGCTTTTCATATAATTCAGTACAATTCCATAATTTATGAATCGTATTTCTTAATTCATTAGGCGCGTCAGATGTCGTAAAGTTGTGTTTAATACGAAAAACCAGATTTAATTATGCGCCTTTTTTTATTTAGAAAAAACATTTGTAAATATATTAGATACTCTTTATAATCTTTATAATTAAATCATTTTTTCTATGAGAACTTATATCAATAAAAGTAAGGGGCAAATCAAAGGTTTTACGTTGATTGAGCTTTTCGTTGTAGTGTGTTCCATTGCGCTTTTGAGCACGATATTTTTGTCCGCTTTTGACAGGGACAAAGAGATTGAACATCTGTTGGTCTGCAAAAAGAATATCCGTCAGATTACACTTGGTGTTCTAATGTATGCCGATGATAATCGCAACATTATGCCTTGGCCACCAAGGAATGATTCCGAAGGACGACGATTAACGGATCATCAGGTATTTGCCCCGGGTGGTCTAGGCGCGGATCTTGATCCTTCAATGCCACCTTCTGACGATACTTATCTTAATTATCAGAACAAGTGGGCGATACATGCAGAGAGTGGTTCAGTTTTTAATTATGTTACAGGGCAAAAAAAATGGGATCGTGATATGCAACAAATGATAAGGACGGTTTATCCGGTATATCGCTGTCCCAGCACTGGAATTAAAGGCGCAGTATTGCGTGTTAACTACAGTATGAATAAATTGTTTAATCCATCTCAGAGTATTAATAATTCAATAATACCTGCCGAAGGTGTGAAGTCAGTAGCGATAAGAAACCCGGCACAAAAGATAGTGCTTGTTCAAGAGACCCCCGAATCAATGAGAGAGAGTGGATTTTATCCGGGTGGCAGTGCTCAAAGTGCAATGAAGGCAGGTGCTCTTCTATCTCATCTTGGAAAAGGTAATATAGGGTTCTGCGATGGACATATCGAGGAAATAAAAACAGAGCAGTTATTGCAGATGATAGAAGACGACGCCAAAAGGACATTATATTTTGACCCTACAAAATAGATGAATCTATGAAAGAACCCAAGACACAATTAACCAATAAGAGTTTTATGAAAATAATTAGGACATTAATATTTTCAGTGTTTTTTCTGATACCTTCAATTTTTTTAAACGCTGCTACGTTCTATGTATGGAAGGATAATCCAAATCCTCAAGCCCCTTATGATGGTTGGGAGAATGCGGCGCAGTCTATTCAGGATGCAATTGATGCTAGTTCTGATGGGGATATAATTCTGGTAACAAATGGCGTTTATGATATTGGTGGTTCAGTTATTAGCAATGGAGTATCAAGCTGCGTAATTATCAACAAATCTGTGGTTGTGAAAAGTATTAATGGTCCATCTAAAACATTAATTATTGGCGGGACTCCATCTGATACTAAGACTGGTAGTGGGGCTATTCGCTGTGTATGGATGACGAACGGGGCTGTTTTAAGTGGTTTTACGTTGACTAACGGTTATACGGTTATTAAAGGTGGAGGCTATACAAACGACCAAAAACGCGGTGGTGCTGTATATGGAACTTCTACAAATGCGATTTTAACTAACTGTGTTATTGTTGGAAATAATGGCTTTGAAGGTGGTGGTGTTTATTCTTGTTCGGTATATAATAGCATAATAAAAGATAATTCTGCTGTTAACGGCGCCGGCGTCCATAGTTCAGTTTTGTATAATTGCGTTTTGACAGGAAATTCTGCTGTCTGGGAAGGTGGAGCCGCTTATAGTTCGACATTATACAATAGTGTTATAACTGGCAATTCGGCTTATACTGGCGGTGGCGCGAATAATTCCACATTGGCTAATTGCACTCTAACCGGTAATAGCGCCAATGATACTGGTGGTGTGGTATCATGCGATTTAACAAATTGTATTGTTTATTATAATTCTGCTCTTGCCTGGGCTAACTATAGTAATTCGGTGTTTAATTTCTCTTGCACAACACCTTTACCTACCGGAGGGGTTGGGAATATTTCTGATGAACCGCAATTATCTTCATCATCTCATATTTCTGCTACGTCACCCTGTCTGAACAGAGGTGATGCCTCTTCGGTTTATGGGTTAGATATAGATGGAGAAGCGTGGACAAACCCGCCATCTATCGGGGCAGACCAGTTAATACCCGCAGATACTGCTGGTTCATTAAGTATGCGAATTGATGCATCTGCCACTCGTGTCATAAAGGGTTCCGTTGTCTCATTTATTGCAAATAACGATGGTAAAATAACATCGAGCGTTTGGGATTTTGGCGATGGCAGTTTTTCAACAAACCAACCATTTATCACGCATAAGTTTATAAATAGTGGAACTAATATTGTGAAGTTGACAGGCTATAATGATACTTATCCCGATGGTATAACTGCGGAAGTTGCGATTGAAGTGGTATCACAAGAAGTATGTTATCACTATGTTAATGTGAACAGTCAAAATCCTGTTTCTCCATATACCGACTGGGATACTGCTGCAACGACGATTCAGGACGCGATAGATGCTGCAAATGCTGGCGATATAATCATAGTTTCAGATGGTGTTTATAAAACCGGCGGTTTAGCAGTTTTTGGGTTGATGACTAATCGCGTGGTGATTAATAAACCGCTTACGATTAAAAGTCTAAATGGACCATCAAAAACTATAATTACTGGATCTCCATCAGCCTACGGGACAAACGGGATTGCTGCGGTGCGCGGCGTATGGATAACGAACGACGCTGTATTGAGTGGGTTTACAATTTCAAATGGTTATACTGTGTCGTCTTACTATGATTACACTTATGATGATATTGAGCAGTTGAGCGGCGCTGGTGTATTTGGGAGTTCCACACGGGCAATATTGACTAATTGTGTTATAGTGAACAACTCTGCTTCTTGTTATGGTGGAGGCGTGTATTCCTGTACTTTATACGATTGTATTATAAAGGGGAACTCAGCTTCTTATGGCGCGGGGGCATTTGATTCCATTCTGTATAATTGCACTATTTCAAACAATATTACTCCGTATTTTGGTGGAGGCGCAAGCGATTCTATTTTATACAATTGCAATGTTAATGGAAATGAAGCCTGTTCAGGGGGAGCGGCAGATGGTTCAACATTAAATAATTGTCGTTTAGCATCTAATTCCGCTTCAACATTTGGCGGGGGCGTTAATAATTCAAAGGTAAACAATAGTGTCATATACAATAACAGCGCAAGGACTGGCGGTGGCGCGCATAGTTCAATTTTGAACAATTCCACAGTGATTGACAACACGGCTTACAAGTTCAGTTGTGGTGTTGATTCCAGCGAGGTGAATAATAGCATTGTTTATTACAACTCATCTTATCTTGGTAGCAACTACTATAATTCATCTTTTAATTATTCTTGTACAACGCCATTGCCTACCAACGGTGTAGGGAATATCAGTGATGAACCGCGTATGGCTTCGCTTACGCATCTTTCAGCGGATTCGCCTTGTATTGGGATTGGCAATTATTCTTATTGCAGCGGTTTGGATATTGATGGCGAACAATGGCAAAACCCACCTTCAATAGGCGCAGACCAATTTACACTTAATGCCACAGGACCGATAAATATGGGAATAAATACGAAAAATATCCGTGTTATTGCCGGATACGAAGCCAATTTTGTTGCCATTAATGAAGGCTTGATAACGACGAATGTATGGGATTTTGGCGATGGCACTATAATAACTAATCAAGCCTATGTAACCCACAGGTTCGCAGCCGCTGGCACTTATGTTGTTAGGCTAACTGGTTATAACAATAGCAATCCTGACGGGACAACTACGGAAGTTGTGGTTGAGGTTGTTCCAGAAGTGATTATTTATGTGGACGCCGGCAGCACAAATCCAGTTCCTCCTTATACTAACTTGTCAACCGCAGCAACTAACATTCAAGACGGTATAGACGCCGCAGTACTGCGGGGGAGCACTGTTCTTGTGGCTGATGGTGTTTATGATAAAGGGGTATATGGTAATGATTATGGTTCGAATCGTATTATGATAAACAAACCGATAATTGTTAAAAGCGCAAATGGACCCTCAAAGACATATATAGTAGGTGATTATAGCAGAAAAGTTCGTTGTGTATTTATGACAAACGGCGCCGTATTAAGCGGTTTTACTATAATGAGTGGCAAATGTACTGCAAATTCTGGAACAAAAAGTGGTGGTGGTGTTTTTGGTAGTTCTTTATTTGCTGTAGTAACCAACTGTGTTTTGACTAATAATTATGGTAGAAATGGAGGAGCGGCATATAATTGTTCTATATATAATAGCATTATAATAACTAACTCAGCAAGTTATGGTGGCGGCGCGTATAGTTCAGCATTATATAATTGTGTATTGAGTTATAATTCTGCATGGAATTATGGCGGCGGCGCGTATAGTTCAACTTTAGTTAATTGTACTGTTTCCAAAAATTGTGCTTCTCATTATAGTGGAGGCGGTGTTTTTATTTGTGTTCTGACTAATTGTATTGTGTATTATAACACCAGCTATTCAAAAACAAACTATGATAGTTCTGAATTCTTTAATTCTTGCACAACACCTTTGCCTGACAGTGGTTTTGGGAATACCGATGCGCCACCTATGTTTTTAGATTTAACAAATGGGAATTATCATCTTGCGCCTGATTCTCCCTGTATTGATAGCGGCGATAA
>JAKPVM010000013.1 GCA_029572555.1 Verrucomicrobiota bacterium | reverse complement strand
GCCTGCTAATTCTCGATATCCGTCCGGGGTGGGTTCAATAATAACGACTCTCCCGTCGTCAGAAAGTGCCACCAGTTTATCATCAACAAGTATAATATTGCCCATTCCAAAACCTGCTTTTTCCCATTTTACAGTACCAGTGGCAACTTCAATGCATTTTACTGGTCCTGTGCCAAATTTTTTAAAACTAAACATTCCATATAGATAACCATCTTTATATACTGGCGTACTCCATTGAGTACAAACTGGGTCGTTGCCTTTAATCTTCCAGACTTCGTTGGCTTTCAAATTATTTCCTTCTTTTGTGATTTTGCATAAGCCGCTACCGACATCATAACCAGCTGAACATTAAACAAGGTCTTCTCCGCACACAACAGGCGAGATTGCCGTTGATACGTTGAATCTAAACGGAAATCTCCACAGTTCGCGCCCTGTTTTTGCTTCAACAGATAACAAACCGCTTTGAAGGAAAAAAATTACCTGACGGATATTATGAATAGTTGTTACAACGGGGGTTGAATGAGTAATTCGTTCATCAAAACCCTTCCAGACAACGGTTCCGGTAATTTTGTCCATAGCAATCAAAGATTGCCCCGCACCACCACCACCTATGAACAAAAGATCACCATCAATAACTACTGATGCTGCGTTCTCCCAAGGAATAAATCTGCCGGAATGTTCCTTCATTATATCTTTTTGCCATAAAATTTTCCCATTGTTAGCGTCTAAACAAGACAAAACAAGTTTAGGATTTATAACATATATTCTTCCATTGTTATAGTTCGGGGTACAACGAGGACCATCGCCGCCTTTATTATCAGCCGTTCCTGTGTCGCCACCGGGTTGATATTTTGCAAAACCAATCGGGGTTGCCCAAAGTTCCTTGCCAGTATTTGCATCTACAGCAAGACACACTTCCCTCGATTCACCATCAACATTTCGGCTAACGATTGTAAATGCCTTGCCATCAGCTACTGAAAAAGAACTAAATCCGTTCGGAGTTTCAATTTTCCAGAGTATCTTTGGTCCATTTTTAAAGGCATCTAAATTAAATTTTTCCTTTGAGATGCCATTTTGCAATGGGCCGCGATATTGATTCCAATCGCCGGCTATGCCAATACTCACCGCCGCAACAAGCGCGCAACCTAATATTGCCCGCAACAATTTATTTTCCTTATTCTTCATAAATCCTAAAACTATTTATTAAATTCTTTGTAATCTTTCAATAAATTCTTGAGCAAGCACCTGATATGCTGCTGAGGCTGGATTATATCTGTCATAATAAAGGATTGGTTTACCAAAACTTGGAGCCTCGGCAAGCCTTGTTGTTCTGGGAATAACAGTTTCAAAAACAATTGAACCAAAAAAATTCCGCACATCTTCAACTACTGAATGCGAGAGATTAGTCCGACTATCAAACATAGTCATCAATATCCCAAATATATGGATCCGTGGATTGAATCCTGCGTCCCGTAAATCATCCACTACTTTGGTTAATGTTGAAATCCCTTCAAGAGCATAATATTCGCATTGTAATGGAACAAGGATTCCATCTGAGGCGGCAAAGGCATTTAAAGTTATTAAACCGAATGATGGTGGACAATCTATCAAGATAACATCATATTGGTTAGTTTCAGATATCGGTTTAATCAAATTAGCAAGACGTGCCAAATGATTATCAAGACGCGCTATCTCCAATTCTGCTCCGCATAAATCTGTTTCGCTCGGGATTATATCAAGATTTGAATATGTAGTAGACACAATTTTTTCTTGAAGACTTCCATCACCAAGCAATGGTCTATAAAGGCTACCGCCTTCGCGCTTTTCAATACCCACACCGCTTGTAGCATTTGCCTGTGGGTCAATGTCTACCAATAAGACACGTTTTTCTAGCGCCGCTACACAGGCAGCAAGGTTTATTGCGGTA
>JAKPVM010000156.1 GCA_029572555.1 Verrucomicrobiota bacterium | reverse complement strand
GATACCGGACTGGCCTGCTATCTCTTAGATATAGAAACGGAGCAACAATTAACAAGAGATAAAATGCGGGGGCATTTATTTGAAAACTTCGTAATTATGGAGGCCTTAAAAGAGCGATACAATCAAGGAAAAGAGAGTAATCTATTTTTCTATCGTGACAGCAATGACGTCGAAGTGGATTTATTGCTTAAAAAAGGCAATGAATATTGTGCCATTGAGATCAAATCGTCCCAAACCTACCATCCCGAGTTTGAAGCCGGCATCAAATCCCTTGGCAAGGTATTAAACAATAGAATTACCGATAAGGCTGTCATTTACGCCGGAGACTTCGAAAATGATACCGCAGAAATTCAACTGTTGAATTATAAGAATATGGGGCAACTCTTTTAAGAGATCTTGCCTCTATTTATTCGGGGAACTAACTTATTTTTCAGAAGCAGCGTAATCCAGGTGGCCAGAACGAATGGGAATGTGAGTTTTGGTATTCCTATTTTAAGCATCAGCAGGCTGATTGCAAGAGCAAGAATAATCGAAATCAAAACCCATAAACCATCTATTACCTTCGGTCCGGCAAAGACAATTGCACATAAAACCGCATTGAATCCATAAAGTCCGAGGTTGATTTCACTAAGCGGCACGGAGAGATAAAATGCCAAAATAGCCGAAACAACAGCCGCTGCAAGACCATAGAGAGCCGCAATGGGGGAACTGATGAATACCGCTAAAAAGAACAACAAACCCGGCAGGAATTTATCTTGAAAAATCACCTGTCCGAAACTCTTAAACCCTTCCGTCAATGAGTCGCTTGCTTGCGCAACAGCCGGTGTGGAGATAGCAAGCATATCGCCGCAAAACTTATTGCAAATCAGGAGTATCAACCAGGTCACCACAACAAAAGGAAAGGTGTATGCGGGAAAATTGCGTTTAATTGCAAAATGCTGCAACATTGCAGCTGCCACCCCACCCAAAATCACAAACAACCAAGCCCAAATCACCGGCTTCACAAACAGCATCACCGCCACACCCACCAAAGCGGCGCTGAATCCGTAGAGTCCCTGTTCAATTTCTGATTTGTCGTATTTGAACAGATATGCCGTAGCCGTTCCGCAAATCGTGGCCAAAAGTGCCGCCAGTCCCATTGTGTAGGAACCGTAAAATATTCCGATTAGAAACAGCAAGCCTGTAATGCTATTTTCTTGAAGCATTATCTGTCCAAGCCCTTTCAGAATTGTTGAAATAAAAGATGCTGTTTTGCAGTTGGAGAGGCGCGTAGTGCAGTATTGTCGTGTCATTCTATTGGTGTTTCAGTAATCGGATTTACTATTCTGTCCGTGCTTCAAATATTATGGATGCAAATATAAAACTCTATTCACAATAATGAAGGAAGTTAAAGAAAATATGACAATTGACGTAATACAAGGATTATGTCAGTTTTGACTTTTTAATGACCGGAATTTTGCCGAACCCGGATGGGTAAATTAATAACAATCACCCCGGATGGCTATAATGCCATCTTTCGATAGAAGATCCCTCTCGCCGGTGGTGAGAGGGATTTTTGCTTTGTAGTCGTAATATTTTCCATTTCGTGATGCTTTCAATACGATTCTGTGGGTGCTTTTTGTAATATTCTGTGGATACTTATATTTTAT
>JAKPVM010000081.1 GCA_029572555.1 Verrucomicrobiota bacterium | reverse complement strand
GCAGCAATGAAGGCGGAAGGCATTTATACGCATTTCTCCATTTACTTCCCGCTTTGGTTCACACCGCGCCCTGACCACCCATGGTTAAAAGGCTACAACGGCAAGCAACATCCATTTGCCGTCCTCGAATTCAACCCGGTGTTTCAGGAAAAATACCGTGAATGGCTTAGAGCACTGATTACCCCGCTCCGCGACGAACCAGCGGTGTTTGGCATTGAAATCCAGAACGAAGACTCGTTCTTTTTCTGGACATTTGATGCAAAAAATATCCCTGACCCGCAGTTGCGAATTCTGGAAAAAATGTTTGGCGACTGGCTCATAAAAAAATACGGCTCTCTTGACGTCGCCTTCAAAAAATGGGGTGGCAAGATGATTCAGCGCGATGCCACAAATGAAGGACGGGTAGGATTCCGTCCCTTGTGGAATATGTTCACTGAAAAACTCCCGCGCGACCAGGACACAGCCGCCTTTCTGTTGGAGGTGCAAACGAAGTTTTATGCCGACATCTACAGTTTTCTACGCCAACTCGGTTTCAAGGGCGTCATCACCGCGTCAAATTGGAGCACGGCAAGCCCGGAGGTGTTTGGACCGCTGGAAAAACTCAGCTATACGGTTACCGATTTTATTGATAGACACGGTTACTTTGAGTGCAATCGCAAAGGTGATTCCGCAGCTTGGTCTATACGCAACGGACATACATACTCAGACCGCAGCGCCTATCGTTTTGATGCAGAGACACACGGAAAACCGCGTCAATTCGTTCATCCTGCTATGGACCCGCATTACAACAACCTTCCATCTATGATTTCTGAAATTGCATGGTGTCGACCAAACCGATTCCGCAGCGAAGCCCCGATTTATCTTGCTACGTATGGGGCACTACAAAACAGCGACGCCATTGTTCAGTTTGCATTCGATGGCGCAAGATGGACGGTCAAACCCGGCTACTTTATGCAGCCATGGACAATAATGTCGCCAGCCACTATGGGACAATTCCCGGCAACTGCAATCATTTACCGCCGCGGTCTTGTTAATGTTGGAGATGCGATTGCTGAAATTAACCTCAATAAAGATGATTTGCTTCACCTCAAAGGCACACCATTGCCACAGGAAGCCGCTGTCGACGAACTTCGATTGAAAGATATCCCGGAAGGCGCTGAAGTCAAACCGGGACAACGGCTTGACCCTTTGATCCACTATGTAGGCCGAGTTGCTGTGAACTTTACAGATAATCCTGGTTCCGTAAAACTAACTGACACCCGCCCGTTCATTAACCGAACCGCGCAAACCATCGCCAGTTCAAACGGTGAATTAAAACTCGATTACGGCAAGGGTTACCTCGTTATTAATTCGTCTCGCGCGCAAGGTGTTAGTGGCAACCTGAAAACCGCTGGGCTGGTTCAGACCAAAGACCTCACAATCAGTTCCGACCTCGACCTTTGTCACATTATGGCCGTTGCGCTTGATGATAAGCCATTATCCAATTCCAGCAAAATCCTTCTGCAAGTTATGTCAGAAGAAAAGAACAATGGCTTCCGCACTACGACCATAATCACTGGTGTAAAACAAATCACCAACATCGGTAGTGACCCGTGGTTAGTAAAAGAATTGAACGGCACGGTGAGTTTCAAACGCGCCGATGCAACGGCGTTGAAGGTAACTGCGCTTGATTACAATGGATATCCCGCAGGCAATGCTGGTTCTGCGAAGCAAATCACACTTCAACCAAAGACTATGTATTACTTAATTACACCGTAAGGTCTGAAAAAATCTTTAATCCGTTGAAATTGTGTTGGCTTAACAAAATGACTTTTCAACGCCAATAATTATTTTGACGCCATCGCAACCTTGTTTCCAATGCAATATAGATATTGTTCCCCGCGCAAGTATAATCTATCGTTAACCACAGCAGGACTGGCATGGAATTTATCTTTCATTTTAAATAAAGAAACCTCTTCATATTTCTCCCCCGCCTTAACGAAATAAACATCGCCATTTTGACTAATCAAACATAGTTTATCCCCAATAAGAGTTGGTGAAGAATGAAAATCAGCGCCAAAATCATGATCCCATAATTTCTTGCCGTCGGAGGCATTAAAACAAGTCAATATACCCATTGTTGTTATTGTGAAAACGTAATTTTTTGTTACAAGCGGACTGGTTACATCAGGAACATTTTCGTCCGAAGTCCATAAGACAAACTTCGTTTTTGTAATATCTCCCCTACCCTGCGGGTCAATGGCAATTATTTTATCAGAAGGACTTATTATAATTAATCTGCCATTAGAGAAAGCCGGTGAAGATACTACTTCTCCACCAATCCCTTCATACCGCCATAGTTCTGAACCATTAGTAATTGAATAAGAAATTGCATAAGGCACCGATAATGTAACAACTTGCGTTGTTCCTCCTGATTCAAAAATAAGAGGAGTAGCCCAAGAACTACTTACAGGCCTTTGTGTTTGCCATATAACTTTTCCAGTTGCACCATCAAATGCGTAAAGTTTTGACAACTTATCTTCTACCTCTCCCTGGTCAAGTTGCAAAATCAACATATTTGAATAAGTCAGCAGCGAAGATGCATGACCATGTGGATTTTTTGGCTCGCCCATATATTTTGCCCACACAATTTTTCCATCAAAAGATAAAGCAGCGAGTTCATAACTTGCAAAGATTGCAAATGCCCGTTTGCCATCCGTTGCCATAGTTGCAGCGGCAAAACCAGTATAATCAGGAACATCTGGCGGTTTTGGTGGACTTCCCGGAAGGTTTGCTATCGCCGTTTGCCAAAGTAATTTTCCATCGTTCGCATTATAACAATAAACCTCCCGCTTTTGCGCGTTTCCAGCGCTTAAAAATACTTTATCATTCCAAATAATCGGCGAATTAAACCCATTTGACGGCACCTCGGTTTTCCAGATTATATTCAATCCACTTTCAGTATCCCATTTGGTTGGCAGATTGGTATATAAAGTTGTTCCGTCACCGAACGGACCGCGGAACTTTGGCCATTGTTGAAGGTATTCCTTGTAGGAAGGCAAAACCTCGACGAGTGGCGAACTTGCCTTTGCCAAAGCCGAACTATTTGGGATATTTGTTTGGCTCGTTTTAACTATTATAAATCCAACCGAAGTAAGACAAACTACTACCAACATAACAGCGCCAGAAGATTGATAAAATTTCTTATCTATAGAAGACACCCGGGTTTTATTTTTTATGACGCATAATTTTTTTCTCCAGAATGCCGTTTGAATTGAAGAGACAAATATTACAACGCCTATTACGAACAAAATTTTCCCTGTTTTTACAAATCTCAAATGACGTTCATGTTCAGTCCGTAATTCTAAATCAAGTTTTCGGATTTGAATCTTCAATGATTCGTCCTTTGGATTTTCAACCAATTTCTGCTTCAGCTCTATCAATCCTATTGAGTCTAACGGGTAATATGCCTTAAATCGCAAATGGCTTATAAACATCGCAATAGCAATCAGCACGCAAAATGCTCCGGCTATATAAGCCACTTTCAATCCGATTTGCTGACGCAATTGCTGCGGATTTACCGTCGCGCACTCTGGTTTATTCTGTGTTGTTCCTTCGCTCATTCTTGTTTTTTTATTGAACGTAATTTAAATAAATTTCTTACTCTAACAATCTCTCTTGGACAATAAGAATAGCAACGACCACAAGCAACGCAAGATGCCCGATCGGGTTCGTAAATATTTGTTTGCGGAGTAAATCTATTCTCTATTAACTTTAATCCAACAATTAAGCCAATAAACGCGCCAAAAATCGCACCACCGGTAGCAAAATTACCCCTTATTTTCAAGGCATCAGCATACAATTCTTCTATTGAACCTCCTTTTTCTCTGAACGTTTTGCTCTCGTCAGTCTGTCCTTTGTATTTTCCCGATTCCTCGCCAGCAATTCTTTCAGCAAGACTGACTACATAATTCACTTTGGAAAAAGGAACTGAAAGTTTTCCACCAAAATAAGCCCCGCCTATTGTCAATAATATAGTCAACCCTATCACGCCGAAGATGCTCCATCTGCTAATTTTTGGATTATTCTCTTGTGAAATAGGGGTAGGGCTTGCAATTGCACCATAAGGACAGGCGACATCGCAAATCTGACAGCGCACACAATCTTCACTCGTTAGATAAACATTCCATTTAGAAAACCGTGATAAAATGCTTAAAATGGCACCATACGGACAGAAAAAACGACAATATGGACGCCCTAAAAACATACCAATAACAAGGAAAATTCCCCCAAGCGCAAGCATATTAACACTTCCACTGAGTCTATAAAATGAAATAAACGGATCATACTCACATATAACAAAGGCGCTGCCTGTTGCCGCAAAAAGCACAGCCAGTCCAAGATAAACAAAAGGAATGATTCGTAATCCATTTTCTAACCAGGGTTTAATTTTAACAGGTTTCCAAACCACAATATCCTGGATTGCGCCAAGCGGACACACAGCAGCGCAAAAAGTCCTGCCGAAAAACAAAGTAAACATCAAAGGCAATAAGAAAAAAAACACTACCGAAAACGGCACTAAATACCCATTATTAAACAAGGCTAATGTTACATTTTGAATTGAACCAATCGGACAAACACAACCTTTGCGAATAAATCCAAAATAAAAAATGCTAAACAGTGCAAGCCAAAATATATGTTTACGGGAACGTTTTTTATGAACAAAATAACTCGCAAGCGAAAGAGCCAATAGAAGCAAAGCCATATCAATATATTCCCAATAATGAGCACGCGGTAGTGGCTTTGTCGCCTGAGGCATTGTGTAAGTGCCAGGCTCAAAATCTGGGGGTGGAAACCTTTCAATCCCAAAACTTATAAATTGACTGACAAAAATCATTCCCGAACATAACAATAAAATCAATTTAACCCTTAAATTCATTCCGATACCTCCGATCCCGTTAAGACTGGTTTTCCTTTGCTCTAAAAATATATGGTGAACTTGCCGGAACACGAACAAATGCATCCGACGGACAAACCTTTGCTATCGAACACTCATTACAATTTACACATTTATCGTGACGCACTTGAAGAAAAAATGAACCATTGCCAAATTGAACGCACCCGACAACACACTTACCACATCCAATACAAACATTTTCATCAATCCTATACTCATAATAAGGATCCTCCAACGCCTGCCGTATAATTGCGCCTACTGGACAGACTTGATTCTCCGCACCAGTATTTAAAGCATTGGGATTGGGTTCAAAATATCCCGTGCATAAATCACAATAACCGCACATTGGAAAATAATTCACACACTTTACCGCCGAAGGCGTAAGAACGCAGTTAGTTGCGCACTTTGAACAGGCAATGCACTTATTCGGGTCAATTTGCCAAACTGTTCGTTCTTTTCGGCTCTGTAAACCAAGCAATGTTGTAACCGCCCCAAAAACAAATAAAGCCGCACCCCTTAAGCCACCACGGATAAACTGGCGTCGGTTTGCGGTTTTGTTAGTCTGTTCCTCCGTCATATTCTATTCTCTTCGTTCTTTTTCCGCACGCGGCAATAAACAGTTATTAAATTTTTTACAATCCCTGCACAATGGGACATTTAAACAGGCTGATTTATCCTTACGGGTTAACCAAACACCAAAAATTGCAAGACACATTAGAAAAGTCCCGCGGGTAAGACCGTAAATAAAACCTCGCCTCGTTCCACAAGCCTTATGAACGCATCTGCTGTCTTCAGAATTTAAAATTGTCATACAGGTTTTTCTTTAAACACACGGATTTTTTTCTCAATGACATCAGCCACATACACTTTGCCGATTTCATCAACCGCAATATCAAGACCGACAGGTTCTGAATTACTACTTTTGTAATAAGATGGGAATGCCTCCATACCACCTACTACGGATTCTAACTCGCCTGCGCTTGAATATACTTTAATTCTTACAAGACCTTTTTCGCTTGTAACAAACTTCCCTTCTTTTGTGATTTTAAAATAAGAAGGATTGCAACACCCACAAAATCCATCAATAGCAAAAGACGGTTTTCCCCACCATTTCACTAATCTTCCATCTTTGTTATATGCCTCAATTCGGTGTCTACCCGTGTTTGCTACCCAGAGCAATCCATCTGTCCCCTTCCCCATATCAAAATAAGGACTTGGAATTATAAAACCGCCACTTCGTTCTTCGGATTTCCCATCAATATTGGATTTGATTTCTCCATTTTCATTACACCTTATGACCCGACGATTTCCACAATCAGCAACAAAAATCTCGCCATCAAAATCCACTATAGCAGTTAACCACGCCTTTTTACCAAATGACTCCCAGTTTTTAATTTTATTGCCATCTGGCTTATAAATTTCTATAAAATCTTTAAACCCAATGATTAACCTATCGTTGCTCAAATGAAAACATCTTACATCGTGAGATAATTTAATCTTTGACTTTAAACCACCTTCGGGTGATAAAACTATAATATTTTTCCCTGATGACACCCAAATAGCACCATCTTTTCCAACTTCAATTCGCTTAATCTCTTCCTTTAACGGTATTGATTTTACCTCCTCGTATTTAATCAAATCTGGATTAATCTTACCTAAATTTTTGAGGTCATAAGGCGACTGCGTAATCGAAGGAATGTCTGGAGTCTTCCCACTTGTATTGGTTGGTTTGGTAAAAATTGAAACACTTGCACCTGCCCCTAATAACGGGGCAAACTTTAAAAAAGTCCGCCTGCTCCAATCTTTAAAGCGGAATTGATTTTTCATAACATACAAAACCGTTTTTGCTTATAACATAACACTGTTTTGAAATTTTTAAATAAAGGACTAATTTTTTAAAAATTTAGCATTTACTCTTCTAATTAACCAAAACAATTATGAGGTAATTATGCAGCGATTATTTGCTTATAATCTGCGGCGGATAACAATCTTGTGACTTCGTCCCTATTACTAATTTTAATTTTAAAAAACCAGCCTTCACCATAAGGGTCTGAATTAATAATACTCAAATCATTTAGCAGTTTTGAGTTTGCATCGGTGATTTCACCACTAAGTGGGCTGTAAATATCGCTCGCAGTTTTATGAGATTCAACAACGGCACAAGCCTCACCAACCTTAACTCTTCTCCCAACATGAGGAAGTTCAAGAAAAACTATATCCGAAAGTTCGTGTTGTGCGTGGTCAGTAATACCGACGGTTGCAACATCACCATCAATCTTTACCCATTCATGGGTTTTTGTATATTTTAGTTTATCAGGTATATTTTCCATAGTCAAAATGATATATTATTATGATTTTTTATAAAATGGTTTTTTAACAAGTTCTGCGGGATACTTTTTCCCTCTGATTTCAATATTGAGTTTTGTCCCAGCTGGCGAAAATTCAGTTAAAACATAAGCCATTCCAATCCCTATCCCAAGCATCGGGCTATGAGTTCCGCTTGTTACCGCGCCAATCGGTTTATCTTGAACGGTATCAGACCAAACAAAATAACCGTGTCTTGGAGGCGGTGTTTTTTCTATCATTTTAAATGCAATACAACGGCGTTTAATTTCGGTAGATTTCATCAACGCTTTTCTACCCACGAACTCGCCCTTTTCTAAGGAAACAAATATTTTCAATCCTGCCTCAAAAGGCGTTGTTTGTTCATCAAGTTCATTGCCATATAGAGGGTAACAGGCTTCAAGTCGTAAAGTATCGCGAGCGCCTAGTCCAGCAGGTTTTATCTGGAATCTTTCTCTTTGTCCAAAGACCTGTTCCCAGAATTGAACTATTGATTTACCAGATGAAAACAGCTCAAAACCATCTTCTCCTGTATATCCCGTTCGCGAAATATAAATTGGCTCTCCATTAAAATTGAATTTTCCAATCTGATTTTTTTTGAGTTCTAACGGGGTATTAACCTGAGCCCCATCAATTGAAGGGGAATTAATGATTGTTTGAATAACATCCACTGCCTTAGGACCTTGAACTGCTACGGCGCCAGCATTCTTTAAAAAATCAATGCACACCTTGCTCTTTTCGGGATAACTGTTTAACACATACAAGATATGAGAAAGGTCAACATCAGTGCGAGATGCGTTAATGATTAAAAGATACTTATCATCTTCAATATAATAGACATAAAGGTCGTCAATTACTCCGCCCTGTTCGTTGCACATTAGTGTATATTGAGCATCGCCTACATTCAATTTGGAAACATCGTTAGTTAACAGGTAGTTCAAAAACTTTTGCGAGGACGCGCCGCTCACAATGAGTTGTCCCATGTGGGAAATATCAAAGATACCAACGTTGTTTCTTACCGCAAGATGTTCCTCAAGTAGCGTTGAATACTGAACAGGCATTTCCCAACCGGCAAAATCCACCATCTTACCACCCAAATCAATATGGCTCTGGTAAAGCGGAGTCCTCTTTAATTTTGTTTTCGCTTCCATTTTATTGATGAGTTAATTTATAACGGCTTTAAACATACGCCTTCTTTATGGCTTCTTAAATATATTTTCCCGTTTGCATAAGCCGGCATTGACCAGCAATTGCCTTCTAAAGCCTTTACCTTTTCTTCAGTTTTGTCCGGGGCTATAAGATACAAAGTACCAGTGTCGCCTAAAACTAAGAATCTGCCATTGACATAAATCAAATTACCCATTCCGATACCGTCTTGCGCCCACCGTTCGTTTCCGGTTGCTATTTCAATGCATTTAAGAGGCGCAGTTTTATACTGTTTAAATCCAAAAATACCATAGAGACATCCATCAATAACTAACGGCGTGCTCCATTGATTACAAAATTTGTTACCGGGTTTTCTCCACAACTCCCTTGTGCTCCATATCTCACCGGATTTTTGAATTTTATATGCCGCCGAACCTACGCCATAACCTGCCGAGCAATAAACAATATCGCCCGAGACTACAGGCGACGCCGCCATTGATGATGCTCTTGGAAAACTCTGTTGCCAGATAACTTTACCATTTGAAGGCAATACCGAAACAAGCCCTTGCTGTGTCAAAAAAACAATCTGTTTGGTATCGCAAATTTCTGCAACTGTCGGCGTTGAATGAGTCATTCCAAAATCGCCGCTCTTCCAAATGGTTTTTCCGGAATCCTTATCAATCCCAAGAATTGAACCATCCTTGCTTCCGCAACAAAGCAGAACCAGCCCATCAACAATTAAAGGAGAGGCTGCGCTCTGCCAACTTATATTCACGGCATTTTCCTCTTTGACAAGGTCTCTTTGCCAGATAACCTCTCCTGATTTAGCATTTAGGCAAAATAGCCCAAGCCTTGCGTTAAGGACATAAACCTTCCCATCAACAATAGTCGGCGTGCTTCTTGGTCCATCATACGGCGATGCATCATACGGGTAATCATATTGCGCAATACCTACTTCACGCGACCAGATTAATTTGCCGCTATTGGCATCTAAAGCCACACAAACCTCTCGCAATATCCCCTGCGCTGATTTTTTATCAAGGGTAAAGACTTTATCGCCGCTAACGGTAAAAGAACTAAAACCGCCATTAAAAGTTACTTTCCAGAGCGTTTTGAACTCTTTTACCTCATCTTTAAGGTTTTCTTTTGAAATTGAATTACAATCAGGACCTCTATATTGATTCCAATCAACAGCATAAATAACATTTGCAAGGCTACAAATTGCTAACGCTATTATTATTTTGAACAAACCAAACATCTTATTATTTTATGCTGTTGATAAATAGGTTAAAACCATAATTAATCGGAAAGGATAAAATCGTGATTAATTTTATCCTTAAATTATTTTAGTCTGGTTAATGGCTTATCTGCCCGACACATCAATGCAAGCGCCCTCTTTGGTGCTTCTGACATAAAGTCTGCCATTGCTAAAAGCAGGCGTTGACCAGCATTTGCCAGTTAACACCTTTGAGTTTGCCAACTCGCGATATTCATTAGGCGTCGGTTCAATAATAACTACTCTGCCATCGTCAGAAAGCGCTACCAGTTTATCATCAACAAGTA
>JAKPVM010000008.1 GCA_029572555.1 Verrucomicrobiota bacterium | reverse complement strand
GGGGTTTGATATGACGGTTCGTTGTTACCCATTGTTCTGTCGACAGAACAACTTGCAACGGGGTCCGGTCTGGCGGGTTCGGGGAAATTACACGACGTCATGTAATTGTCATTACGTAACAACAATTCAGCCGCGGCCGGTCTGGCGGGTCCGGTGAAAACAATTCGGTATCAAATGATACCGAATTGAATCTTGCGGCCGGGTCCGTTCAACGTCCGTTCAACAGCCGTTCAGCGTCCGCCGGCCCGTGGGGTTTGTGTTTAGAAAATCAAAAGTTCAGATTGAACTTTTGATCCGGACCGGCGGAAAGTTCTACAAATTTCGGACAAATGTCCGTTATTTGTAAAAGTCCGCGCGGCGCCGACGGGTTTCCCGGTCCGCTGGCGCCGGCGTCTATATCTTGCGGCGGCCGTCAGCTGGAAAACGTCAATATATAGAAATAAAAAAGCCCCCAGGGGGTGGGGGCGAATGAATCAAAACGAATTTTATTTTATTACGGTCATCTTTCTTAATATCCGCTTACTTTCCCCAGATAATACACAGAAATAAGAACCGCTTGAAAGTGCCGCCGCGTCAATAATTATAGAATGTTCCCCATTAGATACGATGCCATTAAAAACACTCATAACCGATTTCCCCATAAGGTCATATATTTCTATTTTAATTTTTTGGGGACGGTCAATAGAAAACCGCAAAGTCGTTGACGCGTTAAAAGGGTTTGGATAATTTTGAGAAAGCGAAAATTCTTCGACAGTTAGGTTTTCCGCTATCCCATTAACCCCGGAAATGATTATATTCCCGGTTAAGGATACATTATAATTTGGCAAATATTTAATGGAATCATATTTTGCTGGAAGATCCATATAGGTGTCAAATGATGCAATTTGAAAAGGTTCAAGACTATCATCCGGGGCGTCGGCGTACGTGTATTTATATTCAACCATGTGATCAGCGATATAGACACAAATAAAAACCTTTGGATATTGCAGAGAAACGCCTGATAAATTTTGAACCAACCCCGATATTTTGCTTGTACTCCCATAAAACGGCTCAATGGCGGAGCTAATAACCGCAATGGCATTTCTATTAAATTTCGGTTCATTGTTTCTTGACGAATAAGAAACCGAAAAGAGAACGCTGTCAAAGTCTACCTTATTGATAAAATAGTCAATAAAAGATTCTGTTCCCGGCCACATCCCGGAGTCACCATACGTTTCATAATCAATATAAGTATAATCTGAAGATACTAAAGCCCCACTTTTAAATAACGAAACCGTCATCTTTACAAACTCACGCCAGTTTGGTCCCGAATAATAAAGCCGCGCGTATGCCTGCAAATAATCCTCTGAATATTTGTACACATAGAAATCTTTGACGGTGTAATTGTATCCGGCGGGAACGTTATTTACTGAAAAAATTGGTTCTTCGTAGGAAAATAATGACGTGGATACAGCAAACATAAACAGGACGGCGATGATCTTTTTCATAGTGTTCCCCGTTCTTTTGTCCGTTAGAAAGCAATCCCGTTGCGATGATATTTTATCACCCTATAAAATAACAAAATATCTTTCATTAAAAA
>JAKPVM010000017.1 GCA_029572555.1 Verrucomicrobiota bacterium | reverse complement strand
CAAACAGTTTAGAGTTTTTAAAAATAATTGACTGCGCATAACACGGTGTTATACCGAACGACCAGCGGGCGATGCCGGCTCCAGCTTTCCGGCTTTGCTTTCGCAAATCCCCGCTGTTCGCTCGGCATACACCCGAGCCGTTAGCGTGCATTGTAAAAAGAGATTCTACAACAATGAAACATATAATTTTAATTATCGGATTGACAATTTCTGGAATTAGTTTGGCTCAAAATTCGGTTGATTATTTAGCCGAAGCAAAGAAATTTGATTTTTCTGATTTATGGACTCTTGACAGCATTTTGATAGAGAATGATAAATTAATTGAGCGAAGACAACCATTAGGATTTATTGGAGAAAATTTTCAAAGAATCAATATAAAGTTTATTTCAGTGATTCAAAATCCTAATAACCATCTACAATACATGATTTATGGTAAAACTAGAGTGAAAGGTAATATTTGCGATTTTCAAGGTACTCTAACTATAAGTGGTGCAGAAATGTATATCGAAAGTGATTTGCCTCCATTGAAACAAGGTTATATTACTGGTTATTATAGTTTGTACGAAGATAAAGATCAAACACATACTGGATTCTTTAGTGGAAAGTTCAAAACTCATTTCTATTTTAATGAAAAAGGAAAATTGCAATATGATGCTTTATCTTGGGCAGCAGATGGATTTGAAAACAACCAATTTGAAGGTTCTTGGACTGATTATAAGACAGGAGTTATAAAAAAATGTAACTGGGGCGACTACAGAATACCTGATAGTCGTAAACTAGATACAGGAGCAGCAGAATTTGGTGTGGATCAACAATACTATGATTTCGGATGGAAGTATTATAACCTTGCTTGGGGATACTCATTGGACAAACCTGGAGTAAAAGAAGCAAGAGAAAGAGAAACAGAAAAATGGTGGATTGAGAATAAATAATAAAAACAACGCACGCTAACAGCCGGTCATACGCAATTGCCGGGCCATGCGGGTGCCAATGTTAGCTCACTTGGCTTAATTAGTGGGTAACCCGACACGAAAGCTCTTCGAAACGGCAACAGCGTATACCGGCGAACGTTATCGGGCATTTTAAAAAATCGCACTTCGACCATGAATGGTATGATAAAAAAGGATAAACAAATAGAATTGGATTATTATCGTGATTTGGTGATTGCGACTTTGGATTATTGTATTGATTCCCCTGATTTCTTGATTCAAACATCTGATTTTGATAGTAAAAAACATTTTGAATCATGCAAATTACAGACCGTTGATTATTACAACAAAGGCAGATTGTCAATTTTAAAGCAATGGTTTAGGGATTTGACTGAGCCAATGAGAGAAGGTCGAGATTTTGAATTCATCAAATATATAAAGGAAAGGACTGGTCACCAGATTGATTTATTTGCTGACTTTGATACAAGGATTCAAAAGATTGTTGATTCAAAAAAAATTAAAACAGCAAATGAATACCGTGATATTTTATCTAAAGTTGATTACTTATGCCAATTTGAAAGCGATAAGCAACATGAGATAGATTTGTTAAATAGCTTATTGATTGATTTTGATAGTATAATGACTGAAAAACAAATAAAAAACGCCCACTAACATAGGGTATACATCATGCGGGTTTCAAGGCAATTTGCAAGTTTAGAGCTCGCTGGCAAGGGCAGTAACGGTGGATAGTGAAGTGGTCACGAACTCCCGCACGCTGCATACCGCCACCGTTAGGGTCGCATTGTCCGCCCTTTTAGCATACAAGGTTTATTTGCCTGGTCCGTGTTAATATCGAACATCATTGAAGCTTATAAAACACGAGAAAAATAAAAGGGCTTACGCTCGGCCATCGCTCACGGCACTTGCATATAGCCTTCCCGGTTTTGCAGTAAGGCAATATGCAAAACCGGCCCATGAAAGCTATCTGCAAGAGCCTTCCAACGCTGCCAGAGCTATCAACGACGCCCTAACAAG
>JAKPVM010000009.1 GCA_029572555.1 Verrucomicrobiota bacterium | reverse complement strand
GGTTGTAGAATGTGTTTATTTTGTTATTTTACAAACCACTATCTACTGCTTTCTATTTACTCCCTGCTAAATCCTGTAAATCCTGTATATCCTTGTTAAATTTCTTTATCATCTGTGTAAATCTGTTTCATCTGCGTAATCTGTGGTCCTCTCTATCACAGATAGGAGTCTATGCCACTCTTGCAATCACTCGCCAATAATCTTTACCAGAACCCGTTTTCTTCGTCTCCCGTCAAACTCGCCGTAAAAAATCTGTTCCCACGGTCCAAAATCGAGTTTTCCATTTGTGATTGCAACCACGACCTCGCGTCCCATAATTTGCCGTTTAATATGGGCATCGGCGTTATCCTCGCCAGTTCGATTATGTCTATACTTTGATACTGGCTGATGTGGCGCAATTTCCTCAAGCCAATCATCAAAATCTTCTATTAACCCTGATTCATCGTCATTAATAAACACGCTGGCTGTGATATGCATTGCGTTAACAAGACAAATGCCCTCTTTTACGCCGCTTTTCCTTACAAGTTCCTGAACCGTGTCTGTAATGTTTATATAATCCCGACGGTTCGGTGTGTTAAACCATAGATATTCAGTCAACGATTTCATAGCCAATAAATATGTGCAATTGATGGATTAAATCAACCTGTTTTAAATCCATTGCAAAAATATATTTTAGATTAGCACAGACATTCTTGCCTGTGGTGGGAAAGGGAAGAACGCAGATTTACACAGATGAAAAGGATTTAACGCAGATTTTTATTTTTTATTTTTAACACGGATAGACAGGATGGACAGGATATTTTACAAGATAAACAAGAGTACAAGACGCAAAGATACAAGAGATGAACAAGATACAATTTTTTATCCTGTAAATCCTGCGTATCCTTGTTAAATTATCTTTTCTTTATCATCTGTGTAATCTGTGTTCCTCTCTGTCACACACAGGAATGTCTGTGCTACTCTTAGTATCCTTGCCGACAATTTCAATGCTCGGTAGCAAGGATGCTCCCGCAGCCTTTTCATCTGTGTTGTAAGATGGTTGTGGGTTTAATCATTTCATTCATCTGTCCACCACTATTTTCTTCTTGGAATTATCACAACAAATTCAGCCTCTGTTTGGTTGAACTCAATTTCTTTATTCACTTCTTTTTTAACCAATTCGCAAGCCCTTCTAATGCCGCTTCC
>JAKPVM010000356.1 GCA_029572555.1 Verrucomicrobiota bacterium | reverse complement strand
CCGGTAAATATTACACCCGTGCCAGATACCTCACCAGTCCCCTGACGCATTACAAATCCACCCCACGGTCTATCCGAAGTGTTAGGCATAAACACCACAGGTTCTTCAATAGTCCCGTTAATGACTACCGATCCGTTATTTGTTATATCTGTTCGGTAATTAATGCGAACAATTGTTCCCTTCTCAATTGTCAAAGTTGCCCCTGAATTAATGGTGAGATTTGTTGTAATATAAATCCGTGAATTTTGCTGCCAGGTAGTGTTCCCGCTTATCACGCCTGAAACCTCCGTCCAACTACTGTTTTCCTCAATTGCGATATTAAAATTAGTCTGCAATTGTGAAATGGTAGGCGCATATACGATTTGATTTACATTTGTTTGCGCAGGCAAAAATCCCGAGCCAACGCCGCGACGAATTTTAATGTCAGGATACCCATCGGCTTTTAAATTGCCATTAACCCTGAGGGCGTGCAAATTTTCATCAACAACCCATCCAATAACTGGAATCTGAAATCCTGATGGAAAAATTTTGGGTATAATCACACGCAAGTTCCCACCTTCAAATTCATCATTGCAAGATGGGATTGGCGGATATGGTGTCCACGGCGGCAAGCCATTTTCGGCACCTCCACGTTCAGAAGAACGAACAATAAACTGAATTACACGATTTGTAACCTGCATCGTGTTTATATTTGTTCGGTAGGCAACAAGTTGATAATAATCGGCATTGCTTACCACTACATTAGCGCCTTCCGGAATTTGACTGCCATTTAACAAAATTAGATAACTATATCCATTTGCTACAGGCACATTAATTGTAAAACTCGTCCCTATAGACTTGTCGCTAACTCCATTAATTGGAAATGCATCTTGTGCAAAACAGGTAATTGAATAAATCAGAATGACAACAGTAAATAATAATTTAATTAATCTCATAATACTTAAATCCGATTACATCTTTCGCAATCTATAATATCCTTGTGGCGCAGAAAAATCTATTGAAACTGGCGGTTCAACAATTATCGAACGCCACGGATGCGCAATATTATCAGTGGATTCAAGGATTGTATTGCTTGAATCCCAATCAAGAAAGGCATCTTTTCTAAATTGATGAATTTGAATTTTTATTGGAGTTAAAATATTCCCGGTTAATTGCAACATAAATGATATATCGGTTGAAGTTGTATCTGATTGGTGAATTTCGACTGCGCAGACATTTGTGCCGTTGATTAACATACTTGCTGGCGCAGTAGTTGAATACCAATTCTTCCCGTCATCCGAAGCGACTGAGGAGGCAAAATTAGTTGAAGTTATATTCGTTCCAGATTGCATATTACTCCTGAAGACCTCAACACCGTTCACATAAACAATTGCACCATCATCGCGACGAAGGTTTACTGTTAAGGACGCTAAATCTGATGCGTTACTTACGACAAAATAGTGTCTGAAATAAA
>JAKPVM010000323.1 GCA_029572555.1 Verrucomicrobiota bacterium | reverse complement strand
GAACGGGTGCTTGATTTGCAGAGTCTTACTGTAAGGCATTTAACTATTCCATTAATAAAAGTTTCTACTGTAAGTCTGCATACCTCTGTAAATGAGACACTTTCTGTTTTTAAAGGAAAAGGATTTTCGCATTTACCTGTTATGCAGACACAAGATAATAAGATAACAGTTGCCGGAATCGTAAGCCTGACAGATATTTTATATAGAGAAAATAATAACAACGATATGAAAGTAGCTTATTTTGTTAAGCCGGCTATTTTCTTTAATGAAAATACGAAACTTGAAGAAGCGCTAACAAAGTTTCAAAAGAGTGGAAGAAAAATTGCAATCGTCCTTGGTTTGGATAAAAGTGAAATTGGTATTATTTCTTTAAATGACATATTAGCGTTTATTTTTGGTGAAATAAATTTGTAATATAATGACTGTAGAAGAAATCATAGAAATAATTATAAAGATTGCCTCAGTGGCATTCTTTGTTTTTATGAATGGCTTTTTTGTTGCCTCTGAATTTTCATTGGTGAAAGTAAGAGAGACGCAATTAGATACCTTGATAGCAAAGGGGGATAGAAGAGCAAAAATTGCGAAAAAAGCTATGCAAAACCTTGATTCATCCTTGAGTGCTTGTCAGTTAGGAGTTACAATAGCGAGTCTTGCCCTTGGTTGGATAGGTGAACCAGTTTTTACAGTAATACTTAAGCCTTTATTTTCGTTGTTTTCCATTACAAGCCCACAAACAAAGGAAACCCTCGCGATAATTTTTGGTTTTATGACCATTTCATATCTGCATATAATTGCTGGTGAACAGGCTGCAAAATGGATTGGTATTTTGAAACCGTTGCCAACCTTATTATGGATTTCAGCACCTCTCAGATTATTTTATTTTTTAACCTATCCATTTACCTGGTTATTAAATGAAAGCGTATTAAAACTGCTCAAATTAATTGGCTTTGATAATATTTTGCATCAGGAAAGGACTTATAGCGTAGAAGAACTTCGTCTCCTTTTTGCATCCGCAGTGAGGACAGCGGGAGACAGGTTAAGTTTTGGTCATGAGATTGTTTTAAATGCAATTGATTTGCGTAGTAGAATTGTTAGGGATGTGATGAGACCTCGCAAGGAAATCGTTTTTTTAAGCACAGATATGGAGATTGCCAAATGTATAGAGATTGCCGAGACAACTCGGTATTCAAGATTTCCTTTGGTAGAAAATGGAGACATTGATAAAACAATCGGTGTAATTCATATAAAGGATTTATACCAGCTCAGAAAAACTGCTATGTCTGGCAGAGATTTAATCCCTGTTGCAAAAAACCTGATTTATGTTCCTCCTACCGCAAGGATAGAAAAGGTTTTAAGACTTTTCCTTGAAAGACGGTTGCATATGGCAATTGTAGTAGATGAATTTGGTGGGACAATTGGTTTAATTACCCTTGAAAATGCACTTGAAGAGATAGTTGGTCAAATTCAAGACGAGTTTGACCAGGAAAAACAATCTATTAACAAAATTGGCGAAGATTGCTGGGAAATTATTGGCACAACGCCGTTGTATGAATTAAGCGAAATAGTAAGACAACCTTTATATGCGGAAGGAATTTCGACAATTAGTGGTTGGGTAACACATTACTTAGGGGGCTTTCCAAAAACAGGGGATACAATACAACTCGGAGATTATAAATTGATGGTTCAATCTATGAACGGCGCCCTTGTGGACAAAATTAAATTGTGGAAAGAAAAACCATCGTTAGAAAATACGGCTGACAATAAATGATAAAAATCGACTATTCTAATTTTAGCCTGAAATATTGTTGAGGATATATATATGGCAATACAATATAATTTAAGTCATTTGTTTTAAATATCTGATTTGTAATTTGAAGCCATTGTCCAGCAGATATATTTGTAGTCGTCTCAAGCACAGCAGGGAAATTTGTGCTCCACTCTAAAACTAAACCATTTTGTCTGAGGTGATAATTTGAAATTGCAGGTGGAACAACATACACAATTACTGAGGCAGTAGAAGAGGCTACTCCAAGGTTATCAATGGCTCGCGCGCTTACAGACATAAGACCAATTGGAAGACCAATTGGAGGATTTGGAATTGTAATTTTGTATGGAGGAGCACTGACTTCGCCAATTTTAACCGAGTTGGTATAAAACTCTACCTTTGAAATATTTCCATATTTGTCATAAGTCTCCGCTTCAATCGTAAAAGGTCTATTATATGGTATTGTTATATCATTGGTTGGATATTTTAAATTTATTACCGGTGGATAATTTCCAACAGCAGATAATTCCATATCAAAAGTCAAGTCTGTGCTGTCCGGACTTGATTGATGGACTTCGACTGCAACAACATTTTTTCCTAACACCATGAATACGCCATTTATTGTATAAGTGAAATAACGGAACTGGTTATCACCGGTGGTCGGCGATGATGCGAGAACGTTATATGAGATAGTTCCTGATGGCATATTATCGCGCAAGATTTCCCAACCGTTTATATAAACAACTGCGCCGTCATCTCTTCTTAATTTTAATATGAGCGAATCTAAAATATAATTGAATGTAAAATCGTTCCTGAAATAATAAGTTATGTATTTATTATTGGGGTCGATTCCATAATTTAACACAGTGGCTTCGTCACCAAGACCATAGCCAAATGGCGCACTGCCTTTTTTCCAACTTGTATCGTCAAAGTAGTATCCACGCCATGATGTCCCTTGATTTGAGCCATCATCAAGATAACGCCATACAGAATTTTTTGAAATTAAGTTTATGTCTGTCTTACCGTTAAGACCGACAAGGATTTCTACAGGTGAAGAAAAATTTGTTATGCCATTTTTATCTATCGCAAGCGCTGTAATTTTATATTTGCCGGGATAATTATTCGTCCATAAGGTATGATAAGGTGGAGCCGTTAATCGTTTAATTGTGTTACTATTAACATAAATTTCCACAGTGGCGATACTTTGTTCTGGGTCATTAACCTGACAACTAATTTGAACAGTTCCCGATGTAGGCAGAATTGTAAATGGCGCGGGAGAGGTAATTTGTATCTGTGGGGAAACGTTTGTTCCTGAGGTAGTAAATCTCCATACAGAGCTACTAACCTGGGCGGATTCATATCTTGAAACTACCCTCCAATAGTATGTTGTAGTTGGAATCAAATTTGAAACCGATAAAGAATTGGTGATTGTAGTTGCAATTAATTGCATAGTTTGTGGGTTGGAATTTGTGTCAAAAAAGACGTCGTAAATCGGCACAATTGTGGGATTAAGAACTAAACTGACGTCATCAATACCAACAAAGATATTGCCTTCGCTGTCTTTTTCAGTGAAAGCAATCCTGATTGTTTTTCCCCTGAATTGAGATAAATCAACCTTGTTTGAAACCCATTGAAGTATTGCTGAAGTGTTGGTATCTGTTGAATATATAACTTTTAAAGTTTGATTTGAACTATTTAAAATTTCTACGGTAAAATAATTATTGGAATTGTAAATTCCACTGTAATTAGTAATAGTGTGATTCCATTTTAAACTTGCCTCTGCTATTGTGTCAGGGATATACACCTCTTGCCATAATCGATGAGTCCCAAACCCGAATTGAATCAACCACATACTATATTCGCCGGAGAATTTTGGAAATATACCATAAGTTCCTGAATTTAGAGTGCCATCGCTTAACATCCATCCGCCAAATCCATCATCTTCGGTTGTCCAGCCATAGAGAGTTCCCTGTTCAAAATCGCCATTTATGATTTGTTCTCCCTGTCCGCTATGCCACTTAAGTGTGGTGTTTAGCGGGATGTTTTGTGAGTTGTCGGATGGGGTGGGTTGATAAGGAATAATTGGCAACTCATTGTCAATAACAGCAACTTGTGAAGTAGCTGATGAAAATCCGGGTGCAGCAGCGGTGATTGTTGTAATTTGTGTTCCATCAAGAATATCATTATCCGGGACAAATATATCGAAGGTAGCCTCCATATCATTGCTTAATATTGTTACACTATCAGGGACCTGGATTTTGTCAGTGTTGTCTGAATACAGAAAGACGTTTAGATTTGTTTGAACTAATCCTTCTAAATAAATGAATCCAATGTTTTGGGCATATCCATAACCCTCAGATATTTGGTTCGGTAAAACGAGGATAATATTTGTGCCTTCATTATCTTGAACAATTACTGTGGATGGGTTGGAAATCCAGTTTGTCATTTTTGATTCAATTGTAACTGTTCTATCTCCGTTTATATAATCATCATCAATAACAGTTGCAGTAAATGTAGCATTTGTTTTCCCAGCCGGAATAAATAAAAGGGATGACTCTGGTAACTGCATAATATTAGGACTATCTGAATAAAGTCCCAATGCAATGGCACGAATTGAAGGATGAGACAAATAGATCTCACCAATTAATCTGTTGTCCGATTCTGATATTTTCTCTGGCAATTTAACAAAAATTGAATTTGATTCATTGTCAAAAATTGCTATAGATTGTGCGACGGAAGTAAATCTATCGGATAGGGCTATTACTTGGGGATATTGCGTACCATCAATAGAATCATTGTCAACTATTGATATGTCGAAAACTGCAGATGTGCTTCCGGGATTTATTGTAATTGATTCCGGAACAATAAGTTTTGCTGTATCAGTTGAGATAAGTTGAATATTAATAGCGTTGGTGGATGTCACAGGAATTGAAACAAGTCCACCATCCCTAATAATGTCGTCTCCTTCTTGCGCTGTTGCGGGGAGAAATATTTTTAGAGAGTTACCGCACTGTGGATAATTAGAGAAATCACTTTCCACAAGTCCTTGTGGAACTCCATTACCGGGAGATAGACCCGGCATTCCCCCTAATGTTTCTATATCCAACCAGGTAATTCTGATAACTCCGTTTGTAAAAAGCTCGGCTTGAAAGGAGTTTCTGTTTGAGCGCCCATATTCGGGAACATTTTCCCATGTAATTGCTACTCTATCTGGTATAATCTTGTATGACACAGTTCCACCTGTTGCGGGATTTAAATCCACATATAATGGGGCAACTCTTGGAAATTCATAAAATGCGGTTAACTCAGGATAAAAATAAGCAGTATCCCCTTGTGCAAAAGAAACTTCTCCATTGGCACCTATCCAAATTGCATTTGTCCTGACACCATAAATTTGCACCTCCATATCATTTGGTAAAACCACTTGTATCCTGGTGTCATCATTTAAGCTGACCATATATCCTCCAGCCGGATCGGTTGGGAAATTAGTTGCGGTTTGTCTACATGCTTTATAAAAACTCGGAGAATCGTCAGGGGTAAAAATAATAGACATAAAATCAAGGTCGTTATCGTAAAAATCAAACATTTCGATAAAATAATCTTTCTGGCCAACAAGAAGTCTGATTGTTCTTGTTTGAGTAATGCCACTTGAAAGATTGGTAATATACAATTTGCTTTCGTATATACCGGCTTGAAAAAGCACTGTGGCTGAATTAAAGGTTATATTAATATAAGTCGCTGGATCAGATGGCTGAAGAGTTCCATTATATTGAGAAAGTTCTATTAATCCATCGCTTACAGCACACCAATTGATAATTGAACTTCCCGTGTTAGTTAATGTTAATGTGAATGTTGAAGGGGTAAATGGTCCACCTATATCACCCGACGATGAGAAGCCGCTCGTAGGAGATGCAAGTAAGTCATCAGGCATACTATAATCTTCAACTACGCCAGTAGAAGTGTTAGATTCGGGTGAAGTAGCAAAGAACCCCATACCTCTTTTAGAAAATGCCCTCCAGATTTCTTTTTGATTATTACCGCCATTTGTAAGTCTGTCGGCAAGTAAAATTGAATCTCTTTCTTCAAGAAAATTAGGGTTAATCGGTGAATATTTCATACCGTCTATTATAAGTCTCAAAGTGAGAAAGTTTCCTTGGGAAAAGCCATACTTTTTAATTAGTTCGGCTCGCACCTCCCATAGCACACTGCACCATACCTCACCAATATTATGCACTTCATTAGCGCTGCCGCCAATTCGAGTGTTTCTTGGAATGCCGGTGTGCGGGCTTGCTTGTGTTGGGTCAATGTCTTTAAATGTAAGTGGATTTACATTCATATTAGTTGAATAGGGGTATCTTCTCATTCCGTAATAATAGTTTTCTTGAATATTGTTAAATAAATATGTGACATAAGGCGCCATTGGATAAATTCCACCTAGGTCAGCATCTGGTTTTGTAATCAAAGCAATAGCAAAGAAGTCAGACCAGCCTTCACCAATTCCGAGTGACTGCAATGTGCCCAAACCTGCTCCACCACCTACAAGCCTATCGCTTACGCCGTGAGTAAATTCGTGTAGGACGACCTCTGCATCAAGAGAACCATCTCGATATGGTGTCGGTCCTGTAAAAATAAACATTTGCATTCGGGGGGAATTTCCATCCGGTGGAGTTGTCATATTTGAATTATTATACCCATCTCCATCTTGCGCTTCCGCTTTTAAGTGATCGTTTCCAAATCCACTTTTACCGAAATTATCATCCTGAAAATTTCCTGTTTCTTCAGTAAAACCGAGTTCATAAAATTTATCATGAGCAAAATTTACCCAGTAAAACAAATTTACTACTGAAGCACTGCTGTAGTCATAAGGGTTTTTTGATAAATCAAGTGGAAAATCAAAGACAAGCTGGGGAGAACCAGTAACACTTGGTGTATCTGGTGAATCATCGGCATTAACATCGAGGTATGCGTCTGCGTTATTTCCAGTTGTCTGATTTAAATTGGTATATACCCATCCTATTGGTGATACATTGGTGTTTAGAGCGGATAGTGTTATTAGTGTCCTTTCAACCACAGGAGGTTGGTTTGTTGCCGGATAACTCAAGCCGGGGTTCATTGGGGTAGGGGATTCATTTGTATAGACCCGATAAGTCGCCTCACAAATATATTTTGTCAGTCCTTGCCTAAATAAAACTTCTCCATTATTTGCATCGACTATCACCCGAAAGGTTTCTTTATTTATGCCTGATGTTAAAATAAATTCATAAGCAAGATTCAACTTTTTATCGTTAAATGGGAACCAAACGTATTCTGCGATTGACTCACCCCGAATTCCCTCGCAGGTTAATTTAAATTGGTTATTTGTTTTTTGCTTTATAATTACGGGGTGTATAATCTTGCAACCAATATTTTCTGCTGATGATTGCAATGCTTGTTCAAGAGAAATATGAGGTATCAGTAAATTGGCAAGGTTTTTTTGATTATTGTTGAGATTAGCAGTCTCCGGAGAGGGAACACAGAGACTCGAAATAGCGGCTATCTTACCATCTGCGTCAATATGAGTAATAAAGCGGGCATTAAATATTTTAATTCCTTTGAAGACTTGTTGATAGACAATTGTTCTTACTTTATTATGTGGGGTAATATAATCATACTGGGTAACAAAATTAGTAAATAATTCTGAACCGTGTTGAAAAAGTTCCTTATGTGAATCTACAAATTCTTTAATTATTTGAACCTGGTTCGGTTGAATGAGCGTTTTTTTAGTGGTTTCTAAACCAGAATTATTAGAAGGTGATGCATTGAGGTATCCATCAGGACTATAAATCCAAACCGGACTACCAAGTGATTTATCAAGTTTGACCTCTAACCCTTTTATAGCTAATAACTGTTTTTTATGGTTTATTTGCGGTTGAGAAGAGACAATTTCTTTTTGTCTATCCCGTATATCAAAATTTGGCAATTGCGGAACATCAGGAGGACGAAACGCATAAGTTTTAATCACGGTTAAAACCAAAAGGAAACAAACTAATTTTACTCGCATAAACTATCCATTTGAAATTAGGGTTCTTATATAATTCATTTATAAACAAGATAAGTAAGTTAACTTTTTTGTAAACCGCTCATTCAATTAACATAGAATAACTTAAAAAGATTAAAAAGTAAACTTTATAGTGTTTATAAATTACTTGTTGAGTATGCTAAAGGTTGTTATTTATTGCCAATGCAATAAAGATTTTTTGCTGTTCTTAGGAAGATTCGGGAACCACTAATTGCTACAGAAGTGCGAGTTAGAGATTCGTCAAGTGGATTTGTTGCAATTATTTTGAACTGATCATCAGCGCTGCAAACAATTACTGTTCCCTTTTCACTAATCATATAGATTTTGTTATCTGCCCCCGTAGGCGATGACCATATTCTTTCCGAAACTCCTAAATATCCTGACCAGATGACCTTCGCGGTGGCTGGGTCAAGTTTGGTAAGTGTGCGCTTGTCACCATTCAGAACAAAAATCTTATTATTATAAAAAAGTGGCGTGCTCCAATCGCTTGTTGTCTCAGTGCAAGTCCATGCAATATGAGTATCTGTTATTAAACCTTTTCCGCCTTCTTTTATGCCTATAACGGGAGAACCTTTGGGTGCGCAAACAACAATTATACCATTTGCCAGGACCGGGCTTGGGACTACACGATACCAATTTTTCTGCATATTTGTTCGTCGCGCATTCAGTCCACCGCAACGCCAAATTTCCTCCCCGTCATCAGGGTTATGTCCAGTTAAATAGTCTCCGCCAACTATTAATATTTCGAACCCGTTTTTGATTTTATGAGGCATTGGCGTTGCATAAGATTCCATTGATTCCATCGTAGCATCTGTTTGGCGAATATGACGCCATAGATTTTTACCTGTTAATGGGTCAAGGCATAATAAAAATGATTCACGAGTAGGATTGTTATCTTTGGAATGTGGGTAGGCATTAGGGTCATTTCTTTGTAATACTTGAATATATAATTTGCCATTAAAGAGCAGGGGACTCGAACTATAAAGATACATCGTAGCAAACTTTCCATATTCATCAGCAAGGCTTCTTTTCCATTTTTGATTTCCATCGAAATCAAATGCTGCGATATCGCCGGTACCGAACATAATTATTACGATTTTACCATCTGTAACGGGTGAAGGTGATGCCATATTGTTTTGATTAACAACCCTATTGCCAGTGGACACTTTTCTTTGCCATTTTATTTTTCCATCTTTTGCATTTATGCAAAGTAGATGTAAATCTTTCTGATCGTCAGGCGTAGAAATAAAAACTGTATCCTCCCATACTATAGGCGTTGCAGCGCTGGCGCCGGGCAATGGTGTTATCCAAAATATATTACTTGATGAAGGAGACCAACTTACAGGCAGATTTTTTTCTGATGTTGAACCATTTAAATTCGGACCACGCCACTGAGCCCAATTTTCTGCGCGTAAGTTGCCACAGGTTATAGATAACAAAAACACAATTATCCATTTATATCCCATTATAATTTTCATAATTCGTATAACTTTTGACGAATAGAATATTAATATTATAGAAAATAAATTGGAAATGTTTTTTCTATTACTTTTGATTTTCGTCTGATTTCAGTAAATCAGGAATATCTGGTGTACGCGGTTCAAACTCTATTTTTTTAAGTTCAGGTAGTTCATCATCTTTATTTGTTGCTTCAAGTTCTTTAAATTTTCTTGCCTGAATAAACACGCGCGATTCAAAAGAAGATATCGCTGCATTATAGCTTTCAACGGCTTTTGACAAAGACCTTCCAATATTTGAGATATGTTCTCCGAGTGTACATAAACGTTTATACAATTCTTTGCCTAATGCGCTAATTTTATCTGCATTGACCGCAAGGGCTTCTTGTCGCCATCCATAAGCCACAGCCCTTAACAAAGCGATTAGCGTTGTTGGTGTGGCAATGATAATCCTTTGGTCAACTCCATATTCTATAAGAGCAGGTTCTTGTTCAAGCGCAGCGCTAAAAAATGTTTCGCCGGGCAGAAATAATACAACGAATTCTGGTGTCTGTTTAAACTGTTCCCAATATTTTTTGCTACTCAACTTGTCCATATGATTTTTGACCTGCTGTGAATGTTGGATCAAAAAAGATTTTCGTTGCTCCTCATTTGTTGTTGCAATGGCGTCAAGATAAGCACCCAGAGGTGCTTTAGCATCCACAATAATATCTCTACCGCCGGGCAGGTGCACAATGAGGTCAGGACGTAAACGACCATCTTCGGTTTCAACGCTGACTTGTTCATTAAAATCACAATGGTCAAGCATACCGGCAAGTTCAACAACACGACGCAATTGAATTTCTCCCCATCGTCCTCTTATTCTTGGAGTGCCAAGGGCTTTAACAAGATTAGCTGTTTCGTTTCTCAATAGAACCTGGGTATTAATCAATTGTTCAACCTGAGTTTTTAAACCTTCATAAGCGCTAATTCGTTCTTTTTCCATCTGCTGAACCTGGTTATCAAATCGTTGAAGTGTCTCTTTTACCGGGCGAACAAGTTCGTCAATTGCTTGTTTTCTTTTTTCAAGTTCACCCTGGGCATCTTTCTGGAATGATTCAAGTTTTGTGCGGGCAAGTTGTAGGAATTCTTGATTATTACTTTTTAATGCCTCTGCGGATAAGGCTTTGAAGGCATCAGCAAGTTTATCTTTTGCCTCATTTAACAACGCTAATTTTTCTTCCATTGCTTTCTGTTCTTTTTGCAGAGATGTTTCCAGTTCACTACCCCGTTTTTGAAGTTTGATAATTTCCTGATGGTATTCGTCTATTTTTTCTTTGTATTCTTTAATCTCTTCTTCAAGTTCAGGGATCCTCATTGTCCTCTCTTCTGCGGACGCGCGCGCATTAGATTCTTCCTGAAGATTAGATTGCAATTGGTCTAATTTTGATTGAAGTTGTTGGTTCAAATTTTGCAGTTCTGTGATTTTTGAATCGCTATTACTTAATTTTTCATTTAGCACATTTATTTGAGAATCAAACCGGGATTTTAAAACTATTTTAGAGATAAAAAAACCGCAGACCCCCCCAATTAAAAAAGCAATGATAGTTATAATGTTCTCCATAATATAATATGATAATTTAAAACAATAATTAGAATAGGACAATATAAAGTTATCCGAAACTTAATTGCCTCTATAAACACAACGAGAGGTACAGGTCTCTGATACAATTACTTCTTTTAATTGAGGAAGAACAGGCTTCAACCTTTCCCATATCCATGCGGCAATGTTTTCGCTTGTCGGATTTTCAAGACCTTGAATTTCATTTAAATAGTTATGGTCAAGGATTTCTAACAAAGGTTTAAAAGCCGCTGATATATCAGCATAGTCCATTAACCAGTTCAAGTCAGCATCAGTTTCCCCCCATACTGCAATTTCGACCTGGAAACTATGTCCATGAAGACGGCGACATTTATGACCTTCGGGCAATTTTGGCAATAAATGCGCTGCTTCAAACTGGAAATTTTTTCTTAATTCTATTTTCATTTAAAACCTAAAGACAATATCACAATGCTATCTTGCTGACAATATGGCATTATGGTTCCCAGTCTGTCCAGTTGACCAGTTCGGCAAGGCTTAATCTTCCATCATGACGCCACGCAAGAGGTGGTTTTTGCATTGAACCGAGCGGGCAAACTCTGCTAACACCCCATTGGGCTAATTTCATAACAATTTCC
>JAKPVM010000318.1 GCA_029572555.1 Verrucomicrobiota bacterium | reverse complement strand
AGGTTATAGAATGACCCGTTAGTAGAACTCATATCATCGTAGAGGTGACAGAGTGATAATTTAAGAAACCAAATAATGGCTCTGCACCACTTTCAGCGCTTTATGATGGTTTTGTATTGCTTTTGCTATAATCCTGTCACCTGCTTTCGCAGGTTTATAACTGTTCATACTATTTTTGGAACTCCAATAAATATTCGCCCAAATATTCGATTTTTACGAGAATGCTAAACCTTCGGGTTTTAATTTATTTGTAATAATGGTATAGATAAATAATAATATCAACCGTATGATTAGCGAAAATAATCTTGATAATCTAAGACAATTTCTTGATAGGGAATTTACCTTTAAACGATTTGCTTTTTTTTTAGCGTTGCTGATTGTCCTTTGCTTCCCAACAGTAGTTACCCTTCAAGGCACATTTATGCACCGGGATTACGCTATCTTTGGTTATCCCCTTGCCGCATATAATAGATATTGCTTTTGGGAAGGCGAGATTCCCCTCTGGAATCCTTATAATACCTGCGGTATCCCTTATCTTGCTCAATGGAATACAATATTTTTATATCCTCCCTCTCTATTTTATATGATTTTCCCTACTCAATGGTCGTTAGGGATTTTTTGCCTCTTTCATCTATACTTTGCCGGGCTTGGGATGTATTTGCTTGCCAGACATTGGGTTTCAAATAACTTTGCCGCATCCATTGCCGGGCTCGGATTTGCTTTCAGCGGTCTTGTTCAATATAGCCTGATGTGGCCTGCGGTTATAGCATTTTTTGCGTGGATGCCATGGGTTGTATTATCGGTTGAAAAAGGGTTGATGAAAGGCGGTAGGCTTCTTGCAGGGGCGATAGTCATCAGCGCTATGCAGGTATTAAGCGGATTTCCAGAAGGCATTATCTTGACCTGGTTCATTATTGCCGTCCTATTATTATTCGTCTGGTTACCACAATGGATTCATCAAGGCGGTAATGATTGTAACTATGAATTAATTAAACGATTTGTTTTTAGATTTTGTGTAATTATAGTCGGCGTTGCGGCAATGACCTTAATCCAAATTGCCCCATTCTTTGATTTACTTATTCATAGCAATCGTTCACCTGATTATGCGGGATCATTTTGGTCAATGCCCTGGTTTGGATGGGCAAATCTAATCCTTCCATTATTTTATACATTTCCAGCCTCAGACGGAGTTTTCCACCAGTATAACCAAGGATGGACAGGTTCTTATTATTCCGGGATTATAATTTTTGTCTTTGCAATGGCGGCATTATATAAAATTCGTTCTCGGATAGTTGCAGTTTTATCAATCCTTTTAGCCTTATCGCTTGTTATGGCAATTGGCGATGATGGTTATCTTTATAAATGGATAAGGACTGGCTTCCCATTTCTTGGGTTTATGCGGTTTCCGGTAAAACTTGTTACGATTTCTACATTTGTCTTTCCTCTTCTTGCGGCGTATTCAATCGGTTATCTTCTAAAGAAAGATAGAGCAAAAATCCTCAAACCAGTTTTTGCATTTGCTGTTGCGTTAATAATTTTAATCGGCTTTTTATGCCTTATTGAATTCAAATATCCAAAACCTTTTGATAAGCCTACAACCGTGCTCGGAAATGGAGTTACACGAATAGTATTGTTGATAATAACACTTTTCTTTCTAACGGAACTTCTTCGTTCAAAAAAACCCCAACGATTTATCCCCTGGATTATTCTGATATTTTTGTGGGCAGATTTGGCGTTTCATAGCCCTAAGATGAACCCCGTTGTTCACAAATCAGTTTATAATCCCGGAAAATATTCAATTCCTTCTGATAAATTGCCAGCTATCGGTCGTAGTAGGGCAATGATTGATCCCGCCGTTAATAAACTAATGGGACATTTTACTAATCCAACAAATACATTCATTGAACCTACACTAAGAAATATGGTTTTATTCAGAAACTTCAATTTGATTGATAGAATCCCAAAAATAGATGGTATGTATCCACTTTATCCGGAATCTATAGATGGGGTTATAAGAACAATTTATTGGACTGGTCAAAAGGTAAATATTCCGGATGACTGTCTAAATTTTTTGTCAGTTTCTTGGATAGTATCAACAAACCTTAATTGGCTGT
>JAKPVM010000287.1 GCA_029572555.1 Verrucomicrobiota bacterium | reverse complement strand
CCTGCCACCATCTATCGATGGTTAAAAAATGCCAGCAAGAATGCTGGCATCACAAAAGAACCTCGTAAGAGGTGACATTATTATAGCAAACGGAATACAAAAACATCATAAACCGCCCAAAGCGGTGACAGAGCCATTATTGGGATTCTAAATTATCGCTCTGTCACCACTGTCGTGGTTTTACCTTATGTTAATTTCCATGCTATAATCCTGCCACCATCTATCGATGGTTAAAAAATGCCAGCAAGAATGCTGGCATCACAAAAGAACCTCGTAAGAGGTGGCATTATTATAGCAAACGGAATACAAAAGCATCATAAACCGCTGAAAGCGGTGACAGAACCATTATTTAAATTATCGCTCTGTCACCACTGGCGTGGTTTTATCTTATGTTAATTTCAATGCTATAATTCTGCCACTCCTGTCGGAGTTTGAGAATGCCGGCCTTCGGCTGGTTGATTTTTATGGACAAAATGTTTTTCACTGTATTAACTTTCAAAATCTGGGGTATAAATTTTTGGTTGTTATATATTAATCCGATATCTGTGCTAATGATTCGGGTAATCTTATAATCAAAGAAACAGTCAGAATCAGGTTAGAAAAATTTGAAATCAATTTTTGATATCTTCATATTAATTTTTAACCAATAAACGAATAAGTGAAAGGTTTGCGCATTTCACGAGTCAGCCACATATTTGCTTCTTTGGAATTTTCGCCTGTGAACTCTTCTTTTATTGGATCCCAGTTCAATTTGAATCCTGTTCTCATTGAAATCACCCCAATATGCGCAACAGATATTGAACGATGTCCTATTTCAACATCGCAAATAGGGTCTTTTCTTGATTTCACGCAATCAAAGAAATTGCCGATATGGTCGTCGCTTTTGTAAAGTCTGATTGCGTTATCCGGGAGCGGTGTTTCAAGAATATCCTGCTCGCTTGACTGAATTTTTCCCCGTGTAACAAAAATCCAGCCATCGCTGCCGAGGAATTGAACGCCGTTCGGTGTGTGTTTGATATCTCCGACGACGTTTTGTTCTGTGCCCGTTTCTTCATCCACAACGGTCATTGTCACGCCATTTGCGTATTTGTAATCGACTTTGAATTTTGCCGCAGTCTCATATCCGCCCGGTATCATATCAATCAACGATTTTCCTCTGACTTCAACTGGACCGCTTCGTTCAGTTCCATTCGCCCATTGAGCAATGTCATCGTGGTGGGCGCCCCAATCTGTCATCATTCCATTTGAAAAACAGTACCACCATCTAAAATTCCAATGGCAATTCTTTCCATTATATTCAACATACGGCGCTTGTCCGACATAGTAGTCCCAGTTTAAGCCTGCTGGAACGGGTTGCGGAGAGAATGGACCTTCGCGTGGTCCGGTTGGTAGTCCGACGATAATGTGCTGGAGTTTCCCGATTCTTTTGTTCCTTACAAGTTCACAGGCAAAACGGAAATTTCTGTCGCTCCGTTGTTGGCTTCCAACTTGAAGAATAACCTTTGACTCCCGAACTGCTTTTGCAAGTCGTTTTCCTTCGTCAATGGTAAGTGTTAGCGGTTTTTCAGTGTAAATATCTTTTCCAGCCTTTATGGCAGACATATTTATAAGTGTGTGCCAATGGTCAGGTGTACCATTTACAATTATGTTGACCTCTTTCTTTTCCATTACCTTTCTAAAATCGTTAAACTTGTCAGGCTTTTTATCTTTCTTTGTAAATTGTTTTACAGCATTCTCCGCCTGATTGTCATCAACATCGCAAACTGCTACAATGTCCCCGAAGCGGGCGGCATTTGAGGCATCACC
>JAKPVM010000355.1 GCA_029572555.1 Verrucomicrobiota bacterium | reverse complement strand
TTCATGCTTTTCTCCTATTTTTTACACGCCTTCATAATGTTTTTCTGATCTTCAGCGTTGGCGGCAAGAACCTCTTCCACACATCCCATGAATCCCATAATGCAGGGGCAGCGCAGAGTATAGAAGATAGCATTTCCTCTTTTTTCATCAGCCACCAGCCCGGCGTTTTTGAGAACGCTTAAATGCTTGGAGACAGTGGAAGTGTCCGCGCCGATCATCTCGGTAAGTTCGTTCACGCACCGCTCCTGACGCTGAAGCTCTTCGATTATCAGCAGGCGGCTGGGATGGGCGATGGCCTTGATTATTTTCGCCCGTGCCTCGTATATGGTTTTTTCTGTTTTTTTCATCTTTTAATATCCGCAATCTATTTGGCAATATAGCCAAATAGCCATATTGTGTCAAGAACTTTAAAATGGTAAAAAAACTGTGTTGAATAAAAATTGTAATCGTCTTGTTTTTTCTATAGGAGATCATAGGCTTTCACTGGAAAGCTGTGGATATTGGGTTGCTAAATTGAAGACAGCACAATAACGGCGCATCTTTGCAAAATAAATTGCCTTATGCGGTTTTGGTAATTGTTGTAATAATCTAAACATGTAGATTTTTGGTGGTGTTCTTTTGGGACTGATCTGATTAATATTGAAGAATATCAACGAGATAACCAGCTATAACAGCAATTACAAAAACGGTTAACACAAAAGCAAAAATCAGTTTCTTTTTGAACATGGAATTAAGAATAATCAATTCTGGTATGCTTGCTCCCGCGCCACCTATTATCAGCGAAAGTACTGTTCCAACACCCATGCCCTTGCCCACAAGAGCAGCGCTTATGGGTATAATTGTTTCTGCCCGGATATACATAGGTACGCCAATTACCGCCGCGATAGGAATGGACAAAGAATTGCCTGGCCCGGCTAATTTGACGACCATATCCTGAGGGAAAAAGCCGTAAATAAAAGCACCAATACCCGCGCCAAGCAGAAGATACCAAAACACGCCCTTAAAAGTATCAACTGCTGATAGTGATGCACTTTTCAACTTTTCCTTAAATGGTGCCCGCGATGAAGCATTTGCTTCAAGGTTGGGTGTACAACATGACGATTCAACAGTTGGCAGTGTTATTAAGGTTAGGGGCTGTGCACCTTCTGAAGAACAGCAAGCGGTTGCCGCCGGGTGGGATTTCAAGTTTGTGATGCCTGAATTTGCCCCTGTCGTACAACAGGAGGTTTCGAGATTCATCAGAGGCTTAACCTGCTTTTCCATCCCCAGCTTTGAAAGCGTCGCGGCCATTGTGATGGAACCAAAAAATGTAATGATAATATAAAGGACAGTAACTTTAAGACCAAGTAAGGAAAGCAGTAGAGCGATAATTATCGGATTAAGAACCGGTGATGAGAAAAGAAATGCCATAGTGGGACCAAAAGGAACCCCACCCTTCAGTAATCCCGCGGTTATGGGAACAGTGGAGCAGGAGCAAAATGGGGTGAGCGTGCCCAGACTCGCCCCAAGAAAATACTGTACCCAGGTGAATTTGTTGGACAGAAAATCCCGAACGCGGGACGGAGGCAGATATTCCATCAAGAGTCCGATAATAAAAGAAACAACGACAAATATAAGAACAAGTTCACCGGCGATAACCAAAAAAAACTTACCAGCTGTGATAAAATTATTCAGACCAAACATTTACATTTTCTCCATTGTCTTAATTAGAATAATAATTGAATATTTCAACTTATTTTATTTATAAGGTTTAAGCGATTTTTTAGATGACTTCTTCAACGTATTGTTATTGATGTTTTTATTATGCGAAGTTTCAACAAAAGTTTTTAAGCCGATTAGGAGTATCTGACGCATGTCCGGTTTCATTGCCGAAAGAATAGTTGCCATTTTTCCTGCGCTTTTCTCTGCCAATTTTGAAATTAGTGATTTTCCATTTTTAGATAATTGGACACAGCAGACGCGACCGTCATTTTTATCGGTTATCCGCCTAGCCAGTTTTTTTTCTCCAAGGCGGCTGATAATACGCGTTGCGCCACTTTTTGTAACAGCTATATTTTTAGCGATGTCCTGCATTGTGCATCTTTTCATTCGTGAAATAACACGCAAAGCTCGAAACTCGCCGTGAGAAATGTTTTCACAGCAATTATCTCCCATGTCGTGTGCGCTAAAATTATAAATTATATCTTCGAGAAGACCGATTATTTGCTTAACTTGTTCTTTCATTATTCTTTTCTCCTCTAAGCAAGCATGGCAGCCTTAATGCAAGGCATAAAATGCCTATCAAGAATGGTTGATTAAGTCAACTAATATTTTAATGAACGGGCAAGCGTTGAAGAGAGAAATCTTATTCAGAATAATTATGGAATTTTCCAATTCTTCATTGACGATTCTCTTGGTTTTTATGTATCATCTTTGGAAAAGGGGTGGTAAAAAATGGCCAGAATATTAATTGTTTATCATTCGCAGACGGGCAATACAATGAAAATGGCCGAGGCTGTGGCCGAAGGCGCACGCGCGGTGGAGGGAGTGGAGGTAATTTTGAAAGAAGCCGCACAGGCCACCTTGGAGGATTTATTAACGACGGACGGCCTGGCGCTGGGAACACCGGAAAATTTCGGCTATATGTCGGGGATGCTCAAAGATTTTTTTGACCGCACATACAACGAGGCGCAGGATAAAGTGTTCCGCATACCTTTCGTTGTTTTCATCAGCGCCGGCAACGACGGCGCCGGCGCGCTTAAATCCATCGAGCGCATCGCGCTGGGTTATAAATTAAAAAAGGTATTTGAGCCAGTTATTGCCAAAGGAAAAATTACAGAAGATATTTTGGATAAGTGCCGCGAATTGGGCGGGACAATTGCCGGCGGTTGCCAGATGGGCATCTATTAACTTTAGCGGATTTCTTCTTTTTCCAAATTGTTCGCTCATCGGGTTTGTCGTAGGCTCTAATGCAAATGAGTTATTTATCCGGCAAAAAGGTTTGTTGGCTGGTATGACTGACGAAGTATTAAGCTTTTACCAGGAGAAGAGCGATCTGCTGTATGGCTTAGATCACACATAAATAATTGTTTGCCACAGATTATTGTGAATCAGAT
>JAKPVM010000280.1 GCA_029572555.1 Verrucomicrobiota bacterium | reverse complement strand
AATGATTTAGATTCCAATGTTTATCCTCTCTAAAGTTAGTGCAATCACTTCACCATTATATCACGATTTCTCTTGATATTTCGCCAATTTCGATTATAATAATCGTAATCCACTTGAATGCCTTATGGCTGTAGGGTGGAGCAAGTTAGCAATTATGCTAACATATTGCCATGCCGATGTTTTTAGAAGTCGCCTGCATCGTAAGCAGGGCAACGCGGGTGCAAATCCCACCATCGGCTTAGGATATCGTAATTATTATAATCCTAATTATCATGTTATAATTTATTTATGACCGCAACCGATACATTCAAAGCGTTTTGCCCTAATTGTGAAGCTATCACAGAACAAGAGTTTATCCAAGCCGAGGAATATATTTTGGTCGATAGCAAACTAATCTCTGTTCACTTAAGATACTACATTTGCCTTGAATGTGGAGAGGACTACGAAATTCCAAGTGAGGATTATGACCCGTTAGCAGAACTTTATCAAAAGTTAGGTCTCAAAACTCGAGAGGACAGAAAAGCGTTTTTTGAAACCCACCGTCTTGCTTTCAATATTAGGCAAATGAAAGATTATGAAAAGTCATAAAGTTAAATTTATTGTGAATGGCAATTGTATTCCTGTTAGGTTGAAGTACTATCCGCCGCTTAAGTGTGGAACTGATTATAGGCTTCCCCAGCGCGGCTCTCATCAGCTTCAGGAGGCTTATCATAAGTTAGGATTTCGTAACTCGTCACTAAATTGCTAAAAGTGACAAATTACAAAATCCTTATATAAGATAATAGTCAATTTTTGTCTATTATCCTATTCTCATGTAAAGATTTCGCCATTAATTTCACATGATACGGTCATGCTCTTTTTGGGAACGAAAAAAGCATGGCAATATTTTCAAAGTTATTTTCGGTTTGCAATAATTTTACAATGCTGCTATAATTAGGGCAATCCAGCAAACTGGAGGTGGGAGGCAGTTGCCTCTGGAGCCAGCCGTAAAAAGCTGGCTTTTGTATGATATTCTGTGTGATTAATACATCAGAACTTGACAGATTTTTGACACAGAATATAATACTCATAACAGTACCCGCCACGCGAGGCAATCCAGCAGAGCTTAGCGCAAGCCGATGTTGGAGCACGGCAACCTTATGGACGTCCATAAGAAACAGTCAGCGGACCGAGGCGGGTCGTTCATTTATGTCAAAAGATTGACAAAACTTTCGTAACAATAGACTTTTGTCAACAAATTGACAATTTATTTCTGAGCTCGTTTTTGTGCTATAATGGGGGAGATAAAGATGGCTAAGTCTGACCTTGAGGAACTGTTTGCGTTTCAGCTTGATGCGCTTGGGCTTACAGGCTATTTGCGCGAGTATCCAGCCGTAAAGGGGCGTAAGTTCCGTTTCGATTTTTGCTATGAAGACGCGAAATTGCTTATTGAAATCAATGGCGGGACGTTC
>JAKPVM010000354.1 GCA_029572555.1 Verrucomicrobiota bacterium | reverse complement strand
TGCTCCCCTAGCTTTCGTGCCTCAGTGTCAGGAGTTGCCCAGAGACTCGCCTTCGCCACCGGTGTTCTTCTCGATATCTACGCATTTCACTGCTACACCGAGAATTCCAGTCTCCTCTTCAACCCTCAAGCAGGATAGTTTCTAATGCCATTCCGGGGTTGAGCCCCGGGATTTCACATCAGACTTACCCTACCACCTACGCACCCTTTACGCCCAGTGAATCCGAACAACGCTCGGGACCTCTGTCTTACCGCGGCTGCTGGCACAGAGTTAGCCGTCCCTTCCTCTGTCGCTACCATCAAATCTCCTCCTTGTTAGGGAGGAAACCTTGGTCACGACTGACAAAAGTTTACAGGCCGAAGCCCTTCATCCCCCACGCGGCGTCGCTCCATCAAGCTTACGCCCATTGTGAAAAATTCTCGACTGCTGCCACCCGTAGGTGTCTGGGTCGTGTCTCAGTCCCAGTGTGGCTGGTCGTCCTCTTAGACCAGCTACCCGTCATAGCCTTGGTAAGCTTTTACCTCACCAACTAGCTGATAGGACGCGGGCTCATCCTAAAGCGCCAGGCCTTACGGTCCCAAGCTTTAATTTCCCAGAAATCCTTCCAGAAAATCACATCCGGTATTAGTTCCGCTTTCGCGGAATTATCCCAGTCTTCAGGGTAGATTACCCACGCGTTACTCACCCGTGCGCCGCTATCATCACCCTACATTGCTGCAAGATAATGACCGCTCGACTTGCATGTCTTATCCACGCCGCCAGCGTTCGTTCTGAGCCAGAATCAAACTCTCCGTCCATAAAAAGACTTTAGCTTGATTCTTGTCCAGTCACTAACTGGACTCCGCAAATTGTTAAACTCTTTAAAACCAACCGACTATCGATTAGTCCTAAAAAGGGCTCTCACTTATCGCACAATTCAATTTTCAAAGAACATTAGACCTCTCGGTCTAAAATCTCTCTCTTTTTTTAGAGGATAAATTATCCTCTTCGGTTGTCAAGATTTTAACCGAATTTTTTTATCATCAATTATCAATTTCGGTTTTAATTTACCTTTAAATTTCGCGACTGTCAACAAATTTTTTATTTTTTTATTCACATCTTATCCACACACCCGCAGTCGCACTTTTTCCAAAGAGCGTGTAAAAATTTATATAATTTTCAAATCTGTGCAAGTATTTTTTTAATTTTTTTTGCAACTTTTTTTTCTTGACAAATTTCTGGATTTATATCTCTTAAAAATGGAATTTCTAAAACTTCAATTTCCCCTGAATATTCCGCTATAATTTCACAATTGCTCTTTGAGGATAAGTCCGATTTTGCTTCGTTCATCAATACGATACTGATGCATTTAAGTGAATATATTTTTAAAATTTTTATACTCAACAATGCGTGATTTATTGCTCCAAGCTTATTTTTTGCAGTCAAAATCACCGGGGCTTTTAGCTCTGAAATTATATCGATAAACAAAAAATTTTTTGTAATAGGAACCATTAATCCCCCAATTCCCTCGACGAAAATAAGATTGTGTTTTTTGCTAATAGAATCAATGTGTTTCACTATTGCCTGAAAATTCAATGGTTTCTGAAATTTATATTTCCCACTTATTTTCAAATCCGCATAAGGTGCAAGTGGTTTCTTGAAAAACCACGGATTAACTTCGTCATCTGTCAATACTGAATCCTGACACAATTGCAGAAAATCAACGTCCTCACGAGAGCCTGAACAAAATGGCTTCAGCGCCACTGCATCTATTCCGCTATTTCTTGAAAAGCGCGTTAGTAGACCTGTTAAAACAGTCTTCCCCGAACCTGTATCTGTCCCGCAAATAAATACAATCTTGCCCATCATCGCTATCTAATAACATTGCCTTCATATTTCGACAAACAATATAATTGAAGCGTTTTAAACAATCTCACAAGATTCAATTCAACACAGATTTTTTATATCTGAATCATTAGCATAGAATAAAATATTAACCAGCCAAAGGCTAGCATTATGAAACTCCGAAGGAGTGACAGGATTATAGCATTGAAATTAACACAGGGGAAAACCCCGTTAGGGGTGTCAGAGCGATAATATAAATAATGGTTCTGTCACCGCTTTCAGCGGTTTGTGGTGTTTTGTATTTTGTTTTCTATAATAATGCCACCCGCTTTTGCGGGTTGGGTTTATATTATTTTGCAACTTCAACAAATATTCATCCACAAACCCAATTGTTATCGGTTTGCTAATGATTGAGGTTCTACACTATTTTGCTAAATGATTTGATTGCTAAATTTGCCACAAGATTATTTTTTGACCTGATAGATATCAGGCTTATATTTGCAATTAAGTATATGATTATGCAATACCGTCAATTAGGAAAATCGGGTCTCCTGGTTTCCGAATTGTGTTTAGGCACAATGAGCTTCGGCGGACACGGATACTGGGAGAAAATTGGAGGTCTTGAACAGAACACTGCGCAACGATTGGTAGATGTCGCATTGGATGCGGGCGTCAACTTTTTCGATACCGCCAACGTATATTCCCACGGACAGTCAGAGGAAATACTTGGTAAAACGTTTAAGGGTAAGCGCGACAAGGTGGTGGTTGCTACTAAGGTGCGCGGGCGGATGAGTCCTGAAATTAATGACGTCGGTTTGAGCAGACGCCATATATTGCAGAGTTGTGAAAGGAGCCTGCGCCGTTTAGGAACGGATTATATTGATATTTACATTGTTCATAGTTTTGACTTTATGACCCCGTTGGAGGAGACGCTTTCTGCTCTAAACGACCTTGTTCATCAGGGTAAGGTGCGATATTTAGGGTGCTCGAACTACTTTGCCTGGCAACTGATGAAGGCTTTATCGATTTCAGAAAAGCATAATTGGGAAAAGTTTGTTTCGCTGCAAGCATATTATTCGTTGGTTGCTCGCGATGTGGAGTATGAACTTGTACCGCTCTGCGAAGACCAGGGTTTGGGCTTGACGCCATGGTCGCCGTTAGCTGGCGGTTTCCTCACCGGCAAATATCCGCGCGGTGGCAAAGGACCGAAGGATGCCCGTCGTAGCAAAGAAGAGCAGAATTTCTTACAGTTTGATGAAAACCGCGCTTATAAGATTTTAGACGAGGTGAAACGGATTGCCGATGCCCGCGGTGTAACACCGGCGCAGGTGTCACTGAATTATCTTCTGCGCAAACCAGCTGTCAGTTCGGTGATAATCGGCGCAACCAAGATTGAGCAACTTCAGGATAACCTTAAGTCCGTAACCTGGCAACTTAGCGCTGATGAAGTCCGTGCACTTGATGCAGTCAGCGAATTGCCGAGGCTTTATCCAAAATGGATGCTCGAGTCAACACGGTTAGACCGCGATAATCCAAACATATTTTTGTAATCTGATAGTTTCAGTATTTACTGCTTTTAACTAAAATAGCAAAGGAATATATGCTACTATTATCGGCTTGCCCGGATTATCGTAATCCTAGATGCTTACCAGCAAACCTGACCATATCGTGTAATGTCGACGCTTACCCAAGCTATGATAGAACACCCTTTGACGATAGCAGTGGTATTAAGTATGCTAAATGAAGATTTGAACCAGCACAAATAGGAGATGCAAAATATATGAAAATAATTAGTATTCTTGGTAGCCCGAACGGTGAAAAGGGAAACACCGGTTCATTGTTGCGAGAGGTCCTGAAAGGCGCAAAAAGCCTTGATGCCGATTGCGAAACAATATCACTTCGCGGAGATTCAATAAAGCCTTGTCGTGGTTGTCATAATTGTCATAAAAAGGGGAAATGCCATTTAAAGGATGAATTTGAACCGATAAAGGCAAAGATAATGGCGGCAGATGGTTTAATTCTTGCAACGCCAAATTATATCTATCATGTCAGCGCACAATTAAAGGTGTTTTTAGACAGATGCGCCGTACTTATACATTGTATGGCATTGGAAGGTAAATATGGATTGAGCGTCGTAACATCCGGTGGTGGAGATGAATTGCCTATTATAGAATACCTTAATCATTTTCTGATTAATTCAGGGGCTACTCCGGTAGATGCAGTATGGGCAGAGATGGGGACGACATTAAAGAATAATAAACTTGACGAGAAAATAAGCGAACAGGCTTTTATTGCCGGCAAAAATTTAGTGGAGGCTTGGAAAAGCAAGAGACGACTTGCTACGGTGGAAAGAATTCAAGATGCCCATCGGAAAAGAATGCGAGAATTGATTCAATACCATCAGACCGATTGGGTCTATGAAT
>JAKPVM010000269.1 GCA_029572555.1 Verrucomicrobiota bacterium | reverse complement strand
CTATGATTATGAGCTCAATCAGATTTTTTTCGAAGATTTGAACTTAAGAGCGCCTGACTACTATTTAGAAAGCGCCGGCAAGGATCTTGGCGAGACAATTGGCAATGTTATTGCAAAGAGCTATAAACTTTTAAGCGATTTGAAACCTGATGCCTTGTTAATTTTAGGCGATACAAACTCCGCTCTTGCGGCAATCTCGGCAAAACGTCTTAAAATACCCATCTTCCATATGGAAGCAGGTAATCGCTGCTGGGACTGGAATGTTCCGGAAATGGTTAATAGAACTATCGTTGATCACATCGCCGACATCAATCTTCCATATACAGAAAATTCCCGTCGCTATCTGCTCTCGGAAGGAATGGATGGCAAGACTATTTTCGTGACCGGTTCTCCTATGAATGAAGTAATCACGAAAAATATCGATAGAATTAAAAATAGCGATGTCTTGCGGCGCTTGAATCTTGAAAAAGGCAAGTATATTATCGTCTCCGCTCATCGCGAAGAAAATATCGATATCGAAGAAAACTTCATTGAACTCGTTAATTCTATTAACGAAATCGCCAAGAAATACGGAGTCCCAGTCATTTATTCAACACACCCAAGAACGCGCAAATTTATTGAAAAGCGGAAGATTGAATTTCATTCACTTGTTCAGAACGTTAAACCACTTGGTTTTCTTGACTATGTTAAATTACAAGCCAACGCCTTGCTTGTCTTAAGCGATAGCGGCACGCTGACCGAAGAATCAGCAATCTTGGGTTTTCCCGGTGTTCTCATTAGAACTTCGACGGAACGCCCCGAGGGTTTAGATGCCGGCACCATTGTTGTCGGAGGAATAAAAAGTCGCGATGTTTTGGCATCCTGCGAACTGGCAATAAAAATAGTGTCAGATAGACCAGTATCCAGTCTGCCGCACGACTATGGCACTATTGATGTTTCAACAAAAGTTGTCAAAATCATTCAAAGCTATGTCCATATTGTTAATAAAACAACGTGGCTTAAATAAAAATTTTGCAGAAACGCAGTTACTAATTTCTTGATAGCAAAGTTTAATTGTTA
>JAKPVM010000259.1 GCA_029572555.1 Verrucomicrobiota bacterium | reverse complement strand
CCTGCTTTCGCAGGTTGTAGAATGTGTTTATTTTGTTATTTTACAAACCACTATCTACTGCTTTCTATTTACTCCCTGCTAAATCCTGTAAATCCTGTATATCCTTGTTAAATTATCTTTTCTTTATCATCTGTGTAAATCCGCTAAATCCGCGTAATCTGTGTTCTTCTCTGCCACAGACAAGAATGCCTGTGCTACATTTCAACTGAAAATGCTGGAAATTAGGTTTGTTGTATTTATAATCAACCGTATATGCGCTCGGAAAAAATTAAACATTTAGCAACGGCTCTAACGATGGTTTTATCTGTATTGCCTGTGGGAGTGACTGACGAAGGTATGTGGCTTTTTAATAACCCACCAATCAAATTGTTAAAGGAAAAATATGGATTTGAACCAACAGATGACTGGCTTTTGCACCTGCAACAATCCTCGGTCCGATTCAATAGCGGCGGTTCAGGTTCATTCGTCTCGGAAGATGGTCTTGTAATGTCAAATCATCACGTCGGTTCTGATGCCCTTCAAAAGATGAGCGACGAAAAGCATAATTACCTCCGCGAAGGTTTTTATGCCCGTTCGCTTGAAGAAGAAAAACCGTGTTACGACCTTGAACTAAATGTCTTGATTAGCATTGAAGATGTAACCGAGCGTGTCAATTCCGCTGTGCCGCAATCTGCAAGTCCCGAAGAGGCTTTTGCAGCCCGCAGGAGAATCATCGCCCAGATTGAAAAGGAATCTTATGAAAAAACAGGTTTGCGCAGCGATGTTATAACCCTTTATCAAGGCGGCGCCTATCATCTCTATCGGTTCAAACGGTACACTGATGTCCGACTTGTCTTTGCCCCGGAACAACAAATCGCATTCTTCGGCGGCGACCCCGATAACTTTGAATACCCGCGCTATTGCCTGGACATCTGTTTCTTCCGCGTCTATGAAAATGGCAAACCGGCAAAAATCACGCACTGGTTAAAATGGAATCAAATCGGCGTGAGCGACAATGAACTTGTCTTCGTTTCAGGTCATCCCGGAAATACAGACAGACTGTTGACTGTGCCTGAACTTGAATACCTCCGCGACAATGCCTTCCCTTACACACTTGAAAGATTAAACCGACTTGAAGTCCTGTTAAATTCCTGGGGACAAAGAACCCCCGAAAATGCCCGTCGCGCTATGGAAGACCTGTTCGGCGTCCAGAACAGCAGAAAAGCCCGACGTGGCGGACTTGATGGACTGCTTGATCCACAATTCTTCGTAAAAAAACAACAGCAAGACCAACAATTGCAAAACGAAGTCGCAAAACGAACCGAGTTAAAAGATTGCGCCGATGCATGGGAGAAAATCGCACAAGCCCAGAAAATCATCGAGAAACATAGCCTTGAATACAGGCTTTTAGAAGGCGCCAACGGTTTCAATAGCGAACTGTTCCGCATTGCCCGAACCTTGCTCCGTTCCACAACAGAATCGCAAAAACCAGATGGCGAACGGCTTCGCGAATATAGAGACTCGGCAAAGCCTTCCCTTGAACTCAGACTCTTTAGCGCAATGCCGATTTATGAAGATTATGACGAACTTAAACTCGCAGATTCGCTCAGATTTCTCGTCGCAAAATTAGGCTGGTCAAACCCGTTGACGCAAAAAATACTGGACGGCAAATCTCCCGTTGAACGCGCTTCGGAACTTGTCCGCAATACAAAGGTCAAAGACATCAATTTTAGAAAAACCCTTTATAAACAAGGGATAACCGAAGTTGACGCCGCAAAAGACCCGATGATTGAATTTGCGCGCCTCATTGATGAACCGTCCCGAGAAGTCAGAAAAATTATTGAGACACAAGACGAAATCAAACAACAGGCACACGCAAAAATTGCCCGCGCCCGTTTCTTGATTGAAAGTGCAAATACATATCCTGACGCCACATTCACACTGCGACTTGCATTTGGTCAGGTCAAAGGATATACCGAAAACGGCAAACAGATACCGTTCCAGACCACCTATCGCGGGCTTTATGAACGGGCGGCGCAGATGGAATATAAACCGCCATTTAACTTGCCCGAACGATGGATAAAATCAAAATCCAAACTCAACCTTGATGCCCCGTTAGACTTTGTCAGCACGGCGGATATAATTGGCGGCAATTCCGGTAGCCCCGTGGTGAACCGCAACTGCGAACTCGTTGGAATCATCTTTGACGGCAACATCCAATCCCTTGTCCTTGACTTCTACTACACCGAAACGCAAGCCCGAGCCCTCGCCGTCAGTTCCCGCGGCATCTTAGAGGCTCTAAAAAAAGTCTATAAAGCAGATAAATTAGTCAAAGAATTAGTGGGTAAAAAGGGCTAAGAGGTGTGGTTGGTTGAATCGCCATTTGGTCTTTTAATATGACCATTTACACCAAACTTGTCATAAATATCAAATATTCCCTGGCAAAATTTAATCATTTTTTCGTCATTTGATTTTAATGCCTTGTCATAAAGTTTGATGAAATACCTTTTACCTGCTTCGGTTTGGGAATAATTCTTTTTTATCAAATTATGTTCCGTGCACAAAGTTTGTCCATTTTCCAAAGAATTATCACCACCTAAATCTTTGGGTTTTATATGGTCAGCGCATAATTCAACCCCATCCTTTAGACCTCTTCCACACCAAATACATTTGTAACCGTCTCGTTTAAAAATTTGTTCTTTGATATCAGGGGGAAAATCAAAAAGTATTTTTTGTGTAACCTTATCAGGGTCGTATCTAAAAACGCCCTTTTTAATTTTAATTAAAAAACCTTCCTGATGAAGATTTCTTATTGCTCTCCAAGTATCTCTTGGAGGGTTATCGTTATATTTTAAGTATTCAGCTGCCACCCAATCTACAACTGGTCCGTGTGGAATGTCTTGATTTGGATGACTTATGAAATATTCTTTTATCAATTCACTTATTGTCTTACCCATAGATATTATCAATTTTGAAATCAAATTGTTTTAACCCGCCCTCGTTTAATAACCTTTGTTTTGAAAGTTCGCAATACTTTTTATCAATATCTATGCCGATTCCAATGCGATTTGTATTAAAACAGGCTAACAAAGTCGAGCCGCTACCAACAAATGGATCAAGGATAACATCGCCAACAAAACTGAATAATTTTATGCATCTTTTTGGCAATTCAACTGGGTAAGGCGCTGGATGCCCAATCCGTTTTTTACTTTCTCCGCAGAATGTCCATACCCCATTTGTCCACTCCACAAATTCTTCTTTTTTAATATCAGAAATGCCACTGCCACTTTTTTTCTTCCACTCCTTTTTATACAAAATAACGATCGCTTCGACTGGCGCAATTACATACGGCGCCCTTGCCGAAAGCCACGACCCCCAAGCAGTCCTTCTTGAAATATTTTGTTCATTCCATATAACTGTGGAGTGATATTTAAATCCTAAACTTTTAGCCAAACAAGTTATGTCAGCGCAGACGCTTTGTTGCCCGCCTTTATTCTTATCAAGTGGTATATTTAAACACATCCGTCCATCATCTTTTAATAAATCAAAACATCTTTTTAACCATTTTTTTGTGAACCCAAGATAGTTTTCGTAATCCATAGAGTCATTATGAGAATTATATTGAATATCGACGTTATATGGTGGTGAAGTAACAATTAAATCAATTGAATCATTACTAATTGAACTTATATTTAAAATGTCAGAATTGTATATTCGGATTTTTTCGCATTCAAAAAATAAGTCCTTTTTTTCATCAGTCTCAACTGAATATATTTCCGCAATTTCATTCAGTTTTTGTTCCTTGAATTTACTCGGATTTTGAGGCGCAGCAAAATTATAGCTTAAATTTAGATATTCATCTAAAGATTCTTTGGTAAATCTTCTTTGACCGCCGGGGGTTTTTATAGAACTTAATAAACCTCTTTTCTCAATCCTATATATTGTTGATGGACTAATACCAAGAATTTTGGCAGCCTCTTTAGTAGTGTAAGTTATTTTGTTATTCATAGAAATTGCTCTTATTCATTATTTATCAACATTTATCAACATTTATCATTTATAACAGAAAAAGCAAATTATTTTTAGAAAATATTTAATCTATTTAAAACTCCGTCAGGAGTGGCAGGGTGATAGCAGGGAAATTAACACAGGAGAAAACCACGTCAGTGGTGACAGAGCGATAATTTAAATAATGGCTCTGTCACCGCTTTGGGCGGTTTAAGATGTTTTTGTATTGCCTTTGCTATAATCCTGCCA
>JAKPVM010000353.1 GCA_029572555.1 Verrucomicrobiota bacterium | reverse complement strand
CATTAGTCAGAAAGTAAAAACCCTGAGCCATTAAATCCGATGAGATACCGAGACAAATCAGCAAGCTCGCCAGCAGCGGCTTAATTGGTATCTTACTTCTCATTTTAAACTTTATATTCATAACCTTTGCACAGTTATTAATTGCTTCAATTCATTACGGTAAAGTCATATCTATCCGCAATCTGTAAAAACGAGGGGCGGTATTAGACAAAATATCAACATAATTAATCGGTATAGTAGCCCCTGTATTCACAAAGTTTGTTAACGTCTGCCATCGCGTATTTACAATGTTCGTTGTTACCTCAAGACTATTTGTACTCCGTTCAAGCGCGTTCCACGAAATTAATACTTTTGATTTGCTCAATAACGGCAATACCTGATAATTAACGTCTGAATCAGTCGGAACAGGCGTCGGGTCAAATAGGTTCGGTATCCCATCTCGGTCGGAATCAAGGTCGGGATTGCCTATCACCGCAGAATTATACGCCACAACCTGTCCACTTGAATTTGTTATATATGTTGAACTGAATTTGCCCGTATAATTAGGTACCCAATGTACTCTACCGCCAAATGCCTTATTCAACTTATTTACAGAAAGATTAGCGTTTGCAAAATAAATCGTCAGGTTTGTCTCAACATAAATCGTTGTATTGTAATTTGTGGCAAAGTTTCTGAACTCAATATAATCCACATAAAGCGCATCATTTGTCCCGCTTCCTTTAAGTACAATCCGCGATATATCGTCAGCATCGAGTATTAAACAGCCTATTGCCATATTATTTGTGAAACCAGCGGGTGTTACCCCCAGATTGCGCGAATTAAATGTATGAGATACATCAGCAAACCGTTCCACCTTAGATTGAATAATCGTATTGCGCAGGTCCCCAATTGACGGTCTTGAACCAATTATAATCCCATCATTTACTTTGATAAGATTTGTCACATTAACCCCACCATCATCAAGAATGTTCGTTACACTTAATATAAGCGCCCCGCGTCCACCTTCTCCCGCTGAAATAACCGCATTCGATAAGGTTAAATTCTGGCAGGTCATTGACAAATCTCCTTTTGCGAAAACCTGACCGCCAATTGCGCAATTCGTCGCTTCAAGAGAAAATACACCCTGAGCTGCATACATATCTCCGTTGTTGACAAAATTTGTCGCTTTTACCGCAAATGTTGCAGCTGAAATAAAGCCACTATTTATTATGTTATCATAAGGCAATACGGTATTTTTATCATTTAAATAGAAATTTCCTACACCGCTGATTACAAGATAATTTTCATTTGTAAGGCATTTAAGTTGCGGAAAGTTAGTGCTTGACCAGTCCTGATTTAGTGGGAGAGTTAAACCGCTAATTCCAGTGGAGTTTTTTGCGATTTTTAATCCTTCGCCTTCAAAATAAACAGATTTCGCGACCATCAGATAATCATAAATCACCAGATTTGTAGCCCGAACCGCTAACTCATTTAGAACCACTGGCTTTGCTGCTGTCAACCCGCTATCCACTATTAAGACATGAAAATGCGTGGTGTTCGTAACAACCGTAGCATTAGTGCCGACATAATTCGTTTCAAAATATCTATTTGTCCAGACTGCACTGTATGCGGCAATTGACCCTGATAAACGGTTTACGGTTGAACTCAATACATTTGAAAGTTCAAGAACTCGATTAGTTGTCCCTATATCATAGTTAATTATAGGTGCATCTACTTGCGCAAGACGGTTGCTGATAATATTTTTAGCCTTTATTCCCAAAAAATTTTCTGCCCGAATTCTGGTCTGAATCATATTTAAGTTATCGCCTTCAATTTCAATTCTGCCGATAGAGTTAGTCGGATCGTGTAGTGCAGGATTAGCTACCGTATATCCGGAAGTATTAACTATTGTCGGAAAAGCCTCAGTATTTGTCTGATTAATAAATGCCGAATAACCAGCATAAAAGATGTCAACTACGTTTGTTTCATAATTAGTTGTATATAATAACGTATTTGTAAATTGTATGTTAGGAGGCACCGATGACATAGTTTCATACGGAATGGAACGGGTTAGTTCAAATACGCCGGGTCTGAAAGTGCGAACATCATTCTCCGTGAACAATGTAAAATTTGTAGCCGCAGCAGAACTATCTATCAAGTAGACATAACTTGAAACATTAGATTGCAAAACGATGTCAAAGTCAGTCATAGAAAAACCAACAATCGCTACAACCGGACCATCATACATATAAGGATAAAATTGGACTGTTGCGTTAAAGTTAGTAGTCAAGTTATTTGTTGGATAAAATACTACGCTTACATATTTATCTCCTGTAGATATTGATGTGTTCGTATAAGCAGCAGCAGTATAGCCATAAGTATAAGACCAGTAAGGCAGAGACACTGTATTGGTTGATAACCTACCACTCATCATCTCTCTTACTTGATGCGATGGTGAATAAGTATAGGGAACATCAAAACTAAAAACAGCCCCTAAATCTCCCAATCTTATTGGTCTACCATTTGTACCTCCTAAATTATTATTTGTACCGGTACCCCACCAGTAATCAGTTACACCTGCCGCATTATAATAATAATTTGTGCCAACATTACGTCCATCGCCCCCAGAAATTACCGTTGTCTCCGGTGCTTCGCCTGTGCGTAATCCACTTCTTGTTAAATTTATATTTGAGCCATCAATGTGAACCATCCCGGCACTCCCGCTCAATAACAAACCCGGACTTAACACATTAGTGGCAGAAATAATCAAATAAGGATCCCCAGTAATAGAACCATAATTGACAAATGTGTTAGCAGGTAGATGGGTTTCATTATAGGGATTAAAATAGTCAAATCTAAATCCAACATAACCATTCATAATCCCGCTACCCTTGTTAGTAAAATATAACGTGTTTAATGTCTCAAACGGATAGGGTGAAGTAGATACATAAAATAACGCCTGGTTCACAAAAGCCCGCGCATCAACTTGCGGCGGCGTGTTATTTATAAAATCTTTTTCGTTTATATAAATTGGCGATGTCTGGCATAATCCATTTACAACTGCCAGTATCAAAATTAGTATTCCTGTTTTAAACTTCATACGCTTAATCTTTATAGAGCGTTTATCTCCTCAAAACTTGTCGTTCAATATCCCGTATAGAGATATAATCCGGATAAATCACAGGGGTATTTGTGCTACCATCAAAAGACCCCCATACGACCGAGCGATACGCAGCATCTTCGGTCAAAAAGTAATCTGCCGTGTCATTGTAATATGTCGGATATAAGGTTGTGAAAGCGAAATTAATCGTGCCTTGAATAATGCCGGGTCCTGCCGCTGCCATTTGCGCATTAGTTTGCGCATAAGAGACAAACCCCGAGCCCCTTTGTAGTTGAACCGGGGCTATCATTGTTCCCATTATAACTCCAAGATCTCCTGCAAGAAATATTATATCCGGCGTCGTTACAACCCTCCTTACCTGCTGTTGTAATGCGTAATTGTTCGATATTACGATATCAGTGTAATCAAAAATATTAGTTAAGAAAAGTCGCCCCATCACCGAGTCGTAGTTTCCTTTTTGAAAAGTGATTTTATCAAGTCCCGGTCTTAACCCTGTAACCAAAAATGCATTCGTCAAGTTCACTATCAAATTGGTTAACGAATTGGTTTGTGTGTAATTTGTTGGGAAATAGAAGGTGTATCCACCACCACCGCCATACAACGTATTTGTAATTCCTGGTGGCAGTGTTTCTATATTGTAATTATCCGACCTATAAATATATCTTAAACCACCGATATCGTCCCGAGTTAAACTGGTGAGATATTCACCAACTAGAACACCACCTGCGGATACCGGCACCCTGAACACAGATAACAGAGGATCTACCGTCTGTTCTACTGCATCAGCATAATTGCCGGGTAACAACGGTTCCTCAATCTGGTATGTATAAAGAATGCCGTTCACATAAGAAGAGTTTGTCCAGCTTACAGGATCAAAATTCCTCTTAATTACAAGGTAATTCGTGTAAGTTTGTCCACCAACAGTATAAGTACCCCTCGCCCTCAAACACCAGGTATAACGAATAGGTTCTGCAAGTCCCATTTGCTCAACAATAAGCCCCAAAACAGTGGATTTTAAATCCACTATCCCTAATGATTGCGCAAGATAGTTTATTCTTCTGGCTTCAAGCGGGTACTCGGTCAGATTTGAACTCATTTTAGAAACCGGTGGCAAATTGTTGAGGATTGCAAATGCCTTGTCCACTTCATCAACACCACGTTGACCAAAATAGTTTAAAAATGATGTATCAAATGCATAAACTATGGTAGGTACATCCCAGCGATACTCTTCGGCTAAATTCATCGGTCCGCCAATATCTCCCGGCAATTGATATCCTATATTGGCAGCCTGCCAGGTATCAAATGGTCCGAGCAATGAAAATGCTGGAACACTCACCGGTATACTACCCAGCAAAACTGTTAATATGATGCTTTTAAATAATCTTGACATAACATCACCGAATTCTAATTACTCTGTAAAACGCCTTATCATTTATTGATTCAATTAACATTGAATCTTCATAATTAGGAGCAAATCTTTGTTGCCCAAGATTTGACCATCCACTATTAAAGTTGGTTGATACTTGAACCTGATAGATAAACCCCGGCTGGGTGTTCCAATGCAAGAACCTACCCTGCGATGTGCCAACCATCTTGACTTTCAAAACACTCCGTGGGTCGAGCGGGTTAGTGCCTTGAAGAAATTCCTCTAAGTTGGAGGCACCATCGCCATCGCTGTCTACATTTACAAGCGGGAACATCGACGGATTTGTCCCCCAATATTGTTTCTGCCAATCATCAGGAAGACCATCCATATTTAAATCCTCTCCATAAGTCTTTCCACTTGAAACAGTGGATATTTGCGATCGTCTGCCGTCAGATAGAATATAATCAATCGCAAATGTGTGAACGCTCAATGGCGCAAGCCCAGTTAATGTGTAGTAATTTCCGCTAACAAACACAGGATTTGTTGAGCCATCAATGTAAAGTCCGTATCCTGCAATATTGAATCCGCTAACATCTGCCCAGCTAATCATCAACCTGCTCTGGTTTAACGCGCAAACCATTGGCGATGGAGGCGCTGGCAACGGCAATGCTACCGTAGCATAGCGCTGCGCATTTAACTCCATTCCATAATCAATTCCGGTAAAACTGCTCCAGGCTACAAGAAACCGACTTACCCCATCAGAAACCACCACGGGATAAATCTGTGAAGATATTGTCGTGGTATTAATCTTGAACTCATCACTTGAAAATTGCCCGTTATAATCTATGAACCTCCCGAACACGGCTTCGGCAGAACCATCTTGTCCAAGGCTCGACCACACAATAAATAATTGATTGCCAATACCGGAAATTCTCGGCGCAAACTGGTCGCCATAAATAAATTGGTTAATCCGGGTTGCTTGACCAATCCCCTTTAAACCCGGTGTAAATGCCCTAAAAAACACATCCCATCCATTGACTTGCAAATCTGGCAGTGGGTCTCTGACAACAACAGACTTTTCACCCCATACAACAACAAATCCGCTATCAGCAGTTGCGCAAACTTCCGGGTTAGCGCAAATATTTGTCCCGGTGTTAATCAAAAATTCATTGCTAAGCGGTTGACCATTTCCATCAAAAATTCTTCCAAATAAATTGACGTTCACCATCCGTTGAGTTTGCGTAAACTCGGAGACCCAATCTACTACAAATTCTGATACCCAGACTACTACAACATTCCCATTTGGAAGCAATGCAACAGAAGGCGAGCGTTGTCCAAAACTTGTCGTTTGATTTATTAAAAATTCTCCGCTTAACGGCTGACCTGAGGAATTAAATATTCTGCCATAAACACCCTGATAACTTCCATCCTGCTCAAGGCTTGTCCATACAATAAGTGCCCTATCATCGTTTAATTTGCAAACAGCAGCCTCAGTCTGTTCGCTGTTCGTATAAACATTTACCCTGACGTCGCTGGTAAGAAATGTCCCGTTAGAAGATACAAATGAACCGTAAATATCTTTGTTACCCGTTTGATTTCCTTCCCATACAAAAACTGTGCCGCCGTTAGCAAACATTGCAACTCGGGGGCGCATCTGGTCGTTTGAACCCTGTTGATTTACTCTAAATACCCCGTATTGGCCGGATAAAGTGCTGTTTAATTGCCTTGCAGAAATACCCCAACCATTCCCATCCGTAGAATTATCCTGCCACACAATATAACCCTTGTTCGTGGTAATTGACAAAGTGGAAAAAACCTGGTCGCCAATATTTGTTCCTACAATATAATATTCCGATTCTTGATTGGTAAAGACATTCTGTCCATAAACAACGGTAGAAAGGATTATGCCGAACAAAACAACAAACAACTTGCAGGGGACTGCCAATAAACCCGCGCACCTTGCGGTATCACCCGTTTTCTTGTTTAGTTTGTTAATAAACATTATTTTCATTAAAAAGTACCTCCTGCTTTACTGGTTCATCTTTTTTCAACATTGATTTAAACCCAAGTTTCTTAAAAAGCTCGTTTAAATTTTCTTTGTCCTGCGGCTTAATCTTGTAATCATCTAAGACAAGTTCACAGGGTAAATTTGTATATAGTTTTATTAACTGGCGATTTCTCTTAATTAATTCTTCGGATTCAATCAATTTAGTTTTCAGTTTTTCTGGCGTCACTTTATTTATATTCTCAAACACTTTATCTATTGAACCAAATTTGTTTAAAAGCGTTGTAGCAGTTTTAGGACCAATACCTTCGACACCCTGGATATTATCTACGGCATCGCCAATCAAACTTAACCAATCTACAATTTGTTCGGGAGATACACCGGTTTTTTCTTTCACATTTAGGGCTGTCCACACCTTTTCTGAATGGTCAGCGGGATTTATAACTCCTATGTTATCAGAAACAAGCTGCAAAAAATCTTTATCAGCGCTTGCAATAATAACATAGTCGCCTTGTTCTGCCGCTTTTGACGCCACCGTTGCCACCCAGTCGTCTGCCTCTATACCTTTCTGGTAGAAAAATGGTATCCTTGCCAGACGAAGATATTCGAGAATTAATCCTATCTGAATTTCCAAACTTTTTGGCGTTGGCGGACGATTCTGTTTATATTCTGGCAAAGAATCTTTTCTTTCTTGTGATAATCCACCATCCCACACTACAAGCAGGTGCGTGGGTTTTAGTTTCTCAATAAGTTTTTGCAAGGTTTTTATAAAACCTAACACTGCATTTGTCGGTAAGCCCTCCGGTGAATTTAACGGGGCAATGGCATAGAAGGCGCGATGTGCATACATATTCCCATCCACTATCAAGAACACCTGTTTATTGCGCTCTTCCATTTTTTAAATTTAATTATTCGCTATTATCTAATCTATTACGGGGTTACCAGTGCTGCTGGTGCATTAGTGGTAGTGATTGGCTGTTGTGGTGGTATAGACACCTGGGCAAACGGCATTTCGTCTTCTGAATGCAATCTATTGCCCGCAGGGTCAATGATTGTCGGCGTTACAAATATCAAGAGATTCTTCTTCTTTGATGCAGCAGATTCAAATCTAAACAATCTGCCAATCAGTGGCAAATCACCAAGCGCCGGCACCTTATTCTTTATCTTTGTAACATCTTCACTAATTAAACCACCAAGGACGACTGTCTGCCCGTCCCATACAACAGCAGTTGTTACGACTTGTCTCAATCTGAATTTTGGCAATGGTGTTGGCTCAACGAGTGGAGTTGCCGCGCTGGTTGAACTAACTGATTGCACCTGAGCCACAAATTGTCCCGGGTCATCATACCCTAAAAACTCCTTTAACGTAGGAATAAGTGTAAGCTGGATTGTATATCCATCTGCTGAGACTGATGGAATAACATCAAGCACAGGACCAATTTCATACGCCTCGGTAATTGGATAAACCATCGAACCTACGACGCCGCCGCCACCACCTACAGTAACTCCACCGCCGTAACCACCTCCATAACCGGTTCCGGTCTGGTCAATTTCAAGGTCTGTTACAATATATTTGATATCCACCACTTTAATCTGGGCTTGTCTTCCACTGAGGGTCGTAATTTTCGGTGCAGAAAGCAAGTCAACGCCCTGTCGGTTTTCCAATGCTCTTATTACCAATCTAAACTGCGGGTCAGTTAAAATACCGGTAATAGTAGCAAGGGCAGGCCCGGTAGTGCCAAGCCCGCTTGTGAGAACATTATCCGTTGCAGAAGGAGCAACAACACCCGGCCCAGCAATCGCGGTGCCGGCAGGCCCCGGTCCAGGGAAGATGCCATTACCCGGTCCGACTACCTGGTCAGGGGACAACGGAATAAATGAAGGCGCCGTGCCAGTAGTGGCATCTATCTTGCCAGCATTCAACCTCAAATGCCCAAGCGTCCAGTCAAATCCTAACGAACGAGTATCCTCTTGTGTAACCTCAGCAAACCTTGCTTCTATTGTTATTTGTTGAGGCGCCTGGTTCAACACCTCAATAGCTTGTTGAACAATATCAAGTTCCTCCAATGTTGCCCTGACCATCAACAGTCCATTCCTGTCATTAAAGAAAAATGCCTTAGGCGGGTCCATTTGAATTCCATGAG
>JAKPVM010000230.1 GCA_029572555.1 Verrucomicrobiota bacterium | reverse complement strand
AAACTCAATGGCTCTGTCACCGCTTTGGGCGGTTTATGATGTTTTTGTATTCCGTTTGCTATAATCTACTGCTTTTGCGGGTTGGGTTTATCTCATTTTTACAAACCTAAAAAAAATTCATCCATAACATATCAAGGGATTAAAAAGATTAAATTAACAGGGATAAACAGGATACAAGGGACAAGAGACAAAAGATAATTTTTTATCCTTTCTATCCTTGTTAAATTTCTTTTCCTTATCATCTGTGTAAATCCGTTTCATCTGCGTAAATCTGCGTTCTATTCCCGTCCATTAATGGAATGCCATAATTGATAACAATAAATTTATGTATGGTCTATGAATTTTTTCTACCGCACTAATTGTCAAAACTCGGGAAAAATAACGATAATTTTTCAAATCGGTAAAACCTTCTCAACTACGGTATCTCATAAATTTTTTATTTCTTAATATTGAACAGGAACCGTTTATGTTATACTTGTATAATAAATGAGTCAGGAGAATATAGAACAGCCACCAGGTAGGGCGGATGGACGAGAACCGGGACAGTTGCGGGAGATTAAGTTCAAAAATAATGTTGCCCCGAACGCCCTCGGTTCAACGTTGATTGAATGGGGAAATACGCGGGTTATTTGCGCAGTTACTGTTGAGGAATCTGTGCCGCGCTGGATGAAGGAGCAAAATGTCCCCGGCGGCTGGATTACCGCGGAGTATTCTATGTTGCCATATTCAACGCAGCAGCGGAAACCGCGTGATATTACTAAGGGCAAATTGGAGGGACGAACTCAGGAGATTCAGCGGTTGATTGGTAGGGCGTTGCGTTCGGCTGTTAATCTGGAAAAATTGGGTGAACGGACTTTGTGGGTTGATTGCGATGTGTTGCAGGCTGATGGCGGAACAAGGACGGCATCAATTACGGGTGCTTGTGTTGCGCTTATGCTGGCAATAAAAAAGTTGATTGCGGAAGGCAAACTCACAGAAGACCCGTTGCTTAATCCGGTTGCGGCTGTGAGTGTTGGCATTGTTGGCGGAAAAGTCTTGTTAGACCTTAGTTATACTGAGGACGTTGCAGCAGAGGTTGATATGAATTTAGTGATGAATTCGGTCGGTGAGTTTATTGAGATTCAAGGAACGGGAGAGGAATCTACTTTTACAGACGAACAGTTAGCCGAGATGCTACGATTTGGCAAGGAAGGGATTAAACAAATTATTGCAATCCAGCAAAAGGCAAAGGATGAATAACCGGACATTTTTTTGTAATTAGTTGGTAAATGTTGAGTATGAATGAAATATATTTAATCCGACACGGCGAGGTTGAAGAAAAATATCATAGGGTTTTTGCAGGCAGAACGGACATTGGGCTTTCTGAGAACGGCAAAAAACAGGCAGCTGTGACGGCTGAATTTTTACGTAATCAATCAATTATTAAGGTCTATGGCAGCACTATGAAACGGGTTCGCCAGACAATTGAACCGTTTGAAAAATTAGCCCCTATTAAACCGGTATTTCTGGATGAACTTGTTGAATTGGATTTTGGCGAATGGACGGGGTTGTCATTTGAAGATGTTGAACAGAGATATGGTGTGGACGCTCATAAATGGCTTGAACAGATTGAAGCAGGGGCAATTCCCGGCGCCGAGACAGTGGAACGGTTAATGAGGCGGGTTGAACCAGCATTGAGCAGAATATTGATTGAAGATGTTCCCGGTAATATTGCAATATTTTGTCACGGAGGAATCATAAGAGTTATTCTTTCTATTATGCTGGAAATCCCGCTGGTTAAACTGGGTAAAATTAGTATTGGATATTGCAGCGTAAACAAGTTTTGTGTGAATGAGGAGGGCGTTTCTTTGAGGCTTTTGAACTATCTGCCCTGGAAAAATGGGACCCTTGGTATTGTTTAAAGAACGCCCGTCATTGATGAGAAAAAGATTGACAAAAATTGAGGTAGAAACTTCTCCGGAGGCAGAGGAGGCTGTTAGTGAAATTCTTAATAACCTGTTTGGCATATCGTCCGTAGTTTTCCACAATTTTGAAAAAGGGACTGTGTCTGTTTCGGTGTATGATGAGAAAGAAAAGATAGCGGAGAATCAAAGCCAATTGCGGGAGAAATTAAACGAACTCAAAAATTTTGGATTAGATTGTGGCGCTCTTAAATTGGTCATTAAATCTGTCAAGTATAAAGATTGGGCAGAGAGCTGGAAACAGCATTTTAAACCATTAAAATTTGGCAGGTCTTTAATAGTCAAGCCTGAGTGGAGTAAGACGCAAAGTGTAGCAGAAAAAGTTGTGATATTAAACCCGGGACTTGCCTTTGGTACCGGACAGCACGCAACAACTAAATTTTGTCTGCAACAGATTGTAAAGTATCGTCCGCGCAATTGCACAAGGGCATTTCTTGACGTAGGGACAGGTTCAGGGATATTGGCTATTTCGGCTGCAAAACTTGGCTACTCTCCGGTTGTTGCGTTTGATTATGATGAGGAAGCAGTTAAGGTTGCGGCGGAGAATTGCAGAAAAAATAGGGTGTTAAACCAGATAAATCTCTTTAAAAAAGACGTGTTAAAATTGCCTGAAAAATCAAAGAAAAAATATGATTTGATTTGCGCAAATTTGGCCGCTGACTTGCTCGTTGAAACATATAAAAAGTTGATTGGGAGACTTAACAAAGGCGGGAAATTAGTTTTGGCAGGGATTTTAAATAGCCAGTTTGAAGAGGTTAAACAAAAATATATAAAAGCAGGATTAAAACTTCTTCGTGTTAAGGAAGAAAAAGAATGGAAGTCAGGGTTATTTTCGGCAGAATAAAAAAGGCGTGGCTTCCACCACGCCTTTTTACGCAAGGACATATTATTTTGCTAATACTTCCTGCGTTGTTTTACCTTGAGCGAATTTTTCATTTATATTATCCAAAAGTAATCCTTCAATCTCGCTAAATATTTCTTCATCTTCAAACAGGTTTTGAACTATTGACCCGCTCGGGCAGGAAGCAACACAAGTGCCGCAACCTTTGCAAAGAGCCTCGTTGATATTTGCTTTTTTCTTTTGTTCATCAAACGAGATTGCGGAGTATGGACAGAGTGGGATGCAAGACTTGCAACCGGAGCAATCTTCTTCTCTGACGAAAGCCGTGTTAGGTTCTTGTTCAATGTATCCTTTATCAATCAACACAAGCGCTTCAGCGGCGGCTGCGCCGGCTTGAGCCACTGTGTCCGGGATGTCTTTTGGGCCCTGACAGCAGCCAGCAAGCAAAATGCCATCGGTAAAGGTGTTCACAGGCGCAAGTTTCGGATGCCGTTCAAGGAAGAATCCCTCTGAACCGCAGCTCATATTAAACATACGGCGGACTGCATCGGCGTCTGGTTGATGTTCCAGACCGGTTGAAAGCACAACCATATCAACAGGGATACGGCGGACATATCCAGCAAGGGTATCTTCAACGCGTATGATGAGTTTTCCTTCTTCCTCTGGAATAAAAGCCCAGTCAGTTACTTCGCCCACACGCCCACGAATGAAGTTAACACCTTCATTTAAAAGTTTATCGTAGAACTCTTCATAAGACTTACCCGGGGTTCGCATATCAATATAAAAGTTATAGATTTCAGCGCCGGAGTGTTCTTTCAATAAATGCGCAAGTTTAAGCGAATACATACAACAGACACGAGAGCAATAATGGTTCGTCTTTTTATCGCGTGAACCGACGCAATGAACGATTCCGATTGATTTTGGCTCGCTACCATCGCGCATAACCACGTGTCCGCCAGTAGGACCTGATGCGTTTACCATTCGTTCTATTTCCAGAGCGGTGAAGACATTTGGATATTTGCCATAGCCGTATTGCGGTATACGGTGAGCATCAAAGGTCTTAAATCCGGTAGCAATGACGATTGCGCCGACTTGAATTTCTGAGAACCTTTCCTTCTGATTAAAGTCAATCGCTTTGCGGTCAAGACAGGCTTCAAGGCAGGTCTTTTTGCATTTTCCGGTCTTAATTTGGATACAGGTTTGCGGGTCAATCACCACTATCTGCGGAGTGGCTTGTGGGAAAGGCATATATATTGGTTTCCGTTTTCCGAGACCTTCGTTGAATTCATCTGGAAACTTTGCCGTTGTATAAATACAGGCGTTTATACACTCAGTACAACCGACGCAAGCCTCTTCAATTATATAACGCGGCTTGTGTTTTACGGTGATAGTGTAGTTTCCAACATAGCCATCAACTTTTACAACCTCTGAGTAGGTCATCAATTTTATATTTGGGTGTGAACCTACTTCGGACATTTTAGGCGTTAAAATACAGGCTGCGCAATCAAGTGTAGGAAATGTCTTATCGAACTTTGCCATGTGTCCGCCGATAGTTGGTTCGCGTTCAACCAGGTAAACTTGTTTACCAGCGTTAGCCAGTGTTAGAGCTGCGTGGATACCAGCAATACCGCCACCAACTACAAGGACTGATGGTCTAATAGGGACTTTTTTTGTTTCAAGTTTGTGGTGGTGAGTCACGCGTTGAATTGCTGCCCTTGCCATTTCTTTTGCCTTTAGTGTTGCAGCAGCACGGTCTGAATGAACCCAGGAATCGTGTTCGCGAATATTGACCATCTGACAGAGATATGGGTTTAAACCGCCTTTTTCAGTTGCGTTTCTGAATGTGTGTTCGTGCAATAGTGGCGAACAAGAAGCCACCACAATTCGGTTTAATTTCTGTTCTTTTATGTCGTTCATTATCAATTCTTGTCCGGGGTCTGAACACATATATTTATAATCACGAGAAACAACCACACCCGGAAGTTTTGAAACATATTCAGCAACCGCTTTGCAATCCACCACTGATGCAATGTTATGCCCGCAGTGGCAGACATAAAAACCGATACGCGCGCCTTCTTTATTACTATTCATTTTTACAGACTCCATATTAAAAAATCCTTATGCAGAAACCGTTTGGTTAGATTGAATATTTAATGGAATAATACAACGATTAATACCAAGTTCTTCTTCACTAATTCCAAATGCAAGACCCATTAATTGAGTAAAATATAATGTCGGGATGCGGACGTTTCCCCATTTTTTTTCAATTTTATCGTGATAACCGTCCAGATTAAATTGACATAGCGGGCAGGCTGTTGAAATCACATTTGCGCCCCGTTTAATTGCCTCTTTAAGAATTATATAAGCACAGAACAGACCGGGTTCTGGCAAAGTGCCGGTTAAACTACTTCCGCAACAACGCGTTTTTATAGGGAAATATACGACTGTTGCGCCCAATGCCTTGAGTATTCTATCCATTGATGTTGGATTATACTGGTCATCAAAGGTTGAATATGGTCGGACAAGCTGGCAGCCATAATAAGTAGCAACTTTGAATTCCTTTAATGGACGTTTAACGTGTTGTTTAATTTTTTCTAAGCCTATATCGTTCAAGAGAATATCAATGGGATGACGGACTTTGATTTTTTTGGTCATTTTCAAGTTAGCCGATGATAGCGCTTTTTCAACTGTTTCAGCAACTGGCTTTGAGGTTTCTATATATTTTTGCGCTTTGTTTAATACCAAATAACAGGCACTGCAAGGCGCCATAATTTCTGCATAGCCAAATTTTTCAGCTAATGCAAAATTTCTGGAAGCGAGGACGCAGCTTTTAATTTCGTCCACCGACATATATGCCGTTGCGCCACAGCAATTCCAGTCTTCAAGTTCTTCAAAATCAATGTTTAATTCTTTAAGGACAGGAAGCAAAGACTCCTCGTAAGCGCGTCCAGTTCCTTGAATTGAGCATCCCGGGTAATATGCGTATTTCATATTAAATCAATTTGTTTTGGTTTTGGTTCCGTTGCCGATGTGGGAAATACCGCCAAGGGTATCAATTGATACTTTATCAACAGTGTCAAGAATTTTTCTTAATTCTTCTTTATTCTGAATATTCTCTGGTTTCATCGGGAAACGTCCTCTAGAAAGCAAATTTAGTCCAAGCCTCCACGACTTGAACATATCCAGCCAGTTACTCTTTAAAATCATTTTTACTGCAAGGAAATTCTCGGTAACTCGGCCGCGTTTATATACTGTTGCAAAGAATTCGCGTGCAAGAGTTGGAATTGGGAAATGGTTGGGGTAATATCCTTCATAAATAGCTCGTTGTTTGAGTTCATACATGATATCAGTGATATGCACTTCACGCGGGCATTCCACAGTGCAGACATAGCAAGAGGCGCATAGCCAGATTGTATAGCTCTTTAAGACTTCGTTTTTGAAATCCGAGCGCACCAGCTCAATTATCTGCCGCGGAGTAAAGTCCATATAGATACTCAATGGACACATACCGGAACAGGTACCACATTGGATACAACTTTGTAAGTTTTCGCAACCGGGCACTTTCAATATCTCATTTCCAAATCCCGGCACCCGGTCGGACTCATATTTAATTGTTCTTACTAATTCTTGCATAAAAATCCTACATCTCTGCACATGCAGCTCTCATTAAGTGTTGACTGATTTTTAAATTATTTATCAGCGCTAATCCTCAAACAAATAATCTCTTTTAATATAAAAATAATTATAAGCAATATTTTTTTTGTAATAACATCACATTTAATAAACTAATATACAAAACATTATTTGTCTAAAACTTTACGTTATTTGTTTTTTTTACTGCAAATTAAGTCAAGTTAATTGTAAATGTTGAGTTGTAAAAAAATATCAGGCACAATCGGTTTATGGATAACAACCATGACATACGGCAGATTTATAATCTTACTTTAATAGGATTTATGGGAACGGGCAAAACAACCGTTGGCAGAATTATTGCCTCCCGTCTTCGTTATGGTTTTATTGACACTGACCATTTGATTGAACTGCGCGCGGGAAAGGCTATTCCAAAAATATTTGAAGAAGATGGTGAATTAAAGTTTAGGGAGTATGAAAAGGAAGTGTTAAAAGAGCTTGCCAACTTTAGAAAGATGGTAATTGCCACAGGTGGCGGTTTAGGGGCGAATCAAGAAAATATAGATAGTTTAAAGACCCACTCCCTTGTAGTTTGTCTCTGCGCATCCGTTCAAACCATTTATTCAAGGGTTAAATCGCAGACCTATCGTCCTCTTTTATGCACAGCCGACCCGATGGCAAAAATAAAGGAACTGCTTGCAATACGTGAACCAATATACAGACAGGCTGATGTCTTGATAAGCACCGATATGCGCTCGGTTCGGGAGGTCGCACAACAGGTTATTTTCCACTTTAGATTATTCCGCTCTAAGGTAAAAAATTGATTTTGTGAAAGAATCTATAAGACAGAAGGCTTTTGAATTAGGCTTTGACTTATGCGGTTTTTCATCGGCTTTGCCTCCTGAAAATATAGACGTTTTCAAAAACTGGCTTTCAAAAGGCAATTATGCGGATATGGATTGGATGCTAAAAAACATTTCAAAACGATTAGACACTAAATTAGTTCTTAATAATGCAAAGACATTGATTGTTGTCGGTTGTTCTTATTTTTGCGGTGATTCTGATGGAGAAAATCAATCCGGCGGTCTTATCGCAAGATATGCGCGCTTTGTCGATTATCACAAAGTAATTCACTCACGGTTAAATCTGCTTTCTGAGTTCATAATCAAAAATGCAACTGCGCGGGCGCTTTGTTATGTAGACACCGGACCCGTCCTTGAACGAGAATATGCCGGAAGGGCTGGTCTCGGGTTTATCGGAAAACACACCAACCTCATCAGCAGACATTATGGAAACTGGCTATTATTAGGCGAGATATTGACAGACCTTGAAATTGAACCTGACGTTGCGGAAAAAAGTCGATGCGGAAAATGTTCTCTTTGCATAACAATTTGTCCAACAAACGCAATTGTTGCGCCATATCAATTAAACGCCCGCAAATGTATATCCTACCTGACAATTGAACACAAAGGCTCAATCCCGGTTGAACTTCGCCCATTAATCGGCGATAAACTTTTTGGCTGCGATGATTGTCTTGCTGTTTGTCCGTGGAATAAATTTGCCAAAAAGGGGCAATTGATGAACAAGGAGTTAATAAGAGTGCCTGCGAGGCTGGAATTGAAGGAATTGTTTGACATTGACGAGGCGCTGTTTATTAAAATTTTTGGTGAAACCCCGATTCGCAGATTGGGATTAACACGGTTATTAAGAAATGCCACAGTCGTTCTTGGCAACATTGGCACTGTAGATGCGCTGGAAACACTTCAAAAAGCCGCAACAAGCCGCGATTGTTTAATTGCTGAACATGCACAATGGGCTATTGAACAGATAAAAAGTCGGATAATAAATTAAAACGTCTTTTACCACGGTGTTTTAAGTCGTTCTAAAAGTTTGTTATGAAGTCCGCCAAAACTTCCGTTGCTGAAAATAATAACTACATCGTCTCCTTGAACATTTGTTGCAACATAATTTGCGATGGCATCGGCTTCGGGTATATACTTTGCGCTTTTTCCCAATGCGGATATATCCTGGGCGAGTTTTTCGGGATTAAGCCGCTCGCTGGGAGAAAGTTTTTCGGCACGGGCAACCTCGCCAATTATCACATAATCGGCGTCTGAAAATGCAAATGGCAGTTCGTTCTGAAAGATGTTGCGGCGCGTGGTATTTGATCTTGGTTCAAACAAAGCCCAGATTTTGTGTGTGGCATATCGCAAGCGCAGGGCTTTTAAAGTCTCGCGGATTGCCGTAGGGTGATGGCCAAAGTCATCAATAACGGTGACCCCATTCACTACACCGCGAACTTCCATACGCCGTTTTACACCGCCGAAGGTGTCAAATGCGGATTGGATTTGTTTGTTTGATAATCCGCAATGTTTAGCACAAGCGACAACCGCTAATGCATTGCGGACATTAAATTCGCCCGATAAATTGATGCGGAATTTAAAGCTGGGAATCTCAAACTCACTGGCAGTTGGTCCAAGTTTAACATTAAAAGATTGAACGGCATTGTCTTGTTCAAAGCCAAATTTTTTTACTGGACAGGGTGCGCCTTCCAAAATCGGTTTTATGTTTTTATCATCTCCGTTTGGAATCAGCAGACCATTTCTCGGTATGATATTTATGAAATGTCTGAAAGATTTTTGAATTGCCGCAAGATTTTCAAAAATATCACAATGGTCAAATTCTATGTTATTGATGATAGCGATTTCTGGCAGGTAGTGCATAAACTTGCTTCGTTTGTCAAAGAATGCGGTATCATATTCATCGCCTTCAATTATGAACCAATCGCTATCGGTGAAACGGGCGCCTTGATTTAGGTTAATTGGGATTCCTCCGACAAGATAACCCGGATTCATACCGTTATGTTCAAATACCCAGGTAAGTAGAGAGGTCGTGGTCGTTTTGCCGTGCGTGCCAGTAATAACAATTGAACGTTTGCCACGCAAAAAATATTCTTTTATTAGTTCTGGCATTGAACAATATCGGATTTTTCTTTCCAGAACAGCTTCGACTTCCGGGTTTCCGCGCGATATGGCATTGCCAATAACGACGAGGTCGGGATGGTATGCTAAATTTTGTTCCGCGTATCCTTCTACTACATCGATGCCCTTACTGGCTAAAAAGGTTGACATTGGGGGATATACATTCTGGTCGGAGCCAGTGATGTTGCATCCCATTTCTTTTAATGCTGCGGCGAGCGAAGCCATTGCCGTACCGCAAATTCCAACAAAGTGTATTGTCCGTATCGGTTGAAACATAGGACTATAATGCAAGATAATTTTTTAATAGAAAAGATTAAACATTGATATGGACAATTTTTGGTGGTGGAAATCTATTGAAATATCCCGACTTCTGATACGTATCACAAATTAAAAAAGTATTTTGGCAGATGTCCGCATTTATCTCCGTTTCTTATGTATCTGAGAACATCTGCTAAAATACTTAGTTTTGAGGATTAGTGCGGTAAAATCAATTTTCTTAAAAAATAAATCTCTGTTTTTCAGTGTATTATGAATTTGCTTATACTTATTTTGCAACCTCAACAAACATCCACACAAAAATGCAATTTTTATGGCAATGCTAATGATTGAAGAAAGGGATATCTTTTACAATTTTTTTTAGATATAGTTTAAATTGCTAACCAATATTTTAGCGGCATCATAATAATTTTATCGTTTATTAATTTTAAATCTGTTTCACGGCTAATTATAATTCCATAATCATAATTCTGAGTGATTTTTCCGCTGTTTTCTATCTGTCTTATTCCTTCGTCCTGTTTTCCATAACCGACTTCAACAATAATTATCTTATCTTCGCCAGAACGCAATATAAAATCAGCCCCGCCATACGAAGAATCATGCATTACCTCTAATCCACCAAAGTATTGTTTACCTTTCTTATAGAAATCTTTGCTAAAAATCAAAGCCAAATAATCTTCCAAAATTTTCCCCTTAACTTCCGTAGGCAAAATACCGTTTAAAAGGCTAACTCGTAGAGATGGAGAAATGAATAGAAACTTTATCGGCTTTCTAACTCTTACAAATTTTTGCCCATAACTTTTTATCTCTACTAAAAGTCCGCCCTGTACCAGTATGTCTAAAACCGCTCTAACCGTCTTGTAGTTAAGTCTTAAAGTATTGCATAATTTATCAATATCGGTGCTATCTGAACTTGCGATCAGGTATAATAAATCTTTAATTTTTGAAATCGTCTCTGAACTAAACTGACGCATTTCAAGCAAATCTTTAGTTATAAATTTATCAACCACACCGGAAATCAATTCTAAAACAATTGATTTTTTGTTTTTTAACCTTAATACAAATGGAAATCCGCCATAATACAAATAATCATCTTCTGCATTCAGCGGAAATTTAGTAAAATACTTTGATATATCCATCTGTCTGGCATTACAATATTTGAACAATTCTTTTGCGTCCTTGCTGGCTAAAATCGCTTCGGCTAAATCGTCAGATAAATTTCGTTCAGGATAAATACTACTTTTCAAAATTGCGTATTCGTTGAATTTCAATGGATATAATTCTTCTGATAGCGACCTCCGTGATAAATCAGGGTTTAATTTTAGCCGCAAAGCCGAAGAACCAGTTGCAATGATTAAAATGTTTTTGTGGCTTTTTGTCCCATCAAAAATATTTTTTAAAAACAATCCCCATTTTTCGTCATAATGAACTTCGTCTAACAGAATAATTAACTTTTTCTTCAAATCAACAAATCTAATACCGTTTCTTTCCTGATAATAATCAAAAAATTCATTCAAAGTTATCCCTTCATCAGCAAGTCTGCTCACATCCAGGTAAATCTTCTCATAATCCTGGGTGAGGATATTGCCGTAATTTGATTTTTTATAATCTGGAATAAACTTCGGCGCATAATAAAGTTGAGCCAGAAGTGTGGTTTTGCCAACGCCTCTAATACCAGAAAGCAGGTTTATTTTTTGGATTTCTTCCAATTTCCCGGAGGCGAATTTCTCTAAAACAGTCAAATAATAAGAAAAGATATATCTTGTGGGATTGGGTTTATATTCTTCATCATAAATATATCCATAAAGAAATTTATCCAACTCCGAAGTCCAAAGACGATAAAACTTTTCTATTTTTTCAATATTTGCCATAGATATGATTATATCATAATACAATCAAAACATCAATATGATTGTATTGCAATACAATCATATTGATTATTTCTCCAACCAAATTAATGGTTTAATCATTTCATTCATCTGTCCACCACTATTTTCTTCTTGGAATTATCACAACAAATTCAGCCTCTGTTTGGTTGAACTCAATTTCTTTATTCACTTCTTTTTTAACCAATTCGCAAGCCCTTCTAATGCCGCTTCC
>JAKPVM010000218.1 GCA_029572555.1 Verrucomicrobiota bacterium | reverse complement strand
AAGCAAGTTCAAGCTCTTTTAAATCATAAATACTGCCCTTCAGACCAATTGTTGTCGCAATTGTATCAATTCGTTTATCAACTCCGTCCTCTCCTATAATTTGGGCACCGAATATTTTTTGTCCGTCTGTTGAAAATATTAGTTTTAATATCATTTCAGCAGACTCAGGATAATAACCTGCATGAGATTTTTGTGAAATAATTGCTGTATAATAATCCTTGCCTTCAACCATTCCCATTCTATTTAGAGTCTTTTCATTGGTACCTGTCGATGCAACGGTTAAATCGAAAACCTTGGCTACTGAAGTTCCCTGGGTACCTTTATATTCTTCTTCAGCACCATAAATATTGTTTGCGCATATTCTTCCTTGCTTGTTGGCAGGACCTGCTAGGGCAATCATTGCTTTACCTTTGTTTATAAATTCTTCAACCTCAATAACATCACCGATTGCATATATATTTGGATCGGATGTTTTTAGATATTTATCTACAATTATTCCGCCTCTCTGATTAACTTCAAGGCCTGCTTCTTTTGCCAATTGACCGTTTGGGCGTACACCGATGGACAAAATAACCATATCTGCTGATAAGGTTCTGCCGCTTGATAATGTTATGGTTATTACGCCGTCATTGCTTTCGAATTTAGATACACCATCACCTAAAATCAGCTGAATATTATTTGATACCATGTTTTCATGTACTAACTGTGCCATTTCATAATCTATAGGAGCCATAACCTGGTTCATCGCTTCGGCAACAGTTACATTTAATCCCACAGACACAAGATTTTCCGCAACCTCAAGCCCTATAAATCCACCCCCTATTACAAGAGCGTTTTTAGGTTTCTTTTCATTTATGAATTTTATTATATTATCTGTATCGGGCACAGTCCACAAAGTAAAAATACCCGGTAAATTAATTCCTTCAATCGGCGGTTTTAAGGGCGATGAGCCGGTGGATATAATCAAGGTATCATAGCTTTCAGTATAAATTTCGCCGGTTTTTAAATTCTTAACATCTAGGGTTTTGCTCTCTCTGTTAATTGAAATAACTTCAGACTCTACACGCACGTCAATATTATATTTTTTTGACATAACTTCCGGAGTCTGCAACAACAAGGATGACCTTTCTTTTATAACTTTTCCTATATGGTAAGGCAAACCGCAATTTGCATACGATATATAAGGCCCTTTTTCAAACATTATAATTTTTGAAGTTTCATCAAGTCTTCTAAGTCTGGCTGCTGCGGATGCGCCTCCTGCAACACCGCCTA
>JAKPVM010000211.1 GCA_029572555.1 Verrucomicrobiota bacterium | reverse complement strand
TTCTGAAGAATCTTTGTTTAGGACTGTTGACCGAGTTTGTTATGTTCAGTTTTCCCCCGTTGCCTGTAAGGACTGTATTGGTCAACCAGTTAGATTCAAGAGTGTCAGCATATTCAATTTGATACCGTTTGTTTGTTATCGAATCAAAACTTATCCTGATTAATTCGCCGCTTGAACCGACACGGCTAATCTCTAATCTTGGTCTCGCAATAACTATTACATAGAAACTCTTTGTATCGTTCATCACAGGATTGCCGTTATCACTGACTTTTACATTTACCAGGTTCGTGCCGATTGTAGCCTCCGTCGCAGTCCAACTCAATTGCCCGCTCACAGCGTCAATCGTCATACCAGCAGGCGCACCAGATTCAAGACTATACCTCAAATTCTGAACCGGCACGTCAGAGTCTGTCCCTACAACCTGTAAACTCAATTGTTCCCCGACAAATAAATTTTGAGTCCCAATAGGCAATAATACGGGCGCGCTGTTCACCTCTGATACAACAATCTGAATCGTCTCAGAATCGCTCATCTGTGGTGTGCCGTTGTCAGTAACTATTATCGTAACAGAATATACGTCGGGACCCTGCAACTCCGTCGGCGTCCAACTAAATACACCACTCACCGCATCAATAGATGCACCATTGGGCGCACCATTACCAAGACTAAATCTAAGCGCCTGTACAGGGTCATCAGTAGCCCGTGCTGTAAAGGTCAGTAAACTGCCTTCGTCTATTGCCTTGTTCCCAATTGCCTCAAGAACGGGCGCCTGATTCCCTGTCAAATTGACAATAACATTAAAACTTGCACTGGCTTCAAGCGGCGGTTCACCATTATCTATTACGCGAACAGTAAATACATTTGTCCCCACAGTAGTCGGCGTCCAACTAAATTCACCGCTTACAGGGTCAATCGTTGCACCTGTCGGACCACTGATTATCTCATAACTTAATTGTTGCAGTGGTAAATCGGGGTCTGTCGCTATTACATTAAACCTTAATGTTTGATTAACAACAGCAACTTTGTCTTCAATAGGTTCAATAACAGGAGGAAGATTTGCACCTATCACAGGCAACGAATTTGTCCTGCCGGGTGTCGGTTGTTGTAAAAAGCGAATGGTTGAACCACCGTCAGGATAACGACCTTCACTCAAATCCGTAGTTTGAGAACCAAACTCAATAAGGTCAACAACAGAACCATCAGGACCAAATAACCCGATAGACTCACCACCACGGTTAAGCGCAAAGTTAACATGTACATCTGTCGGCATAACAAGATTCGTAGTCGTCGGATTATTATCAGCCCAGATAAGTAAAAATCCCTTTGGCGGTATAACACAACCATTGGGTATCTCAAATTGTGTCAAGTTTGTCGGATTGTCAGATAGATAATAACCACTTAAATCAACCTCGTTAGTTTCAGCATTGTAAAGTTCAAACCAGTCGTCATACCCACCAGTACCAGGATTGATAATCGTGGTGTCAGCCATCCATTCGTTAATGTACACCCTTATCGGCACTATGCGCATATCGTTCGTTCCACCAGCCGTCGGATAATAAAACTTCTGCCTATAAAAAGGTTGTCCATCAGGTCCATCACCATAACTATAATCCGCAGGAAGGTTTTTATAATTTAAATAATCTATGACACCGTATGTGCTTGATAATAATTTTGTAATCGCTATTGAACCGTTAGTCGAGGGTATCCGAAATGCTGTATGTATGTATCCTGATGTAGATTGACTCTCCTGACCGTCAAGCCAGATAACCTTAAATTCACCACCGTTAAGTGTTGTCCCTTCTGGAAATTGCCATTTGTTTAAATTGTTATAAGAATCTGTAAGATAATACGAACTTAAATCAACTGCATTTGTCCCCATATTATATATCTCTAACCACGGGTCGTGTTCACCATAGTTGTCAACAATACCAGTTATATTCTCCGCTTGAACCTCGTTTAACCAGATAGGATCAAATGCCGGTAATGGCACTGCAATAGAGTTGTTAGTACCGGGTGTGTAAAGTATAGGCTTTACATTAACCTCAGGCCTAAATGAACTACCAAATCGGGCTGTGAACTTTTCAACATTTGTTGAAGGTAAATACCAGAAACTTAATGTGTATATGTTACTAACCGTGACAAGTGTATCTTGGTTAATATTGTTCGGTTGTCCTCCTGATACAGTAAATATAATCCTCAAACTGCTCATCCCGCCGTGACTTACATTAGTGGAAATATCACTTTGCACCCCCCCTGTACCTGCCATTCCCCAGTATCCACCATTGTTAGTAAGAAATGCACCCTCAAAATCTCCACCTCTAATTAGATTATCTCCCACCTCCGGAACCGTACCTGCCACAAGCTTTATATCATCAATGTATATCTCACCAGCAGAATTAGGAAATAGTAACAGCCGTTTAGTTGATGCTGATAATTGACCTGTGTAAGAAAAATATCTCCATCCCATCCCATCTGACCAGTTCGCTACACGACTGTTATCGTTCGTTGAATCAATCAATTGTAAAGAAGCACTTTGCCCATTTGCCAGCGCAGGCCAAGGCGACAAGGCTTCATACCTTACTCTATCAATTATAACTTCATTAGTCTTTCCATCCGAACCTATCTCCGGTTTTAACAACGTCAAGGTTTCACCATCATTTTGCAAAGCACCCGGATATACATCAAACGGATAAAATCCATAAGTTTGATAAAAAATAGACATTTCTTTTGCAATGACTATACAACTGCGAGGCGCAATAAAACTCCCATAAGCAAATACATAGCCAAGCCCATTTATTCGCCAACCACTCAAATCAAAGGTAAAATTAGTTGAATTATTGTATAACTCTACATAAGCGGCGCCGGTATTAGTCGGATTATACATAATTTCATTAAATACAACGTTTCCTTGTGGCGTATCCACCGGACCTGTATATACCACAGTTACAGTGTTTGTTGCAGTTGGGATTGGATTTCCATAATAATCATAGCCTTGAAATACTAATCGATTTGTTGCATCGCTAATAGAAACTTTGATTGTAAATGTCTTTGTAGAAGTCAATTTTAACCGATAATCATAGCCATTAATTTTTATTGATGTTATTTCAACTGGCGCTGACCCTTGAAACTCTATAAGGTTTGTTGGGGTGGTTAAATAATTCGTGGTACCAACTGAAAAAGAAGTTGCATCTTCCGCAGTCATCTGCGAGAGAATGCTTGTGCGTGCTGATGATATAAAACTTTTTATTGCATCTGGCGCTGCAATATTTGGTGAAAGCGTTGTGACCCCGTGGTCCTTAAATGCGGCGTATTTAGAATCAATAACTTTATTAAGGTTTTCCGGCAACATTGGTCCGTTACACAACTCCTTCATTCCCCTCCAAAAAATCCTACGATAAGGATAAACTGTGCCGTTATGATAGAGATATGGCATAGGGATATCAGCGGTGTTATATTGAAATAAATATGCGCCCGGATTATCAGAACTGTTACCAAGCACAATATTAAAATCAAATATAATTAATTTCCATCTATCTTTGAGAGGCTTGTATCCATACATATTTTGAGCATTTCTGTTTCCAAAACTATCCCAGTTTCCACACGCGTGTTCAACAGCAAAGGTTCTCACCCAATTTTCCACATCAACAATCAGTTCCATATTAGCCATATAAGTATCAATTCCGGAACCATAAGTGTTTGCTGCATCGACCAAAGCAAATACATTTGTATAATTGCTACCTGTACCTTTATATGAACGGGCAAGATAATTAACCCTGTATCGCGCGAGTTTGTGTCGTCCAGGTACACCATTTACAGTGGTTGTATACTTATTCAATGTGCACCAGGAACGATTATTAAATGGCATACTTCCAGTTGCAACATCATCCATTTCAAACCAGGGTTGTAATTTATACAAGAAACCGTCTTTATCATCTGGAAAATACTCCTCTACGACATCGCCATTAGGAGTTTGCATATCTTCCATCAATGTGCCACGTCTTACCCCATTCACATACATTGCCACATACCGACGATATAACCACGGCAAGCCTATTTTCCTTGCAAGCCAATAAGCAGTCTGCTCCCGTTGAATCGTATTATCATCAAAAGAACCGTTCCCCGGACCGTGAATTTTATTGAAACTTTCAGTGCCAAGTAGTTTATCGTCAAGTGGCATTTCCAAGACATAATGACAATTATTTCCTGTTGGACCACTAAATCCCTGATGGTAAGGACTTCCTGCATACCGCGATCCCATATTATAAATTACCCTCCAATTCCCATAAACAAAAGTGCCTTCAATCGGATCATTGCTTAAAATCGGTCTATTAATCCAGCGGTTAACCGAATTTTGAGTAAGCCATAATCGGTATGGGAAAAATGCCCCTATAGGCGTAGCATCTCCGAACCGCACAAGACATTCATTTCCACTCGGTGAAGCGTTGTATGGGAATTGATTTGTTATACCTGTTCCATCTGCCGCTATAACAAAGAACGCTACCATCGTACCCGCAGACTGACCGGGTATTGTTGCGCTGTAAACACCATCCCTGCTAACATTATCACCTCCGGTACCGCTATCAAGCATTGTAACAACTGTGTAATTACTTAAAGGTTCTATCCTATAATACAATTTTACATATCCGATTTTGTCTGGATCATTAATCCTTGCCGTTACAACAACTGACTGGTTTGCGTTTGGAACAATAGGATTATGTCTCATTTCGTAAATAGCCGGTGGCGCATTATCAACTGCTATACTATTGCGTCGTCCGGGTGTACCAAGTTTAGGATAATTAGTCGGATTTAAAAGTAGTCCATAAGCTTCCATAGAATTTCCATGAAGTCTCATTACAACTTCTGGCATACCGCAAAGCCATCTAAGTTTTGCTCTAATTGTTATAGTACTACTTGGGGTGGGGTTCAATGAGCATAATATTCTATTTGCACCATAATCGCCTCGCGCACTTGCGCGTATATGAAGGCAACTGCTGCTATTGTATCCTTCTGTTATTTCCAAACTTGACCTTTCGTGCGTGCCCCTGAATGTCCATCCACTTACGCCACCTTCAAAAGTTGAATTAGCAACAACATTAGCTCCGCCACTAATCACTTCAACATTATCAATTAAGGCTTCGCCTTCACCGCTCAAATAGATTTCAAGATAATTTGCAGTATCACTACTACCATTATCCATTGGACCTGTCGCTTCAACGGTAACCCATTGTGCTTTTGAGGTCTCGATACTATCGCCCCAGTTATATGCAAGCCTGTGATTTGCCCTCGCATCTCTTAACTCAAGGCTACTACCACCTTCATTCGCCCATTTTCCCCACCTTCCTCCAACTCCGTATGTAACCTCGTCCACTATTGCATAAACAGTATTACTTTTGACCACACCGGACGAATTAGTTGAATAGGTTAGTATTGGTTTGCCAAGGGCTACTCTTTCTCCGCCACCAGCTAACGAACCTGAAAAATCACCAACAACTATAGAAGAATCAAGTTCACCACTATATCGGGAGAGAAGTTTGTTAACGCTCTTTGCAACAATGAGATAACCATTGGCTGAAATTATTGTGTTGCTCGGAAATGTAAACGAAATGCCCGAAGTGAACTTCCATCCGCTGATATCTATTGCATTAGTCCCGTTATTATACAATTCTACATATTGTTCGTCTTCATCAAAACTTATGGGTTCATACATTAACTCGTTAATCACAATATCATCAACATATATACTAAAATTAGAATTATTCGTTCCCGGGCTCATAACACTGAGTGGATATATCTCCGCTGCCCCGTCAGGATAACGTCCGCTCGAACGATTCGGCATTTGCGGTTCATATCTTATGCAATCAAGAATTCGTTGCCCTGTTGAATCTTTTAAGTAAATTGTCTCTCCACCTGAATCTAAACCAAAACCAAAGTCATTTTGCCGAAATGTAACCAAACCACCTCCCGGTATCGTCGTACCAGCGGGTATAACAAATTTATTTGTAATTGGATCATCGCTCAAAGTGCAGGCAGAAATATCAACAGGCTGATTTCCTTTGTTATATAGTTCTATATAATCAACGTATGGTTCAACGGAATTTGCAAGAAATTCATTTATTACAACATTTCTTAAGTTTCCACCGCTGTAGCTATCACCTCGTCCCGGTGACCCTCCTTCTAAATCACTTACTCCCCATGCGCGCGGGTCATCCTCACCATAAGAAGGTCTGACTAAAACCAAAGAATGTCCTGTACCATCTGCACCGGCAGGCCATTCACCTCTGTCATTATAGTTTACTTCAAGGTAAACAGCACCGATTTCACTCAAAAGCCTTACGGTGCCTTTATCACCCGGTAATCCATCATTAACGGCATCATTCCACGGTCCAAATATATTTGTAATTCCATAAACTTGTGTAATTAAATTCGGATTCCGCGCTACTACAACAAAACCGCCACCGTTGACCCAAACATTGCTTCCAAACTTATATTTTACCGAGCCACCGATGCTATAACCGCTGATTTCTTCGGGCCATGGGTTTGAATTATATAGTTCTATAAACTCTAAACTATTTGAATACCCTCCTACATTACTATGATTATACATTATTTCGCTTATTGCAAAGCAAGTCTTGCGAGAAGACGGTCCTAACGGTTCAATTGGCATTGAGACATAAACTCCGGTATCGCTGAATATGTTCTCCATATCTCTAAAACCAGCAGTAGCCAGCATTGCCCCGTTCCTGCTACTTACAGCCATACCAAAATATACACTTGAAGGCATATTAATTGTCGCTGAACCAAGTTGATACCAATTTTCTCCGTTAAAACTTGCATATCCTCTGAAAGTGCTGCCCGATCGTTTAAGCCGTAGCCATGTATATGGACAGGTTACAGGATAAAACCCGCTTCGAGTACTTGACACACCAGTATTTGGTCGCGACTCAAAAAAACAACCAACAGCGCTTGGTGTCGCAAAGACAGCCGAAAAAGTGCTATTCGCCGCAAGACTCTCCCTCACCATCAGCCCTGCCCTTGCCCATGGGTCAGTTAAAGTAAGTTCAGAAACACGCACTTTGACATCAAAATCACCAACCTGCTGACGATAAACAAATGAAAATTGGTCAGAATAGTCTCCTATATTAGTTCCTCCTGTCGTAATATTAAATCCACCACTCACCGGATTAACAATTGTTGCAGTAGTTGGATTGCCTATATCCACAGTTAAAAACGACTCAGCAACAAATGTAGTCCTACTATTTGTAATAATTAAATTACCGGCGGATGATTGGTCTCTGATTCCATTTACAGTTAATGTATAAGTAATACCAAGCCGTTGAGTTGATGTTGTTAAAATTACATTAGTTTCTCCTGCTGCAAGTAGAGCCCCATAAATAGCAAGACTACCATAAGAACTCGTGATACTATAATTTGTAATATTAGTGGCTGTAATAGGATTGATTTTTTCTGAAAAGAAAACTGCAACATTGTCAGGATAACCACTTGCCGCTCCGAGCAGAACTGGTGGATTGGTATCAGGAACTACCCTTAGAATTGCATTACTACTTTGCACCCAGTAAACCACATTGCTAATCGCATTAGTCGCCCTGACATAAAATATCGCGCCATCATCGCTTAGATTTGCAGGAGATAGAGTAAGACTTGAATTTGTTGCAGAGAGAATTGGGAAATCATTTTTAAACCATTGAATTGTTGGAACAGGATTTCCACTAATCCCAGCAGTGAAAGTAGCTAAACCTAATTCAACCACGGTCTGGTTTTGTGGCTGATTTGTTATTGCAACCGCAGAAAGTTGAATATTTATTTCCTCAAGACTTAATGCTGAAAACGCATATCCGTAATTACCACTGGAAGAACCGCCCGGAACATTCCCTCTATATGTTTCAACTGTAATTGAAAAAGAACCATCAGAACCGGGATTAATATCACTGAACACAATCATTGCGCCGGCAACACGATTTTCACCTGAATTGAATGCAGCCTGATTCGTAGCCGTCGTTCCACCATCAGCAGTAGTCAAAACACCATAATTCGGCGAGGTTGCCTGTGCCCATGTGGGAGTATGTGAATGAGTAAAAGAGTTAGCGCTATTCAATGTAACAAGAGTCCATCGGTCTGAATAACTTGCACCACGTGCAGCCGTACCTTTGAATATGTATCTCTTTGTGGAATCTAATCCGTTAAAAGTATATGTAATCGTCGATGATCCTGATAATTGAATCGCATCACGACTGCCGGAACCAAAGTCAACATACGGTAGAAACCAATTACCAGCAGGAGTTCCAGCATTCGGAGCGCCCATTGTATCAGCGGATGCTGCACCATTGTTTATAATTGTTATGGAAGCCGGAGTTTTTGCGCCCTGTGATAGCACCGCGTAAGAAACAGTGTTTGTCAAAGATCCGCTTAATCCGGCATCATCTCCAAGCGGATTGTATAAATTCGCATAAGGCGATGTTGTAGTCCCACGATGATGATCGTTTATCACAACCCAATTAGTTGCATATTGACCTTGAAGACTTAAACAAGAAACCATCGCCGCCATCAAAACGGCACTTTTATAAAACAAACTTTTCATTTTTATACTGGCTTAAAATAGAAAACAAATCTAATACTCATCATTTAAAAAATGCAACAATATTTTTACATATATAAATAGCATATCTTCTGCCAATATATATAATTTGAGAATAGAACCAGCCTACTTTATGATTAATCTGAGCTACTAATAAGAATTTTCTAATATTCCTTTACTTGCAAATGCAGTTTTTTACATAATTGAATTATGAAAATAAAAAATCAAATTGTGCGACTCTTCATAATAGCAATTTTATTTTTTGTGGCATTCAACTACACTTGTGGAGCAAACCCCACTTATAGAGATTTACAAAAACTATTCATAAATCCCCCACGAGAATATGCAAGTTCTCCGCTGTGGGTATGGAATGATATGCTGACCGAAGAACAAATAAAAAGCACTATGCAAGATTTGTCATCTCAAGGGGTAAAACAGGTCTTTGTGCATCCGCGTCCCGGATTAATGACACCTTACTTATCAGAAGAGTGGTTTGAACTCTGGAAATTGGCTCTTAAACAAGCCGAGCGGTTAGATATGAACATCTGGATTTATGACGAAAATTCTTATCCTTCTGGATTTGCTGGCGGATGGGTACCAGAATTGATGCCAGAATCTCGGGGAAAGGGTCTTCATTTTAAAGAATCATCAACCCCTACACAATGGAACACAAATATAATTGCCATTTATAAAATCGAAGATAATACAATCAAAAATATTACAACTGATGTTTTAAGGAACAAAGTTTTTACTGAAGGAAGGTATCTGACTGCTTTCAAACAATTTGCCCCCATATCAGCGTGGCATGGAAACAGGTTCTATGTAGATTTGATACAACCAGGAGTTACTGAAAAATTTTTAAATGTAACCTTAGAAGCATACCGTAGAAAAATAGGAAACCAATTTGGCAAGCGAGTACCCGGTTCTTTCACCGATGAACCAGAAATTAGACCCGCTGGCGGATTTCCCTGGACTGATGATATAAACCAACAATTCCGAAAAAAATGGAGATATAGTTTACTGGATAATCTACCATCGCTCACGAAGGAAGTTGGTGATTGGCAGATGGTTAGACATAACTATTATTCTACTCTTCTTACTCTATTTATAGAACGATGGGCAAAACCGTATTACGAATATTGTTCAACAAACAACCTTGAATTCACAGGTCATTACTGGGAACACGATTGGCCTATTTGTATTTCAGTACCTGATAATATGGCAATGGCAGCATGGCAACATAGACCCGGCATTGACATTTTAATGAATCAATACTCTGAAAATACCCACTCACAATTTGGCAACATTAGGTCTTGTAAAGAGATTTCAAGCATAGCAAATCAACTTGGGAGACGAAGAACGCTCGTTGAACTCTATGGCGCAGGCGGATGGGATCTGAGATTTGAGGATATGAAACGAATCGGCGATTGGCTACAAGTCTTTGGGGTAAACACACTTGATGAACATCTTTCATATATTACAATCCGTGGCGCGCGTAAACGTGACCATCCACAATCTTTTTCATACCACGAACCGTGGTGGGAGGCATATCATATAGTAGCAAATTATTTTCACCGCCTTACCGCAGCCATCACACAGGGAGAACAAATCAATAAAATTCTTGTAATCGAACCCACAACAACTGCCTGGATGTATCAAGAAAAAGGCAAAGAATTGAATGAAATCGGTAATTCATTTTTTAACTTCTTAAAAGAACTCGAATCTTCACAAGTTGAGTATGACCTCGGTTGTGAAGATGTAATCGCAAACAATGGAGCAGTTAATGGAAAAGAATTAAGAGTTGGAAAACGTTCATATCATACTGTTGTTTTTCCTCCTATTCAGTCAAAGGCTTCGAATGTTAGTCTGGAATTCAACCTGGATAGCAGAACAATTGAATTGTTTGAAAAATTTGCTGCAAACGGTGGCAATATAATAAGTTGTGGAAGTCTGCCAACAAGGGTAGATGGAAAATTAGCGCCACAATTAGCCAATTCCAAAATAACCGAAAACAACCGCCGGTTATTACAAGAGGAAACAATATCATTACTAATAAATAATCAGATTGAATCTGGCTTTGGCATTTTCAGAGAGAAAAACGACAAAGGAATCCTCTTCCATCATAGAAGACAACTCGCAGATGGGGAAATATTGTTCCTTGTCAACACAAGCATTGATGTCCCATCAAAGGGCATTGTAAAAACCAGACTAAATGGTGTTGAACAACTCGACCCACACACGGGCAAAATTTATCCATATCCATATAACAAAGAAAATAGCGGCATAAACTTTTCATTTGAATTGCCACCGGTAGGAAGTCTTTTGCTATTTTTATCAAAAAATGAAACCAAAGTAGTAAAAACTAATTTCATCTCAACTGAAATAGAACCCGTAAGCGACATTTCAACAAAACGGCTTCAACCCAATATCCTTATTGTTGATTATGTTGATATAACGGCAAGGGGCGAAACACTTAACGATGTTTATTTTTATAGAGCAAATCAATTTGCATTTAACAAAAATGGAATGCCACGCAATCCCTGGGATAGCGCAGTCCAATTCAAAGATGAAATTATAAAACATAAATTTCCTGAAAATAGCGGGTTTGAGGTTACTTATAAATTTACTATAGAAAATTCTGTTCCATCAAACCTTGCTGTTGTGATAGAAAAGCCTGAAATTTATAACCAAATTACTTGCAATGGAACAAAACTTAATACCAATACTAAAAATTGGTGGCTTGATAAATCTTTTAAGAAAATGAGTATAGTTCATACCGTTAAACCCGGTGTAAATGAAATAAAATTGTTTGCAAAGCCAATGACTATATATAATGAAATTGAACCAATTTATGTGCTCGGTAGCTTTAAATTAAAACCAGCAGACAAGAATTGGGTCATAGTTGAAGATGGACAAATAACATTGAGCAAACCAGTTGATAATAACACACACTCTCACAATCCCGATGGTACAATGTGGCTAAGCAGTGGAGTCGGTTACGAACCATTACAAAATGATAGAGCGCCTTTTATTGTTTTTGACCTTGGCAGCATTGTTGAACTATCAGAAATCAAAATCTGGAACTACAACGAAAACCATGTCAAAGACTTGACAACTCGCGGAGTAAAGCGTCTCCGTATTTCTGCCGGAACATTAATAAAAAGCGGTCTGGAATATAACCTCGGCGAATTTATATTAAAAAAGGCAAACGGCGCCGCCGAAGCTCCGCAAATATTGCCAATTAATGCAAACAACACCCGCTTTGTAAAATTTGATATTCTGGAAAATTATAACGGTGTCACCTATCCCTGCGGTGATAACCCGCCTGATAACGGCTTCGTAGGGCTAGCTGAGGTAAAATTCATTTTAAAAAATGGCAGCGAACTCAAGGGAGTCAGAATTTATAGCTATTCATCAGAACTACCATCACACCAAAGGGTTACAAAACATTTAATCGATAATAGCGGGCTCGAATCCCAAACAACGGGTTGGAACAAACAAGGACATCCATTTTATTCAGCAGGTATATCATATTCTCAAAAATTTGTTATCAATAAAATGGAAGGTGAATACCGAGTTTGTCTTAACAATTGGTATGGCAGCGTTGCAAAAGTAATAGTGAACAACAGATTAGCAGGATATATCGGCTTTGAGCCATTTGAGTGCAATGTAAGTCCATTTATAAAAAACGGGACAAATACTATCGATGTTGTAGTTATTGGCACACTTAAAAACACCCTTGGGCCACACCACAATAATCCACCTCTTGGGAGCGCATGGCCTGGAATGTTCCAACAAGCCCCACCAAAAGGACCTCCTCCGGGATTAAACTACTCAACGGTTTCTTATGGAATCTTTGAACTGTTCAGCCTAAAACAAATTAGGAAATAACACTAAAACAAACACATCTTCTTGATGCGATTGAACCGTTCATCAATTAGGTTTCTGTTTATTTTAGTGAGGCGGGATAAACCAAAACCCTCGCAACAAAACGAGGCGACTATTGAACCGTAAATGATTGCTTTTCTGATATGACTGATAGGATTACCATTTTTACTGGCTAAATAACCCATTAACGCGCCAAGAAATGAATCCCCTGCACCCGTAGGATCAATCACCCTTTCTAATGGATATGCCGGGGCAATAAATAACCCATTATTTGATGACAAAATCGAACCGTGCTCCCCTTTTTTAACTATTACATATTTCGGTCCTAATTTATGAATGCCTTTTATAGCCTTAATAACATTATCTTCTTTAGTAAGAATCTTTGCCTCGCTATCATTAAGGACAAACAAATCTACTCTTTTCAACAACCTCAATAATTCTTCTAACGCAATATTTAACCAGAGATCCATTGTGTCGGCTGCGACGAATTTTGGCTTTTTAATCTGGTCAAGCACATTGCATTGCAACGAAGGGGAAATATTCGCAAGAACCACATAACTCGAATCTTTATAAGATGGAGGAAGAATTGGATTAAAATTTTCAAATACACCAAGTTCTGTCGAAATCGTGCGGCGGCTATTCATATTTATTTCATACTCACCAACCCAATGGAATGTCTTTCCCTTCTGGATTTGCAGTCCCTCAATATCGATATTATGCTTTTTATAAAAATTTATAAACTTTTTCGGAAAATCTTCACCAACTACTCCTACCATTTTCACCGGAGAAAAAAAACTTGCCGCAACAGCGCCGTAACTGGCAGAACCGCCGAGAAGTCTTAAATTCTCTGCAATTGGCGTTTTTATTGAATCCAGAGCCGTTGAACCTACAATAAGTACACTCATAATGATAATTGTTCTATTTTTTTCTTAAACTGTTTACATATACTTACAATATCTGCCTTTTCGAGTATTGCAGAAACCACGCCTATTCTTCTTGCCCCTGCGGAAAGAACCTCGTCAATATTACTTAAATTAATACCGCCAATCGCAAAAAATGGTATCATCACATTTTTTGAAGCCCATTTAACTAACTCTAATGTGACTGGTTTTGCTTGCGGTTTAGTGGCGGTTGGAAACACCGGACCCACTGCAATATAATCCGGTTGAGCGAATACTGCGCGTTGCGCTTGTTCAATTGAATGCGAACTCAATCCAAGACCAATTGTCCTTGTAACCCCGGTTATTTCGTCAGCAGTTTTATAGCCAGCATCAAAAAAATCTTCCTGTCCAAGATGGCAAAATTGAGCACCGACTTTTTTTGCTATATCGGGATAATCATTTATCACTAATGGTATTCCCGCTTTCTCAGTTATTGGAAGAATGGATTCTGCAATCCTGATGATGGTTTCTTTTTCTTCCGATTTTGCCCTCAATTGAATTATATCTGAACCACCATCACAAAGTTGCTGCGCAATTTTGTCAGAGTTTCTCCCAATCAAGTAAGATGTGTCAACAAAGGTATATAATTTACAATCTGAAATCTTTCTCATTAGATACGAATCACATTTTTTCCTCAATTACTTCTTTTCTTCCTGCTGATTCAAAAAACTTATCTACAAAGTTAGTGGAGTAAGAACCGCGCGCAAAATTCGGGTCTTTCAATATTTCTAACTGAAATGGGATAGTAGTTTTAATGTCGGAGACGACAAACTCACTCATAGCCCTTATCATTTTAGTAAGGGCTTCTCTTCTATCCTTCCCATAAGCAATTAACTTTCCGATTAACGAATCATAATATGGTGGCACACTATATCCCGAGTAAATATGACTATCTAAACGAATCCCTTTTCCACCGGGCGGATAATAAATTCCTATGGTGCCCGGCGAAGGTTTGAAATCATCATAAGGATCCTCAGCATTTATACGGCACTCAATGGCATGTCCTCTTATCTGGACATCTGGAAGTTTTAACGGCTCACCAGCAGCCAGTAAGATTTGCATCTTAACCAAATCAACGCCTGTAACCTCTTCTGTTATTGGATGTTCAACCTGAATTCTTTTATTAACTTCAAGAAAATAAAAGTTTCCTTTATCATCTACAATGAACTCAACTGTTCCTGCATTTGTATATTTTGCTTCCTGCGCGATTCTTATAGCCGCTTTTCCCATTTTTTTTCTGAGGTCTTTGAATTTATTTTCAATCAATGGAGATGGCGTTTCTTCAATAATTTTCTGGTTTCTCCTCTGGATGGAACAGTCTCGTTCTCCAAGGTGAATAATATTTCCCTTGTTATCTCCAAGTATCTGAAATTCAATATGATGTGGATTTTCAATAAATTTCTCAATATAAACGCCAGCATCGCCGAATGCCTTTTCCGCTTCTGATTTTGCAGTGTGAAAGCCGCGTACAAGCGAAATATCATTATGAGCCACACGCATACCGCGTCCGCCCCCCCCTGCAATTGCTTTAATTAAAACTGGATAGCCAATTTTTTTTGAAACCGCAAGAGCATCCTGTTCATTTTCTACCGGACCGTCTGAACCCGGTGGGATTGGTACACCAGCCTTTTTCGCCAAATCACGGCTAACTGCCTTATTTTCAAGGGATTTCATCGCGTTAGGGCTGGGGCCAATGAATTTTATATTACATTTTTCACAAATATCGGCAAAATGAACACTTTCAGATAAAAAACCATATCCGGGGTGAATTGCATCCACATCAGTAATTTCCGCAGCGCTGATAAGTCTTTCTACTTTTAAGTAACTTTCATTTGCGGGGGCTTTGCCTAAACATATAGCTTCATCAGCCATCTGAACATGCATTGAATTACTGTCCGCCTCAGAATAAACTGCCACTGTTTTAATATTTAGCTCCTTGCAAGCCCTGATTACTCGGACTGCAATTTCACCTCTATTTGCAATTAAAATCTTTTCAAACATTGTGGTTGGAAAAAGTTGCTATATAATCATTAAAGGGGTTTAACCTTGAACAATGGCTGTCCAAATTCAACGGGTTTTGCGTTTTCCACCAATACTTTAGTGATTATCCCATGAACTTCCGCCTTAATTTCATTCATAACCTTCATTGCCTCTATTATACAGACTATGGTATCGGGATGAACCTCAGTGCCAATCTCAACATAAGGCGCAGATTCTGGTGATGGCGCCCTATAAAAAGTGCCAATCATCGGCGATTTAATATCAATCTCTGTCTCTTGAGCTATTTGCGGAGCCGGTTGGGTTTGAACTGGAACTGTCTGAGTTGGTAAAGGTAGAAACTGTGCCTGTTGTGGTACCATCGTCTGTGGCAATTGTTCCTCATATACAGGAGACATCCCAGCAATCCCTCGTTTTAGTCGTATTTTAAAATCCTGCTTTTCTAATTCAAACTCCGTTATAGAGTTTTTTTTCATCAGGTCAACAATTGCTTTAATATCTTTAAGGTCCACGATAACCTCCAGTTAATTGTTTGTTAACCAACTTATTTTGCGATAAATTCATTTTTCTTTGATTTTCCCTAAATTTCTTTTCAACTCTTTATAATATGAAATGTATAATATTTTATTAAATAAATGGCGTCAATTATAGAATTTTTAAAAATATCTTGCATAAATTGTTAAAAACAACCACAAATTAAGTACTTAAACTGATTTATTAACTATAACGTTATAGATGGCTATTAACCCGAGCACATAAGAATACCCACCAAAACCAATAATCTGCCCAATACAAACCGGCGCTATCATTGAGTTATGACGAAACTGCTCGCGTGAATGTATATTTGACAAATGGATTTCTACAGTCGGGATTTTAACAGCGGTTATGGCATCCCGAATCCCAATACTTGTGTGTGTATAAGCCCCGGCATTAATAACCAAACCATTAAAATTATTCCGAGCCTCTTGAATCCATGTAATCAGTTCGCCCTCCGAGTTGGACTGTCTAAATTCTACATCCACATCTAATTCTTTAGCCTTTAAGGAAACTTGCTTTTCAATTTCAACAAGGGTTGAGTTTCCATATAAATCCGGTTCTCTCAATCCTAACAAGTTTAAATTTGGCCCATTGAGGAATAATATTCTCATTACTGGATCGCATTATAAAATAAATCGGAATTTTGTCTATATTATTTTACCTGTTCATTAATCTTTTTATCATAAGAAAATGAAGCCAGAACTCCAGCAAAAGCAAATGCAAGGTATGCCAGCGCTGGTATATATAGGTGAAATTCAAAAAAACTATGAATACTCCACGCAAATAATCCTATAAAAATTGGTAGCAATTCTTTGTTCTGAAATCCAAGTCTAAAACCGCGATTTAACACCCAAATTATAAAACCAGTATATAAAACCATTCCTGGAATACCCGAATCGGATGCTTGTTGAATATAGTCATTATGGGCAAGTTTAGCCATTTCCGACTCTGGTTTTTTAATATTCCTGTATGGGATTGAGAACGTCCCGGGTCCGGTGCCTAAAAAAGGATGTTGTATAGTAATCTCAGTAGCAGCCCTCCAATAATCAAAACGCGCACCAAGACTTTTTGCCCCACGATGAAAATAATCAGCATATTTTATAGCAAATACACAGCCAACCAAAATAATCAAAACGAGCGTTGCCAAAACTTTGTATTTTTTGGGCAAGTTCCAGTTCTTAAACAACAATAAAACTATAGTGAGCGCAATGACAATCAATCCTGCCTTTGAACCCGACCAGTAAAGGCAAAAAAGGCTTAATCCTAAAATAACATAAGATAAGAATTTTAAAGATAATCTCCTGTTCTTATTGTTTTTGTATAAAAGATAAAACATTGTCGGCGCAAGCAGTAACAATCCCCCTGCAAAGGCGTTTGGATAAATAAATGTGGAAAAAATCCTGTTGCTCATTATTTTTACCCTGAATTCGTAGGTGTCCAGAAGCGATCTCTGTTCAGGTGAAAAGGATTGTAATGATTGTTCATAATTTTGTCTTATAGTTTCAAGTCCCCCAAAATGCTGTTCTATTCCATTACCTAAAACCCATAAAAAGCCTAAAAAGATGCCGGCGTATAAATCATACGAATAACTTAAAAAATCTTTACTTCTGAAAAATCCAATAAAATAGCATAAGATACAGGCAAAAAAATGTGGTAAAGTTAAAGAGGTAAGCCTTGAATCCACAGTATTGATTGATGAAATAACTTGCCACATAAACCAGAATAAAGGCAGTAGTGCCCAAATATTACGAGGTGCAAGAGACCATTTGATTTTAAAAAGATTAATTAATGCCACTACTCCCAGAATCCAATAAAACCATTCAAATGGATAGGGTTGAAAAATAAACTCATAAAAATTGGCTGGCGGAGAAATTCTGTCGGCAAAAATAACCGGGTTACCCCCTTTTGAAAACACCAAACCAAGAAAAATACCGGTCACGAAAAGCGATATTCTCTCATACTTATCCGAATTACTTATGTTGTTGCGTTTTAATCCTATGCCCATTGAAAAAAGCGCTTTTAATTATCTAAAATTGTAAACGCAATAATGTTACTTCTAAAATCAGCATCTCCTGAACATTAGTAAAAAAAAGCCTTTGACAATCCTCAAATATCTCAAGATTTAATTTTGCATCTTCAGGGGTAATTTTATTGGCAATCTTTGATGTATAATCTGCCAACTCTGGCAAAGCCAGTAGTTGCTGTGAATCTTTAATTGTCTGCAGCCAAATATCCCTGAATAACCATTGAACTGCTTTAAAAAGTTCCTGCCGCTGGCGTCTGTATTCAGACTCAATAAGAGATTTGGCTTCCTTTTGCCACTTTTCTAATACTTGACTATCAATTTCAACGTTTTTAAATCTTTTTTCTGGCGAACCGGAAGAAATATTCTGTTCTACACCATCTCTAATTTCATTAAGTTTCTGAACAAGTAAATCAAGAAGTTTGTATCGTCCTAAAACTTCTTTTCCACTGCCAAGAATTAATGATGCAATCTGTTGTAAAAAATCTTTAAATTGGTTAATTTGCTGAATATCAGATTCAGTGAGGTTAATTTTCTGGCATCGTGATAATATTGTTGGAAGTAACCGGTGTGGTTCTATTGTTATCAATATTATCAACGAATGAGCCGGTGGTTCTTCAAGGGTTTTCAAAAACGCATTTGCAGCATTTTGATGCATTCTATCAGCAGCAACAATAACAGCAACTTTCCATTTCCCCTCAAGTGGCTTTAATTGAATCTCTCTTATTAATTCTCGGATTGAATCAACAGTTATTTGACGCAATTTTGACTCTGGACGAATCCAATAAACATCAGGATAGGTCTCCTCTTGAATCCTACGGCAGCTTGAACAAGAATCACAACATTCGAGATTACCTCCTGTCTCCCCTTTTACTGGTGGATTTTCACAGTTCAATATTTTTGCTAAATATTTTGCTGCTGTTTCTAATTTCTCAACATTTCCACCGTATAAAAGCAAAGAATGTGGCAACCTATCACTATGTAGTAAGTTCTTAAAATACTTCACCGTTTTTTCTTTTTCTTCTAATTCGTAAACGGACATAGATTTATATTGTGGAAATAATTTGATAATGTCATTAAAAATTCTATCTAACAATGAATAATATAATGTTAACAAATATGATAACAGAACCAATATTCCCGGAGATTTGGGAACTACAAAAAGATATTATCTTTTTTAATCATGGTTCTTTTGGAAGTTGTCCGGAGCCGATTTTGCAATATCAAAATAAATTGAGAACACAAATGGAAAGACAGCCGGTACAATTCTTTGTGCGTGATTATGAGAAAATGCTTGATGAAGCAAGAATATGTATAGCTCAATTTGTTGATGCAGACCCCGATTGTCTTGTTTTTGTTCCCAATGTTACGTATGGAGTTAATTGTGTTTTCAACTCATTAGAATTTCACCCCGGCGATGAGATTTTAATTACAAATCACGAATATAATGCTTGCAAAAATATTGTTGAATACACTGCGCAAAAAACTGGCGCAAAAACGGTTGTTGCAAAAATCCCGTTTCCTCTGAATTCGCAGGAAGAAATATTCCATGCTATTATGTCTAACGTAACAACAAAAACCAGAGCGGTGTTAATTGATCATATTACAAGTCCAACTGCATTAATTTTTCCAGTTGAAAAGATTATTCGTGAATTAAAAAAGAAAGAAATACCGCTGGTGATTGATGGTTCACATACACCTGGAATGATTCCATTAAGTATCAAAGAATTAGACCCGGATTTCTACACAGCAAACTGTCATAAATGGCTTTGTTCACCAAAAGGGGCTGGTTTCCTTTATGTTAACAAGAAATGGATTAATAAAATTCGTCCTATTGCAATAAGCCACGGAGCAAATACACAACGAACAGACCTATCTCGTTTTCTAATTGAATTTGGATGGACAGGGACAGACGACCCAACTCCATATTTTTGCGTACCGGAGGTAATTAAATACTTCCGTTCACTCGTAAATAATGGATGGGATACCATAATGAAAAGGAACCATTCTCTTGTTATTGCAGCACGAGAGGTTATTTACAGTGCGCTTGGCATAAGAACACCTGCGCCGGTTGAACTTATTGGTTCAATGGCAACAATTCCAATATGGGATGCTACAAATTATTCTTCTTCACCAAATCCCCTCTATATGGACGCATTACAAACATTTCTCTGGGAAAATCATAAAATTGAAGTCCCTATTATACCGTGGGATAATTATCCAAAAAGGGTATTAAGAATTTCAGCGCAACTTTATAATTCGCTGCCGCAATATGAAAAGTTGGCTGAAATATTAAAGGATTTAAAAAATAAAAAAATTTAGTTTCTTACTTTTACCCGATAAAACCTTTTATTTTGAGGTAAAGGATTAATAAACCACTCAAAAGTTTCTACTGACGGAACGATGTTTGTTTCAGGTGTCCATACATTGAATATAATAGTTGACTCAATTGTGTTAGTCCTCCCGACTCTTCCCTGTATTAACAATCTAATCAAACCATTCGTCGTGGTTTCAATACGTGTAATTTCAATTGGTTTTAATTGTAAGACTGTAATACAAATTGATTGAGTAGCCGATAAAGGAGGTGTCCCTGTATCGGTAACTATAATCCTTACAGGATTTGTGCCAATCTGTGATGAGGATGGTGTCCATAAAAATTCTCCCGAGGGAGAAATAGTAGCGCCTTCAGGGGCGCCCGCACCCAGCGAAAATAGTAGGTTTGGTACCGGTGTTTCCACATCCATTGCAGGACAAACAAAATTAATTAAGCAGTTTTCATATTCAACTATATTTGTCATCAATCCGAATGCAGGTGGATCGTTTACTTCGCTAATAGTTAATGATACTGTCGCCTGTTCCGATGTATAGGCGCCGTCGTAAATAGCGAATTTAAACGTATCACTTCCAGAATAATTGGTTAGCGGTGCATAGCTTCTTAAGTTGCCATTACCGGATAAAACCCCATTTGTAGGAGCAGAAGTTATTATATAACCTAAAACGACACCGTTAGTGCTGGCAGGACCAAGAGTTATTAAACTCGTGGTATCCTCAGCCGTTAAAATAACCTGATTCGATGGGACAACCACAGTTAAATAAGCGGGCGAACTTGTTACAACGCCAACGCTGTTTGTAACTATAAGTTTATATTGTCCGGAGGCTGTCGGTTCAACGCTGGTCAAACTTAACAAATTACTCGTTCCGTATGAAATAGGGGTTGAATTAAATAGCCATTGATAGCCAAGTGGTGATGTGCCTAAAACAGATGCAAGTAAATTTGCATTCCCTCCTTTTGCTACCACAACGTTTGAAGGCTGAGTGATAATCATAGGCGACGAGTTAATTGTTAATAAGGCATTTGAACTAATTACCATTCCTGCAATGTTGCTAACAATCACAGAATAATATCCGGCGCTACTTGAATTCACATTTGTTAATAAAAGGGTACCATTCGTTCCGCCATTTATATTCACTGAATTAAATCTCCATTGATATGTTAAATTCGTGCCGTTTGCAGTTACAGAGAAAGAGACATTTGTACCCTCCATTACAATTTGATTTTGAGGTTGGTTTACAATTGTTGGTGGAGCGGTCAAATTATAATTAAGATATACTGTCCCAGAGGAACCCCCCACCCCATCAACAGCAATGTAATAAATAGTTTCCGCAGTAGCATAAAATTCAACTCTGCTAAGAGTATTTGTAGATGAAACATCGTTGTTGCAGGCTACCGACCTGAGGTCGCTGTAATTCCCCGGTGGATAATTGTCAGCAACATCATAAACAGCTAAAACGGTATCAAACGTGCTGCCAAAGGTATCTATTACAAGCAAACCATTTGTCGGCGCTTGATAAATAAACCACTCCGATGCCCCGCCTGGAACTCCACAATGTATAGGCTCTCCCGGATCCGTTGTAGAACCGTAAGTGCTAAATACTTGTGAACCAGTAAATCCACGCGACGGACCTTGATTTCTTATTATCCTGCGGGGTGAATGTTGTGATGGATTAGTGGAGTAATTTTCAAACACTCGCTCAAGTGCCTCTCCAAATTTGTCGTGCGATGATAACCTTGGGTCTGAAACTCCATCAACCTGATTTATTTGTAATCGTGCTGGTTTAGTGGAAATTACCCGCTCGCCTTCCTTTAAAACAGCCTGATATATACCCACCTTATCCGTGGTCACATTTTCCAACGTTAGTGATGTTAAATTTGAAGCAATCAATACACCATTGAAATACCATTCAACCGTTGCCCGTCCAGAAGCAGATGTTGATTCAAAAAATATGCTTGCCCCTTCTTGAACATTTGTATCGCTTGGTTCGAAAACAATCTCTGGTAATCTTGCCGCTGTTGCCTCCATAGACCAATTCATTACAATTTCTCCGCCACCACCAAGTCCATCAACAGCAATAATATACTCAGTGCCAGCTGTAGCGTTAAACCTAACTTCACTGTATTTTTCAGTAAGTTCCGCATCATCATTTGCCGCAACTTGAACCAAATTCGTAAGAGAAGAACCAGTGTAGACAGCAAGCAATGTATCAAAACTACTACCTTGCAGACTGACCGTTGCAATCCCAGAAGCGGAAACTACCCATGACATCCAGACCGAATTTGTCCCTCTTTTACCGACACTAATTGGTTCACCGCTTTGTCGCGTAGCATTAACATTACTTGAACGACCATATCCAGAGGTAGAATTAGTTACAACCCTGTCTTCAAAATTATCCGTTAATACAAGAGTCGGAATTTGCAATTTTAACGATGCAATATCACTTCTCGTACCACCAATAAAGTTATACAAAACAACGTGGTAGGCGCCTGCGTCGGCAAAATTTATATTCTGGATTTCGATGGTAGAATTCGTCGCCATTGGTATCGCTTTTTCGTCTTTGAACCACTGGTAATTGACGCCGGTTGCATCAACAGGAACAACGGTAAAAGTTACTGAACCGCCGAGTGAAACAAGTTGAGATACCGGTTGCACTAAAATTTGTGGTGGTACTGCTACCGTTAGCATCACAACTCTGCTCGTTGCTGTTCCATAAGGATTTGACACAGTAACAAAATATTCACCTGATATTAAAGTTGTAGCACGATAGAGTCTTAACTCGCGATTTGTTTCCCCTAATAAAAGAGAATCGTTGAAGTACCATTGATAATATAAAGGTTCATTTCCCTTAGCTATTACTGAAAATTCGGCGCTAATTCCTGCTACTGTCTGTTGATTCTCCGGTTGTTGTACTATGACAGGCATCATTCCAACTGTTAAGACCGCAACACGACTGGTTGAACATCCTGCTATATTTGTGACTATCAATTGATATTCACCTGCATCTTCAATACTTATAGCGCTCAAAAGTATTGAAGAAGAATTTGCCATAGGAATTAATACTCCATTATGATACCAATTAAATGTCATAGGAGATGTTCCCTCAACATTAGCGCTCATAGACACATTTTCACCCACAGACACTTGAATATCCTGCGGTTCAACAACTATGGAAGGCGCAATGGCAATACTTAGATGAACATTTCTACTGCTAACAGAACCATAAGGGTTTGTAATAATTACATAATAATCGCCTTCGTCAAAATAAGTTGCGTTTTTAATTTCCAGGAAAGGGTTGGTTGCTCCCACAATTGTTTGATTATTCTTAAACCACTGATAATAGAACGGAGGCGTGCCAATCACTCCCGCTTGAAATCTTACATTTCCTCCAATAAGAGTCTGTCTGTCAACAGGTTGACCGATAATAATAGGCGGGCCAGCCGAATATTGAGATATTTTCGCTAAAAAACCATCTGTTCCCCCGGCAGATATTAAATAAATTGTTCCAAAACTTGCCGAATCTACGAAATTCCCGCCAATGTAAATACTATTATCACAAGTAAAACAACCGCTTAAAACATTTGCATTGTTTATAAAAAACTCATCTGTATTTAAAAAATAGGGATTCGCGCTTTCAGACCTTTCATCAAGTAAGAGGACAATCCCTTTACATATTTCACCACAAGTAGAACCAGTAAGTAAAATTTTATTTTGAAGACTGATTGATATAGAGGATAAGTAATCAAAATATCCATAGTCATAAGCGTCTGACATAACTGGATTTCCATTTGAATCGAGTTGAACAATAAAAATATCTATTCCAGAAATTGATTGAAATGTATTATTTCCAAAAGTCATCTTTACAGATTTGCCAATTACTCCAAATATCCCACCCACATAAATCTTTTCACCAGAAGGGCTAACTGCAATTGCCGTTCCATCTTCAGCATCGTCGCCGGGAAAAGATTTAACCCACAAAACTTTGCCATTTAAATCATATTTGGCAACAAACACATCAGGCTGGACTAAACTTTCTAATACAATATTACCAAATCGCATTCCGGTTGAATATGAACCAGTAATATAAATATTTCCTGAATCATCAGCAGCGACAGAATTAATTTTATCTTTTCCAAAACCTCCTGCGGTTTTAACCCACATCAAATTCCCAGCAGACGTATATTTTGCAATAAATAAATCTTGTTCTCCGACAGATGGAAAAGTTTGATTCTCAAATATGGTAACATCTTCATATATGCCAACTACAATTAGATTCCCATTACCATCAATTGCTATAGACGTTACTGATTCATTTCCAATTCCTCCTGCTGTTTTGACCCATTGTAGAATTCCGTCTTTGTTGTATTTGGCAATAAAAATATCTGTGTCTGACCGTAATAATCCACTTTCTTGTGCTCCATTTTGCAAAATATTAGTGTTCCCAAAAGTAGCGGACTTTTCGTACATCCCTGCAATATAAATAGAGTTTTCACTGTCAATCGCAAGCCCTGTGGGATTATCGTTCCATGTTCCTCCTGCTTGTTCTAACCACAAAATATCGCCGCCGCCGGAATATTTTAATATTAAAACGTCTGAATAGCCGCGCGATTTAATATTGGTCCCATTAATATTCAGATTTCCGATTATTTGGCAAACTGCAACCAGATTTCCAGAACTATCTGATGCGACAACTTTTGTTGAATCCTGTTCTGCTCCGCCGATGTTGTAAGCCCAGACAAATTCAGGGGATATTTTGATTACCAATTTTGCGGGTTGGCTTACCACAACACCGCCAAGATTACTAACAATTACACTATAAACTCCTCCATTTTGAATGCCTGCGCTGTCGATAACCAATTCCGTATTTGTTTGCCCAATTAATACATTAGAATCTTTTAACCATTGGTAAGCCAATGGAGGTGTGCCAATTGCCGAAACCTCAAAAATTGCAGCAGCACCGCTTTCCACCTCTAAATCCTTCGGCTGTTCAGTAATAATCGGAGGCACATGAACAGTAAGAGACGCGGCAACGCTTAAATAAGAACCGTATCTATTCCAGACATAAACACTATATAAACCTGCATTTGCTTCGCTTACATTTCTTATCAGCAGGATTGAATTGGTTTCACCGGGAATCTCAAAATCATTCAGTCGCCACTGATAGAATAGAGGATCACTTCCAGTGGAAGAGACTGAAAATTGCACATTACTACCTGCAATAGCAGTTGCATCAGAAGGCTCAGAAACAATTTCAGGGGGAATACCTACTGTAATAAAAGCCAGCGCACTTGTTACTACACCAAATAGGTTCGAAACCACCACATCATACGCCCCTGCAAAAGAATCCGTAACATTATAAAGTTGAAGCATTGAATTCGTCTCATTTATTAACGATTCTCCGTTTTTTCGCCATTGAAAAGAAAAAGGCTCACTACCGCTTACAGATACAAAGAGCATTGCATTTTCACCTGAAACCAAATCACACCCTCTTGGCTGATATGTAATAATTGGCGGAGATAAAACATTGACTATTGCCGACATACTAACCTGAAAACCAAAATCATTATTTACAATTACATTGTAAACACCAACGTTATCAGGATTAACTTCATTAATAATCAGCAGACTGTTCGTTTCACCGGGTAGATTTACACCGTCTTTCTGCCATTGATAATACAGTGGTTGAGAGCCACTCGCCGTAACAGAAAGTATCAACTTCTGATTTACAATTAAATTAGTGCTTGAAGGATGCTGAGTAATCAAAGGCGCTGCAGGAGACATAACGGTCAAATGCGCAACTGTGCTATTAGCAATACCCATAATATTACTTGCAACACAGGTGTAAAAACCTGAATTTTCAACTAATAAATTATCAACAACTAAAAAGTTATTTGTTGCAGTCAAAATCGGCAAATTGTTGAATAGCCACTGATAAGTAACTGGTTGATTTCCCACAGCAGCCGCACCGAATAAAATATTTTTAGTTAAAAATGCCCTCGTGCTTTTCGGATTAACCGTAAAATGAGGTTCACCATTGCCTTGAAGTACAAGAAAATGATTTCCACCCTCAGCAATAGCAATAGCATTTTCAACTTGGTCAAATCTTACAATTTCTGATTGCGCTGTTCCTGTTTGATTTGCCCAAACAAATAACGTCCCGTCATTTCGCAATGCAAGATTGAAATCATGTCCAGCATCAATTGCCACAATATTAGAAATTTCCAGAGGTACAATGAAATATTTTCCCCACGAGATAACACTCCCATCTGATCTCAATGCAAGGTTATAATCACACCCGGCTGCAACGGAAATAATGTTAGTCAGCCCTGATGTTTGTTGCATTGCATTAAAACCTCCCCATACAACCACTCTACCATTATTCAGCAAAGCGACACTATGATTATAACCTCCATCAATTGCAACTACGCCTATAAGATTGTTAGGGACATCAACTTGGCTGCAACTATCATCGCCCCACGCAACAACAGTGCCATCTGCCTTTAATGCAAGACTATGGTATGCGCCAGCAGCAATTGAAACTACATCTGAAAGATTTCCAGGTATGCTGATTTGACCAAAATCATTATTTCCCCAGCCAACCACAGTTCCATTAGCGAGTAAAGCAAGGGAGTGAAGCTCGCCAGCTGCAATTTGAACAACATTACTAAGAATTGGAACATCAGTCTGACCAAAATCATTGCATCCCCATGCTACAACTGTTCCGTCATTTCTAAGCGCAAGGTTGTGATTGCCGCCTGCTGATATTTGAATAACATTCGTTGCACTTTGCGGGATAATAGTTTGACCAAACCAATTGTTTCCAAATGCTGCAAGCGGATGAGTCCTTAACCAAACATTTGAACTAATGGATGCGCCATAACTATTGGTTACCACAACAAAATAATTGTCTATATCATCTGATTGAACATTGTTGATAATAAACACATTGCTCTTTGATCCGTAAAATTTTCCATCATCTTGCAATGGGATGCCATTTTTATACCATTGGTAAGAAAAAGGTTGAGACCCAACCGTTTCAACTGTAAACGTTGCTGTTCCACCTGCGGGAACTTTTTGATTCAATGGCTGAGAAATAATTATCGGTTCATTATTCTGGCATGAAATGTAACTTACATTATCAAGCCATGCTTGAATTGAAAAACGTTGGCTTAATTCACCCTTTTTCAATGTCCATCTAACAGTGTTAATCCCTGATGGAATGTAAACATAATCATACCTCCAATCGGTATAACCAAAAAATGAAAGAATATTGGTTTGATTAATTTGCATCACTCCTAATTTCGCCTCAAAATCAATAGGTGCTTGCTCGCTGAATCTTAAATCCCAATTCTCATTAGTCCTTGTCCAATAATCCGTATAATTGTTGCCAATTGTCGGTGGACTGTATAACCATAATCCGGTAGATTCACCTGTTTCAATCCCCATTGTAGAAATTGACCATGTAAAAGACTGTGTATTCAGTTGTAAACCGAAATCTTCATCAAAAATAACCATAGATTTTTGCGTTTCTGAAATTGAAAACCATCCACTATCCCATATTTGAGTTCCCGGCGCGCCGTCAAGTCCATCATTTAAATAAAACCGCAAGTCCATTTTTTCATTTCCATTAAATCCCTGACCCCAGTAAGTGAACGAAAAATAATTAACAATTAATGGGAACATCACACTATTAGCATTTAAAATTATTTGATCCGCTACTTCTCCGTATCCATTAATTTGAAAAGTTGTTAAAAGGTCGTTTGCACTATTGTCGTAAACAATCAAACTATCTTCTTTGAATATATCCACAGTTAATTCTCCTCCATCGTCTGCATCCAATTTCCACCAAAAAGTTAAATATCCCGGACCAACAATCGTTGTCTCAATAAATGATTGTCCATTCGTTAAAAACACTTCCCCCTGCGCTGAGTCTCCACCGAAGTAAAATATGTTTGTTTGTTTAAACCAGGTGGATTCTCCAGCACTATTAAAAATCAGTTGACTGTTATCTAATGCGTCAGATAATGCGTTTGAGTCTATATTCAAAAATGCAGGAGTGCTTGTTATTGAACCATATAAATTACTCACCACTATTTTATAAAGACCGGCATCTAATAATTGAGACTTTAAAATAATAAAATCATTGTTTGTAGCGGATAAAATTGGGGTGTCCTCTTTAAACCACTGATAATATAATGGCTGTCCCCCATCCGCCTGCACATAAAAACGTGTTGTTGAAAATGGAATCACAGTTCGCGATGTTGGTTGTTTTAGAATCACAGGCGAGTTTGTATTGCCTATAATTGCAATCGTGTCTGCGCATAACAAAATCAAAAGCAAAAAGAATAACTTTAGCGCTTTCATAATGTTAAAAAATTAGAGGTCTGATTTCCGTTATCAATTCCCTTTTTAATCAAATAATAAAGATCACAACAAAGTTGATAAATGTTGTAATTTGCAATTTCTCTATTCCCCTTTTTGCAAAGTTCATCAAATCTATCTCTCAAATAAGGCTTTAAATTAATCATTAATTTTCTGACTAAGTTATTGAACATAAGTTAAGGGATCTATTTATAATAGATATATACCAAAAAAAATGATTATTATCAAGATAATAAATGGGTTTGTGAACCAGACAATAATCGGTTGTTATTGAGATTTACTTTTATGAGAAATTAACAAGTAAATACCGATTAAAATCCCAATACCAATTGCAGAAAGGCTTATAAATAAACTCAACGGCGACTTTATGAATCTAAATTCAACGGTGTGTTTACCCGGTTCTAAATAAACCCCCCTCATCAAATAATTCGCTCGGAAAACAGTGGATTGCTTTTCATCAATCCAGACTTTCCAATCAGACGTATATCTATCATTTAAAAGTAAAACCGATGGTTCTTTGTTTTCAACTTCAATTGTTATTCGTTTAGGAGCATAAGATTTGATTTCAATGGGTGTTGCGTTGCTCTGTTCAGTAGGAGCTGATGGGAACGGTAAATTGCTTAAGACTACAACCGTTTTCCACAAATCAAGATTCAAATCAGTCAATTTTTGCAAAGCCTCTTGCTCATTAGTTATATTTATCCAATTTTTATACAATGCCACACGCGGCAAGGCAGCCTGCCATTCTACTAATGCAAACAACCCATTTGTTTTTGGCACTGCGGTTAACTCTTCAAGTCTTGTGGCTCGTTCAACACCAGGTTTTGGTTCAAGGTTAAAAGGCATTATTACTTTAAATCTTTTTTCAACAGGGTCTAAATGAGTATTCAATAAATCAGCAAAATCTTTTAAACCTACTAAATATTTCGTATTCATCAATTGCCAATAACGTGGCATTAATTGAAGAGTTAAAAACGTTCTTATCATATTTTCATAATCTTTTGGCATTCTTGGCATCTGCGCAAAATTAGCGCTCTGGATGTTGTAATACAGAAAATGATGTTGTAACCACTCTTGATAATACAACATAGCGAAATTTTGTTCTAATTGCACAATATCTTGCTGCAATGGTTTTCCTGATGCAGCCAATAATTTTAATCCAACGAATCGAATATCATAAGACACTCTTGCACTATGCGATTTCTCCTTTAAAAAATCTATCACAGGATTTGTTGCATATTTTTCCTTATAATCGTAATAAATAATCCAGGGGGCATTTGCACGACAGAGGTCAAACACAAGAATTGCGCCAAGAATAAGACCAGCAATTTTAGCCCTGTTTTTAGAAAAAAATCCAGCCATTATCAATACTATTACAACTGCTGAAATGATTAAAAACATTAAATAAAGATAAACCTCATTAATACTAAAGTTTGCGATTAGAGAAGCAATTTGAGGAGGGTCAGAAAATCCTTCTCTTAATAAATAATTTTCGATATCCTTTCTTGAGGCAGAGTAAATCATTGTTCCGAGTATGCTTATTACAATAAAAATAATTAACCCCCAAAGAAGCTTTTTATCAAATACATCTGCCTTTTTCCACCAATGTTTTAGGTTCTCCATTACCCCTTTAACTTTATCCCATTCTCCAGTCATATATCTTGTCCACATCCCTACCAATCCATAGCCAAATAAAATTATCAGAGCAAGATGGAATATATGCATAAATTTGATAGGATTGCGAATTGCAGAAAAGAATGGTAAAGCATAAATAATCTTATAAAATGGCGCAAATCGTCCATAAGAAAGTAACAAACACACAACAGCAGTCCCAAACCAAAACCAAATCATCTTAATTTGATTTCTTGAAAAAACCGGATTTTTTTTCCTGAAAGATTCTAACACAGACCATCCGGCAATCAGTACGACTAATATACCGGCATATTCGCCCGAACCAGAATGTCTATCATAACCCTCGTTCATTCCGAGGTCTCTTCTTGGATCTCTTCCTACCCTACCCCAGTATGAGGCTTCATACAATCTGCTTCCTGAATCAACCATCCTATAACCAAAAAGCCCCGGTATTATTACTCTTAAGGTCTCTATTTTTGGCAAACTCCATTGTGTCGTAAAGTACCAACGTTCGGTTTTAGACCTTGCATCATTATCTGTGATGCCAACATTCACAATTTGCGTAGTCAATAAAGTTAATAAGACATGAGCTGCTACAATTGCTGAAAAAATTGCAATTATCGCTACACGAAAAATTCCATTTAATATTTTCTTCTGAAATTTTCCTTCTTCAATAAGTGAAATGAAAATCACAAAAACCGCTACAACAATGCTATATAAAGCCCCCACATCAAATCCTTCCATAATTCCAAACCCAACAGCAACAGCTGCAAGAAGACACTTTAGGATTGGTTTCCCATGTTTTGCACTTATAATAGCAGCCAATGCAAGGAATATTGCTGCTTGAGTCAAAGCACGAGAACATTGTCCCCAGCAGGCATTGGAAAACGAATTCATATTTAGCGCTGCTGCAATAGCGCCAAGCGAACATATCAAAGAATTAAATCCAAGTTGTCTAAAAAATATCCAGGCACTAATTCCTAAAATCAAAACCGTAAATGGGACATAGAATTTTGCAAAAAGCAGAGGCTTCAAAATTAAAGCTAAAGCCACTGAAAAGTTGGGCACGGCACTTGGCATTTCATAACCTGCGAGATATGTATCTAGCCAGAATCCAAAAAATGAACCGGGTAAGCGTGTGGCTTCAGTGCTGATTGCACCAAGTGGGCCATCATTTGCAAAAACAACAAGCTCGGGTTTCAAACTGTCTCTAAATAAAAACAACGCAATTAGAGCAAGAACAACTAAAAAAATTAAAAATCCAATCTTATTATTTTTTGAATTAGTCGCCATATTTTAAATTTTCAAAATTAATCAAACATTACTAATATGTCTTATTAGTTATAAATTTACTTTAGGAGGGTATAGTAATTAATTAAATAAACAAATACAATTATAAAATAGGACAATATATTTACAAAATTGGTTTAATTTTTGGATGGGATTGTTTTACGATAGTCATCATCGATTAGTCCAATCTGTTCAAATGGGATAGGTTTAAACCCCGATAATTCTTTATAAATGAGTGCATTCTTATTGAACGTTAAATTGCCTTTTGCTAAATCCTTGAATCCCAAATTTACAAATGAATCCTGCGTTCCAATAAGGTCTCTAAAACCTTTCAGTCCTTTTGAAGTAGAAATTTCGGGAGCACCGCTTGTATTGACGACAAGATTATCGGAAATCTCCAACCTGTCCAATATCTTTCTTGTATTCCCATCAAAATCATATACTCGTTTTGAACAATCAACAAAAACATTGTTCTTTAAAACATTTCCTAATGGCCATTGGGGTTCTTCCTGCATTATGCGTGCGAGCTTCGGATATTTAGTGCTCCATGGTGGTTGGGTATAATTAAATCGTTGAGCCTTTGCCTCTAAATGCCAACTTGGGTCTGAAGGATTATTCCACTGCTTCCATGTAGTACCACGAGAGTCAATATGAATTCCAATCGGACATTCGACCACAAGATTATTGATAACAATGTTATCCCGTCCACCTCCAATCATTATTGCGCGACCTGAGCGATAAAAGATGTTCCCTTCAAGCGTATCTCCGCAATCGCAATCATCAAGATAAACACCCATCGTATTAATGTGTGATAAATCGCCTTCGCCAAGATGATGGATAAAATTGTGTCTTAAAATATTTCCCTGACTTGTCCAATCTCTTCCCGAATAAAATGCGCCTGCGTCTCCTGTTTCGAGCACAACACGATAGACCTCATTTTTCTCAAATAAATGTTCGTTTCCACCATAAAGAACAGCATTATGCGGGGCATCGTGAATACGATTGTTTTTAACAATTTGTCCACACCCATTTACACCAATTCCGGGCGCGTAAGTTCGTTGAAATATACCATAATGGTGAATATGGTTATTGATAGCTAAATTATTCGCCGACACCAACAACTTTCTATCACCACCATTTAATGAAATGCCACCTTGCCCTAAATTATATATATCGCACGATTTTATAATGTTGCTATTTCCATTTAAAACTACCCCATTCCCAGCAAGATCTGCAATCGTGCAACCCGCAATCTCAATCTCAGCAGTATTCTGCATAACAACGCCATCGCTATGGCTATATTCAAAGTTTATCCCAATAAATTTTAAATATTTTGCCCCGTTCATTTTAACCATTGGATTTGTCAATGAGGCTAAAACAATTTTTGCGTTTTCCATCTTTTCAAGAGGGTAAAAATATAACAACATCTTCGTCCTATCCAGATACCACTCTCCCGGCGAATCCAGTTCATCAAGAAGATTAAGGGCGTAAAAACGCCGTTTTGCTGCGCCCCATGTTCCTCCTGCAACTCCATAAACGTGTGGTTCTGCAAGTGTGATAATTTTTTTCTCTTTATCATAAGATGCAACTTTAATTACTTCTTCAAACCAATCATGAGTCCAGTATCCAAGCAACCACACCCCCTCATCTATATTCCAGCGGGCTGGTCTATCATCTTCAAAAACAAATGAGCCGGGATGCGGTTTGCGCAAAGATGGGTCAGGCGCATCCTGTTTTGGCAATCCTGTGTCAATAGCCTTTGAGAACTCTGCCCATCCTTTACTTTCATTTGGATACCGAGCAAGCGTCATTGGTTTATCATTCATATAAAGCCAGGGTGCAACAGGCGCCCCTCTATATCTATTTTTAAACTGTTCAAAAGGCTTTGAAAAATACTTTGATAAATCACAGACTAACACCTTTCCTCTGGCTTCAGGAACAAATCTATCAATTACTGTTCTATCATTTACGGGATGGAATTCGCCCGGTGGGATAACTGTCCCGCCATAAAAATGGGCTGTGTTATTTTTTTGCGCTTTATATATAACAGGCGCTCCTTTAAAACCGCTGTCTTCTGATGTCAGTTCAAATGTGGCATCTAAGTTATAAATTCCGGGACTTATATAAATTGTGACGACTTCATTAGATTTTAAAAAACCATTTTTGCGAAGCTGCCGTATTGAATCGCGAGCCTGTATCAAAGATTTAAATGGCTTACCTTTACTTCCATCACCACCGTCCTTAACATTAGGCGATACATAAAAACTTTTTTCACCATTTTCTGATAAACCACAACCTACAAATAACGAAACAAACAAGATAAATAAAATATTTTTTTTCATAGAAATACTTTATCATACGAAAGTATTAAAACCAGAAAAACCAAACTACTTTTTATTTTTTTTGCAGGCTTCAAAAAAGCCGTCAAGGTTTTCAATCTTCGTTCCCGCAGGTATATCACAGCCAGATGAAATAATAAAATTCCGAAAATCTTTTGTCAGTTGCAACAACTCCAATGTTTTCGCATAAGTTTCCTCTGCGGTGGAATTTAAAAATACTGCAGCTGGATCAAGATTTCCCAAAATTATTCTATCCTGGGATGATTTTAAAGCCTCAATTATATTCATTGGTGCGCCAAAATGCAGGGCATAAGTGCTAGCTGATAGTTTTGCTTTAAGATGTTGCAATTTTGCTCCACAATTATGAAGGACAACCGGAAAAGACCCATCCTGAACTTCAGCCACAATCTGTTTTAAATAATTAGATGAGAATTCTTCTACCGATGGAGGGGAAAGCAAACCAGCAGCAGGCTCTGCAATAAGAAGACCATCAGCCTTATTTGTCTTAAATGCCCGCGCATAATTAACTAAAAACATTGCGCACTTTTCCAACAATTTATGAAGGGTAGAGGTATCAGTAATCGTCAGACAGAGAGCATCATTCATCCCCATCAACCTTCCAGCCAGAGAAAATGGACCAATTGTTACCGCTAATGTATACGGCTTATCCTCCAAAGACTTAAGCATTGATGCAGTTTTTAAATATACTGATGTCCTTTTTTCGCCAATCTCTGGCACACGTAAAGATTCAATATCAGATTCAGAACTAACAATCGGTGAAGACACGGTTGGCACCTCATTTTCACCAAAGGCAATCGGACAACCAAAAGCCTCAGATTCCACACTTAAATCCATTGCAGTCATCACAACCGGGGTTTTATATCTCTTATGAATTGCGTTTGAAACGGCAACTTGTGTTTCACTATCAGTAGCCACATCTATTAATCTGCCGCCAACAAGTTGTATTCCGGGAAACACTGCAAGAGGCATCGCCGGACTTTGATTAATATCACTTAAAAATTTATCCAGGAAATTCATTTTTAAATTTCAGGAAATATTAGTCTCTATGGTCTTAACGTATCAAGGATTTTAAATTAGACTAGACTTGACATACGACGGATTTCTTTGCTAATTAGTGCGGAAAATTCCTGTTTATGAAAAAATCAAAACAATTCTCACGGAGAAGGTTTCTTGGAGCCTCTGGCAAAGGTATTGCGTTATTTTATATTTTCCCATCCCTTATGGTTGAAGGCGCTCCGAGAATTTCACCAAACGAAAAACTCAACATAGCCGGTATTGGCATTGGTGGACAAGGCGGGGCAGACATTGATGCGGCTGCTGGTGAAGGACACAATCTCGTTGCTCTTTGCGATGTTGATGAAAACTTTGCAGCAAAAAAATTTAACCAATATCCCAAGGCAACCAGGTTCAAAGATTATCGCCAGATGTTAGATAAAATGGATAAGGAGATTGATGCTGTCATAATAGGGACTCCTGACCATACCCACGCTGTAATCGCAATGGAAGCAATGAGACGGAAAAAACATATTTATTGTGAAAAACCCCTTGCCCGCAACATAAATGAAATCCGGACATTAATGGAAGCTGCTAAAAAGCATAAAGTCATTACGCAGCTTGGCAATCAAGGGCATTCCAGCGGTTCAATCCGAAGACTCTGTGAATGGGTATGGGCTGGTGCGATTGGAAAAGTTCATACCGTTCATGCAGGTTGCGATGCTTTTAAAGAAGTTTACTGCCAGATTAGAAATCTGGATAAAATCAATCAAACTTATGAAGTACCAAAAGGGCTGGACTACGATTTATGGGTAGGTCCTGTCCCATTCATACCCTACACACCACTATGGGTACATTGGAATTGGCGCGGATGGCTACACTTCGGAACAGGAACCGTGGGTGATTGGTTTTGTCATGTTGTAGATCCAACATTCTGGGCTCTAAACCTAAATGCGCCTACTTCTGTTACAGCCGAAACCAGAGATTATGACCTTAAAAAACACGGCTTAACCTATCCGCCTGCAACAAAAATTACTTATGAATTCCAATCTGAGAATGGTCCTGTAAAAATCGTTTGGTTTGATGGAAACAATCAAATTCCTAAACCTGAGGGATTTGCCAGTGATGATAAACCTCCCGGAACAGGCGCAATTCTTTTCGGAGATAAAGGAATGATTGTTCACGGATCTCACGGCGCAGGGGGATGCAGATTAATCCCTGAAGCATTGATGGATCAATATTCTGGAAAAAATGCGCCTGCGGAAAAAATAAAGCGCGTTAAAAATCATATGTGGGATTGGATAGACGCAATCCGCAATGAAAAACAAGCAGGTTCAAACTTTGGCTATGGCGGACCTTTAACAAAAACTGCCTTGCTTGGGCTAATTGCCACTCGCTTTCCCGGTCAAACCCTTAACTGGGATAACAAAAAGATGCGCTTTTCCAATAATGATGAGGCAAATAAATTAATCAATCCGCCGTATAGGAAAGGCTGGAAACTTTGATGAAATTTTGAAATTAAAATAAATTAAAATTTTTCTTGCATTTCTTTGTTATGTAGCTGAATATGATAACATTCCTTGATGGATAATCACGAGGGTATGGTGGACAGCCAATAGGAAAACGTTCAGTTAAAGGCAGTCCGAAACCCGATGGTCGGGAACAGCCTCGCAAAGATTAATCTTCATTGGAATAATGGTAAATAATAAATGAGTACTAAATTATTTGTAGGAAATTTAGCCTACAAAACTACGGAAAATGACCTTCACGATGCGTTTTCAGCATTTGGTACGGTCACTGAAACAAACCTAATGGTAGATAGAGCAAGCGGTCGTTCACGAGGTTTTGCATTTGTAACTATGAGCAGTCCTGAAGAAGCCCAAAAAGCTATCGAAGGAATGAATGGAAATACCTTTCACGATCGGCAATTAACAGTTAATCTTGCCCGTCCACGCGAAGAGCGTCCCAACAACGACAGAAACCGTGGCGGACGTCGCGGAAACTGGAATCGATTCTAATTATTTAGAAAAATAAAAACGGTCTCATTTAAGCCAACTGGTTTAGAAAGAGGCCGTTTTCTATTTTGCTGGTTCTACTACCATCGGGACATTCCTGCAAGCATCAGTTACACCCCATAAATTAATCGGCGAAAGACTCTTTCCACACTTTAGCCATCTTACACTTCCATCAATAAACAGATAATTTCCACCATTAAAATGTCGCCACTGGTCAATAATGCGGAGATCATCGACGCTAACTATATCGACATAAAAATCCCATTCTTCGGTTAATTTTTCACCCATTGCAATCGTATCGCTTGGATAATGAACAAGCGATTCTTTAATCGTAACCTCCACTGGAATTTTCATATCATTATAGATGTAATAATCATCCCACCCATTCATCACATAGCTGCGCGGCGAATAATCAGGTTTCAAATTATAAGCTTCGGAAGGCGATGCAGTTTTAGGTTCAGCGCTATCAGACGGACAAACGAGTATCTTAAGGTTTTGATAATATGAATACATAAGATTAGACCAGCGGTTAGTCATTCGGTTTGGCGGAAATCTATAGTCGTTGTCATCCACATACATCCTCAAAGCAGTTCCCAATTGTCGTAAGTTATTCAAACAACTAATCTTACGGGCAGATTCTTTAGCACGTGCAAGTGCAGGCAGTAACATACTGGCAAGTATTGCAATTATAGCAATTACGACAAGAAGTTCAATCAGTGTAAAACCTATATTGTTTTTTCTGCCAACATTCATCTATCACCTCAACTGTTGAAGATTTAAACTATTACTATTAGATTTGACGTATTTTGTTGGTTTTGAATTCAAAATGGTGGGCGCTGCAGGACTTGAACCTGCGACCTACTCGGTGTAAACGAGACGCGCTAGCCTCTGCGCCAAGCGCCCACTAAAATGAAATCTTGCATATTTAATTTCAAATTGCAACAAATTGCTTTGATAAATTTTAATTTTTGTTGCATCTTTATTTTAATAATATGGAAGAAAGTCAAAAAATCTTGATAAGCGACTTATTATCGCCAGAAACAATTGAGTTAAATCTGAAACAAAATCAAAAAGATGAGGTTTTGCGGGCGCTGGTAAGCAAAATCCCGGAAATAAAAAATCGTCCTGATGCAAGTGAGACGCTATTTCGCGCTATACTTGAACGGGAAAAACTTCATAGCACAGGAATTGGCGATGGTATTGCCCTACCCCATGCAAGAAACGCACTGGTTGGACTTGTCGATAGATCGGTAATTGTATTCGGACGCCATAAAGAAGGAATACCATTTGGTTCAATAGACGGAGAACCTGCAAAACTTTTTTTCTTAATTGTCGCCCCCAATGTGACCCAGCATCTTCATATTTTGGCAAGGATAAGTCGCATTTTGAGACAGGTGGGTGTAACAAAAAATCTTTTAACAGCAACCACCCCAGAAAAGGTTATATTAATAATACGAGAAGTTGAACAAAACCTTGTCTAAACTTTCCTGTTAGATTGTAAAATAAACTTACACCTTCTCCGGGACAATGAATGGGACACGATATTCACGAGTTAAAAGTTTATCAGCAATAGGGTTATTGATAAATTTTTCTTTCTCGGGATTGAAAAACAATTTAGGACCTATCCATAGTGTAGCCTTTTGAGGGTCAACACCGATAGCCTTAGTATTTTCCAACGCCATCATAATACTTTCGCCGACAACTTCATTATCACTAAAATCGGATGGTTTTTCAAATCGTTTCTCGTTAGCAAGACGATATGATATGTTACCGAGGTGACACAATGCGCTTGATAAATGTCCCTGAAGAATATCCGCATTTAAGTTCTCCTGCTTCCGCGATCTAACGCAGTCAATAAAATTACTGAATACCCCACCTTCGTTCACGCTGCCATCAACCTTTGGTAAAGGTTCACCTTCATTTGAATTCTTTGGATAAAACTTGTTTCCTCTTATAACACCCTGTTCAAAGTAAAATTCATTTGCTACTTTAGGCTGCCATTTCGGGTCCTTGCCGACAAGACCGCGCACTTCAAAAAGTATCAACAAACCCCCAAAATCATATACCGCAACCATCTGGTTTGGTGTTTGCCCTTGGTCCTTATAGTCAGGCTCATTCACATAACGTCCACCAAGACTGATAACACTCTTTGGCAAGGTAACACCGGAAACCCATCGAGCAACATCCATTTCGTGAACACCTTGATTACCAATATCCCCATTACCAAAGTCCCAGAACCAATGCCAGTTATAATGAACAAGGTTTTCATGGTATGGTTGTTTTGGAGCTGGACCAAGCCAGATGTCAAAATCAAGATTGGGCGGCGGGTCTTTAACCGGTTTAAAACCTATACTCCATCTTGGTTTGCAACAATATCCTTTAGCAACGAGAAGTTTTCCATATCGTTCATTTTTAACAATTGTAGCGAGCTGATTAAAACTTGCACTCCCGCGCTTTTGTGTACCGTGTTGGACAATTCGCTTATATTTACGCGCTGCCTCCACGCATTTACGTCCTTCAAAAACATTATGACTGCAAGGTTTCTCCACATATACATCTTTTTCTGCCTGACACGCAGAGACAGTAATCAAAGAATGCGAATGATTTGTCGTTGCTATTGAAACAGCGTCAATTTCTTTATCCTCAAGCAGTTTTCTGAAGTCCTGATATTTTTTTACTCCAGCCAAATTTTTCGCTCGCCCATCAAGGACCTTCAAATCCACATCGCAAAGGGCAACGATTCTAACCCCCTTTATTTTTTTAAACTCGTTGATGTGCGATGCCCCTCTGCCATTAACACCAATTACAGCGATTCGAATGTCCTCATTTGCTCCAACTACTTGGGACCACGAACGAGGGGCTAAACTTGTGAACGCAAGAGTCGTAGCAGAAGTTAATAAAAACCGACGTCTGGTTAATTTTTTCATAGCTATTTATTATATAATATGACGTCATATTTTAATATTCGAATCAATTTTATTTTAATTATTTATTACTTGTTAAATGACCCTAAAAGTTATATTTTTATAACTATGAAGATATTATTTACACTATTAGTAGTAGCGATTTTCATTTTCTGCGGATGTGGAAAGAAATCAGATGCAGAATCTAAATCACAACAAACAAACTTTTCCAGCGGGAATCCTGTAACAGCGCCGGCTGATTATTTGGGGGCAGTGGCTAAGGCAAAAAAATATTCCGATAAAACCCTTGACCTTGCCAATATAAAAAAGGCGATAAAGGATTTTGAGGCAAATGAAGGACGTTTTCCAAAAGACTTAAAGGAACTTGTTACGGAAAAATATTTACCTTCCATTCCACAACCTCCTACAGGAATGCGAATTGAATACGACGCAAAAACTGCTGAGGTCAAAATAGTTATGGAAAATAAATAATCCTGATTACTGCTCAACATCTATGGCAGATACAATCGTAATTCTCGATTTTGGTTCTCAATATACTCAAGTAATTGCAAGGAGAATTCGAGAATGCAATGTCTATTCAACAATATTGCGATTTGACACTCCTGCTAAAAAAATCGCGAAAATTTATCCAAAAGGCATTATATTATCCGGCGGACCAGCAAGCGTTTGTGATGCTAATGCCCCACTTCTAGATAAAAATATTTTTGAATTAGGCGTCCCAATACTGGGTATTTGCTATGGAATGCAATTAATTGCTCATTTTCTTGGAGGTAAGGTTGAAAAGGGATTAAAACGCGAATATGGGAAAACCAATTTAACGGTAGTAGATGATGCCTGTCTATTATTTAAAAATCTTCCTAACAATCTTGTTGTCTGGAATTCACACGGAGACAAATTAACGGCTTTGCCAGAAGGCTTTGTAGTTGTCGGAATTACCGAAAACTCTGACTATGCCGCAATTGAATACCCAGCCAAAAAAATATTCGGTCTACAATTCCACCCCGAAGTCGTTCACACCCCAAGAGGAAAAGAAATCCTATCAAATTTTGTACATCAAATTTGCGGTTGCGACAAAAACTGGACAATGCGCAATTACATAGACCAGGCTGTTTCGCAAATTCAACAACAAGTCGGCAATGAAAATGTAATCCTTGGGCTCAGTGGTGGAGTTGATTCAAGCGTTGCAACAGCCTTGATACATAAAGCTATTGGCGACCAATTAACCTGTATTTTTGTCAATAACGGCCTTTTAAGAGCAAAAGAATCCGAATTTGTCCAGCAGGTCTTTGTTCAGAATTTTAAGATAAAGTTGGTTTATGAAGATGCCACTGATATTTTTCTCAAAAGGCTTAAAGGAGTTAAAGATCCTGAAAAAAAACGAAAGATTATTGGAAAAACATTTATAGAAGTATTTGAATCTGCAACAAAAAAAGTCGGTAAAGCCAAATTTCTTGCGCAAGGCACACTTTACCCTGACGTCATAGAATCCGTCCCGATTGGTGGAAATCCCGCATCTTTAATAAAAAGCCATCATAACGTTGGTGGTTTGCCAAAACGGATGAAGTTTGAACTTGTTGAGCCACTCAAATGCCTTTTCAAAGATGAAGTGCGCCAGCTTGGTATTGAACTTGGACTGCCACGTGAAATTGTCTATCGTCAACCATTTCCCGGCCCAGGACTTGCCGTAAGAATTGTCGGAGAGGTAAACTCTGAACGGCTCGAGATTTTGCGAAATGCAGATTGGATTGTGGTTGAAGAAATGAAAAATAGCGGATGGTACTATAAAATCTGGCAAAGTTTTGCAGTTTTAATTCCTGTGAGGAGTGTCGGAGTAATGGGCGACGAACGAACTTATGACTACACAATCGCAATCCGAGCAGTAGATTCGCAAGATGGTATGACAGCCGATTGGGTAAAACTACCTTATGAGATATTGGAAAAACTTTCAAGTCGCATAGTAAATGAAGTTCAGGGGGTTAACCGTTGCGTTTTTGACATCACAAGTAAACCACCCGGTACAATTGAGTGGGAATAATACAACTTTAACATTGTAAACAGCCTATCGCTGTTTTATTCATATATATCCTATTCTCCTCTTTCCTCAATTGGCATATAGTGATTTACAGTTTTTCCATTATAAATTTGTCTTGGACGATAGATGCGGCATTTAGGATTATCCATAATCTCTTTAAAGTTAGCTATCCAACCCGGAGTCCTACCAATTGCAAAAATAACCGTGAACATTTCGGTGGGTATTCCTACTGCTCGCATAATTATCCCGCTATAAAAATCTACATTTGGATAAAGCCTGCGTTCAATAAAATAAGAATCTTTAAGAGCAGTTTCTTCAAGTTTTTTAGCAATATCAAGCAGAGGATCAACCCTATTTAGCGTCTTTAATAAGTCATCACAAACTTTCTTTATAATCTTTGCCCGGGGGTCATAATTTTTGTAAATCCTGTGTCCAAATCCCATCAATCGTTTTCCACTGGTTTTACTTTTGACCTCAGAAATAAATTTAGAACCGTCGTCACCGGCTTCTCTTATTTCCTCAAGCATCTTGATTACAGCCTGATTTGCCCCGCCGTGTAACGGTCCCCACAAGGCACACACGCCAGCAGCAGCGCAAGCAAATAGATTCGCCTGACTTGAAGCCACCATCCTCACAGTAGAAGTAGAACAATTTTGTTCGTGGTCGGCATGTAATAAAAATATTAAGTCAAGCGCATGGACAACTTCGGGCTTCAATTCATAATCCTCATAAACGTCGGAGAACATCATGTGTAAAAAGTTTGCGGTATATTTCAATGTTTTTTTAGGATAAATAATTGGCAAACCCCGAGATTTTCTATAAGAAAAAGCTGCAATCGTTCTAACCTGTGAAATAAGACGCGCTGCGTGAATATCAAATCTCTCTGGGAATGGACGCCCTAACATTAAACCCGGATAAAAACAACTGCTCGCATTAATCATCGCAGATAGTATTGCCATTGGATGCGCACCAGCAGAAAATCCCTCAAAATGATATTTCATATCTTCGTGGAGAAATTGATTCTGTGTAAGTAAATTCGAAAAGTTTTGAAGTTCCTTCTTTGTTGGTAAATGTCCGTAAATCAAAAGATAGGCAGTTTCTACAAATGTTGATTTTTCAGCAAGTTCTTCAATGGGAATTCCCCTGTATCTTAGAACACCCTTTTCTCCGTCTATAAATGTTATATTGCTAACACACGAACCGGTATTTGCATACCCATCGTCAAAAGTAATGTAACCGGTGGTATCCCTTAACTTTGTTATGTCTATTGCTTTTTCATTTTCAGAACCTGTTACAACTGGGAATTCATATACCTTGCCATCCAATTCTAATCTTGCTGTGTTGCCCATAAATTTCTTTATTAGTATTACTATCATTTTAAACAGTATTTTTAATATTTCAAATAAAGAGAAAATTTTTTAACAAAGATTACAATTAACGAAATACTAATTTTTACCCTGCATTTCTCTAATAACCATATCGACCGTATTACTAATAAATGTCCTCTCAAATTCAGTAACCTTGTGTTCCTTTAAATCAACAGAAAATGCTTTATACCAAATCTGGTCAAGTGGACGATAATTGAGTTCTTTTACCAATCTTTTTTCCAAATCGCTCATATGCGCCGCCCCATAAAATAAGGCTATTCTACTATTTCTTTTGCATTTAGATAATTCTTCCTTAAGCTGGCTTGTTATCAAATTATTTCTCTCTTGAATTAAAACCTGAAACAAATCTTTGATGCCCGGCGGTAATCCGCTCCAGTTATTTATGTCTCCCTGAATCTTGCCTAAAGTTTCAATAAATAATATCTTTACGAGCGCAATCATTCGGGGATTACTACCAATTAACTTAAGTGCATATTCCATTAATATAGTTGAAAGTGACTCACCCTGATAAAGCTGCTTTATTTTTTCCCATTCTCTTAATCCTTCTGTCGACATAGATTTATTTGTTGCAACCTGCGCTGTAAAGACGTTCTGGAGCTGAGATACGGTCATATCACAATTCTTAAAATTTGGTCTGTCATAATCAATGGCATCAAGCTGAAAACTAAGTCCAAGTGAATACGCAAGCTTAGATTGAAACGATGAATCTGTTGATTTTTTCTTCGCTATATTTTTATGTGTGGATGTATTTTGGGATTCTGTTGACTGATTTTGTTTTGTCTCGCTAAATCCTACCCCCTCATATAAAACCACTGTCATTTTATCTAGGAACATTTGAATATTAGAATAATAGTTAGATTCTCCTATATGCGTTACGCCGACAAGCCAAATTTCTGCACCCGTACCTTGCTGCGGAACAAAACGTCTTACTGCTACCTGCAATTCTAATTTTTCGTTAGAAATCCTATTAATCTTCAGATAAGGTGCGGAATTCTCGGGCGAGGTATAAACTACCGGCTCATAAATTTCCCGCTTATTTGTTGCACATCCCGCAGCAATTGCGAAAAGAACTAATAAAAAACAAAACCGTAGCCTTATCATTCTTAATAGAGGCTAAAACAACCTAATTCTTTGGGGCAGGTTGTGGCGCATTTGTGGAACCGGACTGTACCTTTAATGTCCCATCGGTTTTGATTTCAGCTTCAATATTGTAATTTGTTTTAGGTTGTTGTGGTTTAGGTCCGCCAATAGTCATTAACAATTCCGCCCCTTTAGCATCGCCATAAAGTCCCTTTCTTATCCACTCCAATCGCCGAGCAATTGCAAGTTCTGCTTTTAATTTAGAAACTTGTTCTTTAAGAAACGCAAGGTCATTTAATTGACGCTCAAGTTCCGCTTTTTCTGCCTGTAGTCGTTTTAATTCTGTCAATAAAAATTCACGTTCGCCTTCTGAATTCGCAAGTTTCTTCTGGACATCTGCAATCTGATTTTCAAGATTTTTTACCGAGTTAGTAAGTTCTGACATATATTTTGTCAAATTATCACGCTCGCCAGTCAGAATATTAACAGTATTTGTTAATTCCTGAATGTTACTATTCAGTGTCACAATTTGCTTTTGTAATTCAGTCTTTTCACTTGTTAATTGCTGTATTTTTGATTCGGCCTCCTGTCGCGCCTTTTCTTTACTCTCAGCAAGAGCCTTTGTTTCCTGTAATTCTTTCCGCGTCTGGTTCAGAATATTAGAAATCTCACTTATCTCGTTAGTTTTCTTTTCAAGCGTTTGCGTCAGAGTAGTATTTACCTCACGCACTTCTGTCAATATCTCGCGAGTCTTTATCAACTCTGTTTTTTTATCTTCAATATCTTTATCATATTTAACTTTTTGATCATCCATTTTAGTCTTTAGAACAATGGAAAGAACGCACAGTACAATTGCAATAATTGAAACAACGGCTAAAGGAATATTAAATTTGCCATTCTTACCTTTTTGTTGTTCTATCTGTTGCGTATTCTGATTATTATTCATAATAAATTTAACATAGCAGAAAAAATTAAGATACACAAGAATAAATAAAATTTAAGTAGACTGGAAACAGGAGGTAGTAGACAGTTGATTGGAGATAGGATGTAAATTTTATGTATCCTTCCCGACTTTTGACGCGCCTCATAAATTAAGAAATGCAAATTCATAATACATTGAAAAACAGTGATTTATTTTTTAAAAAATTGATTTTACCGCACTAATTGTCAAAACTCGGGAGGGACATATTAAGTTATAATTAATAGTTTGAGTTAAGGATTCTAATTATATTCTTTTTCAAATTTAGAAGTAATTAACCCCCTTTTACTTTCATTTCAACATCTCTTATTGCTTCGGTAAGTTGATGTAATTCAAAAGGTTTCCAGAGCACTTTTCCATTTATGCTTTTAATAAATGCCTCTATTTTGGGATTGCCTTTATGACCGCTCATAAAAATGAACCGCTTGCATAAATGCGGCTTTGTCCTCTGGACGGCAACATAAAACATATCCCCCGAAAGATTTGGCATCATTATATCGCACAATATTACATCGAAATCCGAATTCATTATTTCTTTTATTCCTTCAACGCCATTATCAACAGTTTTGGTTTGAAAATGTTGAGTTTGAAGTAATTCAACAAGCAGATTGGTAAACCATTGGTCGTCGTCAAGGATCAATATTTTCCTTGTGACTCCATCCCCATCAATCACTTTGCTTTTTACATTCTCATCATTATCCATGACGATTCAATTTATTAATTTAGGCGATTTATGGTGCGCGCGGTGGGATTTGAACCCACAACCTACGGCTCCGGAGGCCGCCACTCTATCCAGTTAAGCTACGCGCGCAACAATTCATCGCAAGTTTTCTTATATTAATACAACCTTGGTCAACTCAACTTATTTTTTTGACACAATTTATTTATATACCGATTATAATTTATTTCCAGCTTTTTTTGAACAGTCATCAATACAATTTTATCCTATAAAACTTTCTATTTGAATTAGTTATTGAATCATCAAAATACTCAATTACTCCATTTTGCGGTCGGTTCGATATCAATGGTACCCATACGCCGAGGTTTTGTGAGGCTTCAAACACAAAATCAGCATCAGGCAACCCTTCGCATCTTATTACAACAGTATTATTTAATATCTTAATAGATTTGATTCTTAATTCAAATGTATTTGTTATTGATAAAATAGCCTCATCGCTTAACGCCGATCCTGAGGAGTTTGACACTAATACCCTATAAATGCCATTATCAGAATCTTTAACTGCCTTTAAATAGAGAACATTGGATTCAGCGCCGGAAATTGGCATCCAATTACAAAACCATTGATAACGTAGTGGTTCATCGCCAGTAGCAATCACTTCGAAACTTACGGATTCCCCGAAGGGCGCATCTTTGCTCACCGGTTGAACAACTATTGTTGGGGTGCCAATTAATCCTAAACTGGCAATAGAACTTGTAACGCTACCGACTGGATTCGTAACAACAACAAAATATAAACCAAGGTCTTTTTGCTGGATATTTGTGATATTAAGAGCAGCGTTAGTTGCCAATTCTATCTTATTTGTGAGGTTAAACCACCATTGATATGAAAGAGGAGAACTCCCTGAAACACCAACTACAAGTGATGCGTTAGAGCCAATCACCGGTGTTATACTCTGTGGCTGGTTCGTTATTATTGGGGGGGCTAATACAGTTAAACTTGCGTTTGCGCTTATTCCTCTTGCTGCGCCTACTATGTTTGTTATAGCGCAGTTATATAATCCTGAATCTGTGGTTTTAACATTATAAAGCGTGAACACGCAGGTATGAGAGTAAAGAATAATATTAGTCAAGGAGGTAGAACTTTTTCGCCATCTATAACTTAAAGGTAAAGTGCCTCCTGCTGAAATTGTAAAACTCACATCGCTACCCACAGGCACAACAATACTTGAAGGGGTAGGTTGCATTGTGATATATGGGCGAACAAGTACCGTTAAATGCGCTGGTTCGCTAATTGCTATACCATACTGATTTGTTACAATAACAGAATAATCGCCTTCATCGGTCTCACTTGTATTCGTTATTATCAAACTCGACGAGTTTGCCCCTGAAATTGGATCGCCATTGAATAGCCACTGATAAAATAGAGGCGAATCTCCTGTGGCTTTCACGGTGAAAATATTAGTAGCCTTTTCAAGGATGTTAGTAGATTGAGGATGTTGTTCAATAAATGGAGGCATCATTAAAGTGAGGGATGCATTTGAACTAATTGAAGATCCAGCACTATTATAGACGATAACTGTATAATTTCCTTCGTTTGATTTATCAACGTTGGCTATTGTCAATACTGTATTTGTAGCTCCTTGGATCGGTATCCCATTAAACAACCATTGGTAATAGATTGGCTCAGTTCCGCTTGCTGCAACAGTCATTATTACGGTCGTATAACCTGTCGTAACTAAACTTTGAGGATGCTGAATTATCTCCGGTGGTAGTTGAACAATCAATACGGCAACTGCGCTTGTAATAGCCCCCGCTGAATTGCCAACCACTACTGAATATTCGCCACTATCGGTAAGCCTCACATTATATAAATTTAAGGTTGAATTGGTCTCGTTAATTAAATAATTACCATTAAATCTCCATTGGTAGGTATAAGGTGGCGTGCCACAAAGAGAAACGAAAAAACTCACGTTAGCATTTGTTGGGACAATCCTTGATTGAGGTTGTGCCATAATCTCCGGAACACCGGGCGGTATTGGAGTTCTTTCTGTGCCAGGAGTCGGAAGTTGGGCATTCCAGTTTTCGGGATCATCCCCATTTTTATCGGGATTCACTCTCTGAATTGAATTACCAGATCCATCAGCCCCACAGGGCCAGGGAGAGCGGTCAAAATATATCACCTCATCAGCAATAACAAAAGCAGTTTGATTCAACACTGCATCAACTATCGTCTGATATTCCAGCGCAACACGCTCACCGTCGTTAGCGAGTTTCCCTGAATAGGGACCAAAAATTTTAAGATTTGAATTTGAAACACCGACCCGGAATTTAAATGCATCTAATTGAGCAGTATTTGTTGGGTCAAAATTCACAACAAGAGCGTATTCCCCAGACGAGATTGAGATATTCGTTGGGAAATAAAATTCAATGCCGCCATCAATCCGCCATTGTTGAGACATTGTAATTGTGTCTGGCGATGGATTAAAAATTTCAATGTATTCATCCTGCGTGTTGTCCGTACCATCAGGAAAATCAGGCGGATGGAAATAAATTTCGCTTATTACCAAAGGTTTTATTTGCGCCGCGTTTGTAGAACCCGGGGTCTGCCACGATAATGTTGACCAATAAGGGTTGCCGTCAGGATACCTACCCCAGGATAACCCATTATTCATGCCTTTGAACCTTGCAATATCAACAACTCTATCTTCATTTCCACCCTTGATATATGACAGATAAACCTGGCCGCCTGCCTTACTGAAGTTTACGAGCGTTTGATTTGTAAATATGCCTAAATTCAAAGCCACAAATCCGTTAGCCGAAACAACAGTAGAAGCAGGGATGCCCCACTTATTCAAAGCCGCCGGGTCATCGCTTAAAAACCATCCATCTCCTAAAATCACATTTGAGTCTGAAGAATTGAACAATTCTATCCAATTATTTGAAAGAGCAGGATTGGAAGAATCCGAATTAACAATCACTTCATTTATAAAGACCTGCTGCGATGAGATGATGGGGTCGGTAGAACCGGGTGAACCATTTATGAATGCGCTTGCGCTCCAACTTCCTGGGTAATTTGCATAATTATTCTCTTCATAAAGATATGCGTTATTAAACACGAGGGAGTGTCCTGTGCCAGCAGCAGACAAATCCCATCCACGGCTGTTGTCATAAGTAAAATTAACAATATCCGACCCGCCAGCCGCAGTCCTCAAGACAATTTGTTCTCCTGCATTGTCAAGTTTACCACTAAATGGACCAAAAATTTTGACCATTGCGTTTATTCCATAAAACGACCGAAATGCAGCAAAATTATTATCTGATGGAGCGCCAGTAACGATAATATATTCACCGGGCAAAATACTGGCACCTAAACCAAAGGTAAAATCTATACCTTGTGTGAATTTAACGCCGGCTAAATCAAGAGTTACGTCACTGCTAATATTCTTTAACTCAATGTATTCATATCCACCAGGCGGAGGGTTATACATTATTTCGGTAACCCGCAAATACTGTTTTAGCAACTCTGCGTTATCAGGCTGGCTTACTACAAATTCAATAGGTAGAGACCAACTGCTTGCCCTTCCATAATTATCACCGTATTGCGCCCTTACACGATAACGACTCCCTATACGAACATACTCAGTCGGTATTGTAATATCAGTTAATAAATTGGTTATTTTGCCGCTCTCCCACACAGATTCTATTTCATATTTAAATGGTTCGTTAGTCATATAAGGAGTGATATTCGTATCTGTAATTTCAGCGATTCGCCATTTAATGTATCCAAATGTATTTGTTGTAGATGGTGTGGAAAAAGATGAAGTTCTAAAAGACAACTTATTTATAGGATAATTTTCCGGTCCTGTGTATGTAATTACGGGACGGTTCGGGATAAGCGCGTCTGCCGCAAGACCATCAAGACAATCTGATCGAATATTTACATAGTTTTTCATTATCCGCACTGTTGCATCAAAACTGCCTTTAAGACTTGAATTCGTGGCACTCTCACTCGGAAATTGATAAAATCTACCCTGTCCGGCCTTGCCTAAACTGGAGGAATAAGCAGAGTTAGCCATTTTAGGGTTATAATCCCACATCATTCTATCTGCATCCACAATTGATGGCCTATTTGTTGGTCCACGCAAGACAGCAGCATATTCATCAATTAACCTCCAAGCCTGGTCGCGATTAAATAACAGTTCGCGGATTTCTCTAACTCTGTTTTTAAACTCCAATTCAATTTGAGGCCTTGTTCCACCCAACTTCATATTTGAAGTTCCAGCTTGCAACCCCGTTCCAGCAACCGGAGTGGCATTAAATAATCGCAATGCTATATAGTCAACTCCTCCTTGACCACTATCATACATATTGTGAGCCCATGTTAAATCAAGATCCCACGGGACAATCACCCATAGTCTTATTGTTGGATTATAATAATAGAAGTAGTTCTTACCATAAGAAATATCATAATGGTGGATTCCCTGAACGATTGATTGATAACTATAATACCCTGATAAATCCCAGTTTGTTCTCCACCAGGCATCCGACGCCCCCGTGTAATTGTTCAAAATATAATTTAAATCTGATTTATCTGTTGGGCCATTCGGTCCAATATTATTCAATGCCCCCGTTCCACCTTCCATCTTATAAAAATTGCTATCAGGCAAGTTATGTTCTTCAAGAAACCTTCCATTGAGCTGTTCTGTAGCGAGATAAAGCCCCCAGAAATCACCTTCATATTGGGTGGTTGGACTCGCCTCACCAGCCTCGTCTATTACCCTGAAAGTTACAAAGGTCGTGTTTGGCGCTGGAACCCCTGCAAGTTGAAAAAGCCGGAATCCCACAGATTCAAACATTCCCTGTTCGCCTCTATGGTTATAATCCCCTTGTTGTATGGAAGCACCTAAATTTAATTTGTTCCAGGGCGTATCGAATTTATTTCCCCAATTATCTCGCGCTTCGAAATCATGACCGCGGTTCATATCGAATTTCCACATATTCTTTACCATTGCATACCGCCAAACACCGCCGCGCGCTCGAAAATGTATATGGTCATAAACCTTACCATCATATACCAAAGTGCCAGGCCAGTAGTAGACGTCTCCTGTATAACGGTTACTTATTCCACCAGAAATGCCTGTCATCTGCCAACCTGTTGCATATTCAACAGAACTCTTTTTTGATATAAGGTGGTATGTTGCCAACCGTCCCATCTCTTCTGCTGGAACATTTATAATTGTGGCATTAGTCCCTGAACCGCCAGGTTGAACTGCGCCGCTCCACGACGGAACGTTATTATAAACAAAATAGGCAAAGTTTGGTTGTGGGTCATCAGGATACGGCACCCTTGCGGAAATACTAAATTTATCTGCGACTGTAATCCGATATCTTATAAGCCTACGATGTTGTTGCACTGTTGATGGTATGGTCACAGAGTAAACATCGTCTCCTGCTGTTACATCACCATCGCGTCCTTCATCGTTCATAAAAACTTTTATCCAATTGGCAGAATTAGTGTAGGCTGAATCAAGAATATCAATGTAATTACCAGGATTAACTATCTGATATTCAAGAAAAACGCTGCCTACACCGTCGGGATCGGTAACTTTGGCGGTTATCAAAACAGGAACGGCAGATGAAGGTTGTTGAGGGGTGTTTGAAACCTGACGAATATTCGGCGCCGCGTTTGTTGAATATGCTGAATTAATTTTTCCTGGAGTAGGTCCAACAGTTGATATGCCAGTTTGAGATCTTAGTTGGATATCAATATAACAATCCGGATTATCTATCAGAGTCGAATTTGCAACTTGAATTGCAATTATATTCGTTCCAGACTTTAAATATGAAGAAGGCGATTGGATAATAGAAGTAGAATAAGCAACCGATTCTCTATCCGAAAGCGCTGTTCCTTTAAATGGAAGTTCACCTGTGGTAATGTTAGCATTTAAACCATTAACACCGTTTATCCAAACTTTAAAACCATCATCGTATAATGCGTCAATATATAAAGCTGTTATTGAATAAGGGTCGTCTAATACAAAAGTTTTTCGTAAATAAATAGTAGTATAATTGCTGTTCATATCGCTTAATGGCGTCCCCATCTGTAAGTCTGGGTCGTAACCAATTGGTGTAACCCCATCTTCCCATAAGCCGTCGTCAAAGTTGATGTATCTCCACAATCCGATTTGCGAAGATGGTTCATTTGTTCCACGAAAATATTTCCAGTTTGAATTTTTCGGGATTAAAACAGTTCGGGCAGAAGGCGCATTGCTGCTTGAAACTGAAATACGCCAGCTGCTACCAAGATTATTATCAAGGTCAGGGTGAATCAGTTCAATTGAATAACCGGGAGGATCACCAACAATTGGCCAAGGAAAACCACATTTATATTCAACTTCATTAATAATCTCTCCCGAAGAATCTCTTAATGTTAATTTTTCTCCATATTTAGACAAACCTCCCGCATAAGGTCCGTAAGCCCCAGAATATCCATATTTCGTTTTAAGCGCAGTAGGATTTTGTGCTATAACAACATATCCACGCGGCGCAATAGTTGTTCCCGATGGAAAGGTGTATTGAACACCATCAGAGAAATACCATCCGCCAATATTAATTATATTCGTGGTTTTGTTATATAACTCGATAAATTCTACCTGTTCGGTTTTTACATCAGGGTTATGATGGATTTCATTTATTATCAGCTGCGCATTTGCTATGAAACTGAACAAAAATGAAAAGACCACATACAATACTCTGGCTTTCATCGTTATTTTTTATATAAAATTTTTAAAAACAAATCAAATAAAATTTTACTGTTATAACTTACAAAATTAACAATATTCGTCAAGTGTGATAAATTATGGTGATATCATCATAAATAAGTTTTATACTAATGAAATAAATCTTTCGCTATCCATTGTAATTTGAAAGCTAAATGGTAATTTGATAGGTTATTATGTCTGGAATTATTTCAATAATCGGCAGGCCAAACGTTGGCAAATCCGCACTGTTTAACAGGATTGCTGGAAGACGGATTGCCATCGTGCATAATGAGCCGGGTGTAACTCGTGATAGGGTAAGCGCAGAGGTAGAATGGCACGGAATCCCTTTCACAATCATTGACACCGGCGGACTCGGAATTCTACCGGAAGAAAAAACAAAAGACGAAATCCTTAAAGAAACTGTAGAACAGGTACAAATCGCAATAGATTCTTCAAATCTAATTTTCTTTGTTGTTGACGGAAAAGATGGTTTGACACCTCTTGATTTGGAAATATCAAAACACCTTAGAAAAACCGGGAAAAACGTATTTGTTGTTGTTAATAAGGTTGATAATCCAGAAGAAAAATTAAATATCCTTGATTTCACAAGATTGGGTTTTGACAACATTTTACCAGTTTCAGCCGTTCACGGCATCGGAGTAGAACAACTATTAAAAGAAGCAATTAATTCATTGTCAGAACCAATAAAAAAAGAAGATAATCAACACGAAGAAGAAAGCCCAACAAAATTAGCGATAATTGGTAAACCTAATGTTGGCAAATCTTCAATCATTAATGCGCTTACAAAGTCTGAACGCGTTATAGTAAGTTCAATACCCGGAACAACACGAGATTCAATAGATGTCCCTTTTGAAATTGAAACCGATGGACGACGGCAAAAATATATTTTAATTGACACAGCAGGAATTAGAAAAAAAAGAAGCATATCCAGTTCGGTTGAATTCTTCAGCGTCAAAAGAGCAGAAGACTCAGTAATACGGTGCGATATTGTAATCTTTGTTCTGGACGCAGATGCAGGAATAACTGAACAGGACAAAAAAATTGCAGACATAATAACTGAAAACAATAAGCCTTGCGTTGTTGTAATTAACAAATGGGATTTATTCGCAGAAGCAATTGAAAAACAAGTAAAAGAGAAAAAAAAGAATAACGAAAAAAACGATCCAATGGATGAATTCCAAAAATGGGTTCAAGATAAACTGTTTTTTTTATCTTACGCCCAAGTTATCTTCACTTCTGCAAAAACTGGTATTAACCTGGATAGACTAATTGAAGCAATAAGATATGTAAAATCTCAGCTCAATCAAAAAATCCCTACCGCCGTACTTAACAGAATAATACACGACGCCGTAAATACAAAACAACCGATAAGCAACACAGGAGAGTTTTTAAAATTTTTCTACGCAACACAAATAAAGACAAAACCTCCCACATTTTTGTTATTCGTTAATAAAAAAGAATTACTTTCTCCACAATACGAAAAATATCTCACCGGGAAAATCCGAAAAGCCTTCGGATTTGAAGGATGCCCAATTGTTCTCATTTCAAGACCTAGACCAAAAGTGGAACTTGTTAAGAAAAATAATAAAATGAGGCGATAATACGTTCAATTGAAGACATTATTAGGATTTATTTTTCCCTGATAAACTTTTCTTGATTTATAAAAAATATGTAATATATTCTATTTTTATCTTAATTTTTAAAATTGAGAAATATAAATGAAAGTAATTTAAAATATGCCGAATGCAAATGACATAAGAAAAGGAATGGCTATTAATTACAATGGCGATATTGCCATAGTATTAGATGCCCAGCATAGAACGCCCGGTAATTTAAGGGCTTTTGTCCAGGCCACATTGCGAAGTATTAAAACTGGAAAATCTTCAGATGTAAGATTCAGTTCAACAGAAAAAATTGATGTGGTCCCGTTGACTACAAAAAAAATGGAATTTAGCTATAAAGACGGACAAGATTATGTCTTTACCGACACCAATACTTATGAAACAGTTACTATCAGCCCTGAAATCATTGGAGACGCTAAAGACTACCTTGTGGAAAATGGTGAAGTTACTATAACTTTCGTTGAAGATAGAGCAGTTATGGTAGAATTGCCGCCAAGCGTGGTTCTTACAGTAGTAGATGCCCCAGAAGGAATACGGGGTGACTCAGCAAGTAATGTTATGAAACCGGTCAAACTGGAAACCGGCATTACAATAATGGTGCCACTTTTTATTAAAGCTGGTGAAAAAATCAAGGTTGACGCTCGCACCGGCAAATATATGGAACGCGCTTAACGGCTATGTTGAAAATCTTATAACCTTTGGTTGGACAAGCCGTTCAAAATCTTTATACGCCATTTTAATTAATTCTGTGTGAGTGCCAGCATTAAAGACAATTTCTTGCTCAGCGGTAAGTTCAGGAGAAATATAAACATCCATACCATATAAATTTCCGAATGGCGGCATTGCCCCAATTTCACAATCCGGAAACATCTCCTTGAATTCATCTTCTGATGCAAGGGTTACCTTTTCTGCGTCAAGCGCTTCCTTGAGTTCAGATAATATTACCTTTCTATTTGTCGGAAGTACAACCATTGCCATTCTACCCTCTATTTTAACCATAACCGTTTTGGCAAGAATTCTTCCGGGAATATGACTCTGTGCGGCAATCTCCGGTGATGTGTACGCAGGCGAATGCTGTATGCTGATATATTTAACTTTGTTCTTATCCAGATACTCTTTTAACCTTTTTGATGGCATATATCCTCCATTTTTTAACGGTTATTTTATAACCTTTTGACTCTATTTTTGCCTTTAGCAAAAAATATAGCCTTTGCTTTTTCATTAGTATATGAGGTCTATATTAAACTAATCTCAAAATCCGATTTAAGCAATGGTTTATTTTAAGAATTTGAATTAAATCTGTGAATCCCCGATGACCGAGCGTCGTCGTAAGCTTGCTTAAATTCATCTCTATTAACAAGACGAGCGAGTTCCTTGTAATTTTCCTGCATAGCAGGGTAGGTTACATAACCGTCTGGATGATACTGATTCATTAAATTTACATATATATTTTTAGATACTTCATCAACAAGCCATCTTGCTAATTCACGAGTCCCAGCAAGATTAGATGGTAATACAAGGTGCCTTAATAATACTCCTCTTTTTGCTATTCCTTCATTGTTAATTTCCAGGTCTCCAACTTGCCGATGCATTTCTTTGATTACCTTTCTTGCAACCTCTGGATAATCAGGTGAATGCAATAAACGAGCCGCAATTTCTGAATCCCAGATTTTGAAATCGGGCATATAAATATCAATCACACCTTCAAGAAATTTTAACGCATTAACTGAATCATACCCCCCTGAATTATAAACGATCGGCAATCTCAATCCCATTTTAACAGCAATACAAAGAGCTTCAAGAAATTGTGGAATAATATGGGTAGGCGTAACAAGGTTTATGTTGTGACACCCAACCTTTTGCAGTTCAATCATTATTGAAGCAAGTCTATTAGCATCTGTCGGTTCTCCTGTGCGGTGATGGCTTATGTCCCAATTCTGACAGAACACACATTGGAGATTACAACCGGAAAAAAATATAGTTCCCGACCCTCGCCAGCCTTTTATACACTCCTCCTCACCGGTATGTGGAAAATAGCTCGCAATATACGCATACCGACCAATTTTGCAAAAGCCATAAACATCTTCACTTCTATTAACTTCACATTTATGGGGACACAGCGTACAAGATTTTAATATTTCAAGAGCCTTTTGAGCACGAAATTTCAGTTCACCCGACTTTGCCAGCCTAATATAAGAAGGATAAGTCTCATATTGGTTAGATATCACAATTAATATAATTAAAATGTCTAATATCCATTATACAATACAACTATTCATTTGGTTTAATAAACTACGCCATTTCAAGGATTGCCTGAACAAGTTTATTTATACCGGCCTCAGCCTCAGTTATTCTTGATGCAAGCATATATGCAGGAGTGGTGACTATCTTTAATTTTCTATCCACAACGGCATTATGCACTGTGCAATTGACATGTTGAGCGCCATATTTTGATAAAACAACCGCAGTTTGTTTATCCGTGCCAATAGTAAACTCAACATTTTCTTTTCCAAACAATCTGGCGGCTATTGCGGGGGCGATACAAACAAATCCGATAGGTTTACCTTTATTATGAGCGTCCTTTAAAATCTTTTCTACTTCCGGATGCACAGTAAAATTTTCTTCTGCAACAGCGAAATTGCTTAAATTTTTTGCCGCGCCAAAACCGCCAGGAAGAATCACCGCATCAATATCATTCACGTTAAGTTGATGCAAAGGGATAATATTGCCACGCGCTATCCTTGCAGATTCAACAAGTACATTTCTGGTCTCACCTTTAACTGGTTGTTTTGTATAATGATTTACGGTATGGAATTGGGGGATATCCGGGGCGACGCAAATTGCCTGTGCATTTGCCCTATCAAGAGCTAACAAAACAAGAACTGACTCGTGAATTTCTGAACCATCAAACACACCACAACCTGACAATATTACCGCGACTTTTTTCATATCTAGAATCTAATTAACAACCATAAAAAAATCAAGTTTGCGTGAATATTAAACATTCTTATTTCTTGCGAATTAGAATTCAATTCTCCTTAGTATTGTTTCAGATGATATATCCCGAGGAACACTTGCGTTTCTTGCCCTGCCCTCACACCATGTTCGTAAACGACTAATTTGTTCATCCATTGTCTTAGACAAAGGAACAGTTTGCTTTATAGCATTTAAAATAAGTTCTGTTGAAATATCTGTTTTTAAATAAAATGCGTCGTAAAGGGCGCTTATAACGGCTTCTTCAATTTCCGCTCCGCTGAAGTCTTTACTTCTATCGGCTAATAAATCGATGTTAAAGTTTTCAGAATTGCGCCCCCGTTTTGAAATGTGGATTTTGAAAATCTCTTTTCTTTCTTCATACGAGGGAAGGTCAACGAAAAATATTTCATCCAATCTTCCCTTTCGTAATAATTCAGGCGGCAACTGTGAAATATCATTTGCGGTAGCAACAACAAACACGGGCGCTTTTTTCTCCGAAAGCCATGTTAGAAATGTGCTAAAGACACGCGCAGTTGTTCCTGCGTCGGTGGCGCCGGACCCCTGTGAGCCGGCAAAAGCCTTGTCTATTTCATCTACCCATAAAATACATGGCGACACTGATTCGGCAACCGAAATCGCTTTGCGAATATTTTCTTCTGATGAACCAACGAGGCTGCCAAACATCCTGCCCATATCAAACCTTAATAAAGGCAACTGCCAGAGATTTGAAACGGCTTTTGCGCATAAGCTTTTTCCGCAACCTTGAATACCGATTAAAAGTATTCCTTTAGGCGATGGTAAACCAAATTCTCTTGCCTGTTCGGTAAATGCAACTGCGCGTTTTTGTAACCAATCTTTTAAAACCGAAAGTCCGCCAACGTTGTTAAAGTCGTCTTCTGACTGATAATATTCAAGCAGTCCACTCTTTCTAATAATCTGCTGTTTTTCCGAAAAAACCTCGTTTATATCTTCACCGCTCAGCCTTTCATCTTTGACGATAATCTTTGCAAACACATTTTCCGCCTCGCTTATCGTAAGTCCAAGCGATGCTTGTATCAGCTTTTCTCTTCCGTTTTCGTCTATATTAATCTTAACATTTCTATATTTTTTAACCTCCTCAACAATCTTATCAAGAAGCAGTGAGAGTTCTTCTTTGCCGGGCAATGGATAATTAATAACGGTGATTTCTTTTTCAATCTCGACTGGTATTTCAAAGACAGGAGAAACTACAATAACGGTTTTATAACTATTCTTAAGTTGTATGGCTATTTCCTTCAATTTTCTTATTACCGCAAAATTGTTTCTTGTTAAAAACGGATGAAAATCTTTGAATATAAATATAGAAGGTTCTACCTGGTCAATAACTTGGTCAAGCGCAATTAATGGGTCGCGACTGGCGGCGTTTCGCGCCTTTTGAGATTGGATTGATGTGCCCGCCGGAACGATACCCGTGCTATAACTCCATTCAAATACCTTTTTCTGCCTCCTATTTGCAATTCCAAGTATTACCTCTTGAATACGGCTTTCTTCACTCGTAACAATATATAATATCGGATACCGAGCCCGTATCAATGTCTCAATTTCTTCGCAAACATTCATAATATTTACTAAATAAATTTATCACCTTTTAATGCCTTTTACATACTCACTAAAATTTCTTAAACCATCTCTTCCAGAATGGAATCTTTGATTTTTCTTCTGCAATAGACTTTTTAATTTTATTTTCAACCTGTTCTGGAACAGATATTTGGTTAGCGTCGTACCTGAGCAAATCTTCCACAGAATCGAACTTTCGTTCAGAACTTGATGTCGATTCTTTTAATGCACCTTCGTATTTATGCTCTTCATTTAACTTTTTTTTAAATTCTTCCTTCATAAAACTATCTCAATTTTTTAAAATGATATATGAATAGTTTCCTTGCCCTGTGCAGTTTTCCTCTAACTGCGTCTGTAGTCTGGTTTGTTAATTGTCCAATCTCTTCATAACTTAATTTCTCATCCTTGGCTAATAACAAAACGGTCCTGTATTCAATCGGCAATTTTTCTAAAGTTTTTTGAATAAGTAAGCCAATCTCTTTATTTTCAATAACTTTTATCGGTGAATCATAAATCTCATTTTGGGTTTCAATGTCTGCTTCATCAATATCTGTCATTGGATGTTTAGCACGAACTTTTAATAAATAATTGCAATGATTTACTGTTATTCTATATAACCATGTTTTAGGACTTGATTCATTTCTAAATTGCGCATAAGCCCTGAAGGCTTTAATAAAAACATCATGCGTTGCATCCTCAGCTTCTGTAATACTGCCAAGCATCCTTAAAGCATAATAATAAACGTTTCTTACGTTTTCTTTATATAAATCTTCAAAACTTTTATTTATGCACCCTGTGGCGGATTTTAGTTTTGTTTCCATAAGTTACGCCACTACTCAATCATTATTTCTATAGATTAGACAAAATTCAGATTATTTCCTCACACAATATTTTAAATGATAATAACATTTAAATAATTCAGTGTCATTAGTCAGATTTTCGGTTTGGAAATATCAACTGTTCAATAAATAAATCTTCAAACTCGGACAAACTCTTAAGTTGTATGCTTGTGATAATCTTTTTTAAAGAATTAAAGCGCATTTCGTCTTCGGAAAAGTTGCACAACACAATTTTTGCGCCGTGAAGCGATGTATTGCCAGCAGGCAGAACATTTGTTAATTCGTATGGGAGGAGACCAATTATCTTTGCGCTTTCAATACTTATATAATTACCGAAGGCACCGGATAAGTATGTAGCTTTTACCTCATTTACTTCTGATTTCCACAAAGCCAAAAGCATACGAATACCTGCTGAAATAGCGCCTTTTGCAAGTTGCAGTTCTCTAATATCATTTTGAGTAATGACAACTGAATCTTTTAATTGTAATTGAGAACGATTCACAATTCTTCCCATTCGATTAATCCAGCCGAGTTTTAAACCAACCGCAGTCGCATCAACAAGACCACTTCCACAAATCCCTTTTGCTGGAACATTTCCTATAACTTTATAATTTAGTTCATCTTGATTAACCCACACTCTTGATATTGCCCCCGTTGTAGCTCGCATACCCATAGAAATCCTTGCTCCTTCAAACGCAGGTCCTGCGGCTGTTGATGTGCACAAGATTTTATTGCAATTTCCAAGAACAATTTCCCCATTTGTCCCTAAATCAACAAGCAATGATAGCGATGTGTCCTTATATAAAGCCGTAGATAAAATTCCACAAAGTATATCGCTACCAACAAAACTTCCTATACAAGGCAAAAAATATATTTTGAATTTTCCATCCCCTATCCATCCCAATTGTGCTGGTTCAAAAATCTGTAAATCAACTGTTGAAGTTTCAAATGGATAAAATGCAAGACTCTCCACAGAAAGTCCACAAAACAGATGATGCATAACAGTATTTCCGGCAATAACAACTCTTTGTAACTGCTTAAAATTCCGCTTCGTCTCTGCTATTAAACTTTTAATCATCTTCCAAATTTGATCTGTGATGACCTTCTGAACTGTTAATTTATTCGCCGGTGTCAAAGCAAAAGTAATTCTGCTCATTATATCAGCGCCAAACTGCGCCTGTTGGTTTAACTCGTTCACAGTGCTCAATAATGCGCCGGTCTCCAAATCAATAAGTTGAGCTACAACCGTTGTGGTACCGAGGTCAACAGCAACACCAATCCCTTCTTGTGGCTTAAAATGAACTCTTCTGTTATCCCCAAGAATTTCATCCTTAACCTTTTGGAGTTCAATTTTCAAATCGGTTTGCGCAATTCCTTGACAGGCTAATCTCCACCCCTCTTCCAGACCTTTTTTGCCAATCGCCTTTTTTTCAATTGCATTCGGTTCCCATATTCCTTCTATCACTTTTATTCTGCAGGTTTTACATATCCCCTTACCTCCACACGGAAATTCAACCCCTTCCTGAAATAGAACTTCTTGTAAAGACGTCCTCGATTCTACTTCTAAAATTCTACCTTCAGGCAATATCTCTACCTTTATTTTTCTATCCATAGTCTAAATATTAAAAACATGTTACTAAAACTTAATTGATTTTAATAAAAATGAGTTCAACAATAAACAGATAATATTTAGAAAGTTTGTGTTGTATTTTTAAAAATATTTTGTAAGAATCGGAAATAAATATTATTCATAATACTTATGAACTTTGCAGACCAATTATTAGAAAAAGCCCGGGCACTAAACAAAAAAATAGTTCTGCCCGAAACAGAAGATGAACGAACACTCCAAGCCGCTTCAATGCTGGTAAAAGAGAAAATATGTCGTGTGGTCCTCATAGGGAACCCTGACAAGATAAATTCCGATGCCAGGCAGTGGAGAATAGATTTAAGTGGTTGCGAAATTATGTCACCTGAAGACAAATCAATTTCGGAGCCACTTGCTGAAAAATTGTATCAATATCGGAAAGAAAAGGGCGTTACTCCCGAGATAGCACGCAATTTAATTAAAGATTATTTGTACTTTGGGACAATGCTTTTAAAAGAGGGAATTGTTGATGGTTATGTAGCCGGAGCCACCCATACAACAAGCGACAACTTAAGACCGGCTTTACAAATCATTAAAGCCCGTCAGGGACTAAAAACAGTCTCCTCATTTTTCATAATGATTCACCCTGACAAACGATGGGGAGAAAATGGAGTATTGCTCTATTCAGATTGCGGTATGGTTGAAATGCCATCAGCGGAACAGCTCGCTGATATTGCGGTTGCTTCAGCGGGCACATGGAAACAACTTGTCGGAACAGAGCCTCGCGTGGCAATGCTCTCCTATTCCACAAAAGGTTCGGCAAAATCTCCTGATACGGAAAAAGTTATAAAAGCCACTGAACTCGCTAAAAAACTTGCGCCTGATGTTTTAATTGATGGTGAAATGCAAGCCGATGCTGCTTTAATACCGGCTGTTGCAGAGAAAAAATGCAAAGGTTCGCCAGTTGGAGGCAGAGCAAATGTATTGATATTCCCCGATTTAGATGCAGGGAATATTTGCTATAAAATAACTGAACGCCTCGCCGGTGCGCAGGCGCTCGGACCTCTTGTGCAAGGAATGGCTAAACCAGCGCATGACCTCTCACGCGGTTGTTCAGCAGATGACATTGTTAAAGTAGCTGCAATAGCGGCAATTATGTCAAATCTATAATTATTAGCTAAAAAATAATTTAATTATAAAAAAACTGCCCGGGAAAAAACCGGGCAGTTTCGTTTATATTTCTAATCCTATCTAACTGTTACATACACACTCCTGCTTGTTGTGCCTGTACCATCAAATAAAGTAAATGTTAGTAATACTCTGCCTATGGCATTCTGTACTGGTGTAAAATGGACAAATCGAATTGTACCATAATTTAAAACAGTTATATCACTGTCTGAAATAACGGATTGGTTGTCACTCGTAACGGTCAAATCAAGAGATGTAACATCTGTATCGACATCGCTAACATAAACCTGAAACGCACCAGCAGTATTCTTATATATCCAATATGACCCAATCAACCTTGAAATTACAGGAGCGTCATCTATGTTTTCAACATTAATAGTGAACGTCCTTTGTTCTGATGTATCAATTCCACCGTCGACAGTGCGACCACTATCTTTTGCATAAACTGTAACCTCTGCACTTCCATAAGCATTTCTCTTTGGCATAACGGATAATGCACCAAGATAATTTATAGTTGGCTGCCGTAGGAACAAACCAGGATTGTCATTTGAAAGAATATAACGCATTGACTGATTGAATTCATTTGCAGCTCCTTTATTCACATTTATAACAAAATTATCTATTTTTGTTATGCCCGAATCCTCATCAACGGTAACCTCCTCTTGTGCTAATTCAAACGACGGTTGGTCATTAACCGGTTTAATTCTAATGGTTATACGCGTTGCGAGGCTTTGTTTAATTCCATCTGAAGCCATAAAATAGAAGTAATCATAACCATAAACATCAGCCGTTGGTATAAATGTTAGCATAGGACTTATTGTTGTTTGATCCAATGTATATCCATCTTTTAATTCCAATAAACCAAAAATAGGCATGCCAAGTATCGTATAATCAAGCGGTCCATAAGAACCACGAAGCATTATATCTACCGGAGTGTCTTCCAATGTTATGTAATTAGCATAATAAGTTCGTGGCGTTCTGTTATTAAGCAAAACTGATATATTACCTGAGTCAGCATTTGCTACAACTGCATCTAAACTTGCGTCATTATTTAATTCATCAATCGCCATTGCCTTTTGCCCTTCACCAATTACAAACGTCGTATTTGGTTCACCAGGATGATAATTAAATGTGCCACCGCTTGCTCCCTTTAACACAAATAACAACTGGTCAACTGTAGGAACAATCAATTCTTTGATGCCATCTTTATCAAGGTCAGCAGCAGCAAGAACGCTTGGTTCAAGCCCAAGATTTATCGTCTGGTTTAATACAAATGTCCCATCTGCCTGCGATAATAAAATCGAAATAGTATCCGTATTACCAACAGCAATATCATCATATCTATCAGCATTAAAATCTGCAAGACATATTGACTTCGAATTACTTCCAACGTCGCAACTCGCAGGAGAAGCAAGAGCAAAAGTTCCATACAAAAGTTGCTTCATTATCCAGACTTTGTTTTGGCTTCTGTCCAAAATTACAATATCCTTTCGTCCATCTCTATTATAATCACCCGATGCAAGGGCGACTAAATTGATTCCACCGACAACATTAAAATGCTGTATTGATGAGCCATCATTATAAATAACGCACAAAGTATTTTGATCGCTTAAAGTGGCTAAATCAGGCTTTGCATCTCCATAAAATCGGTCTGTAATCAACCCGTTTGGGACAAAGCCCAAATCCAGTTCACGTTGAGAAAACCCGCCCTGATTATCAGTATTATACAAGAAAATTATCTTATTCTCTTGAACCGCCACAGCTATATCAATTTTATAATCGGTATTAAAATCAGCGGCAACCATTGCAATAGGTGTACCGTTGATTGGAATATTGTTAACCTGGGCAAAATCCCCAAACCCTATCCCTTTGAATAAAACAATCGAATGCGTACTAGCGCAGGCCGCTGCAATATCTTTTTTGCCATCTTTTATAAAATCACCGATAACAACAGCAATCGGTTGTGCTTCGGTTAGATAATTAGTCGCTGGAGAAAAATATGAAGGCTTTACATCGTTCACAGCTGTTACAGTAATACTAACTGTAGCTGGGTCGGAATATAAAGCGCCATCATAAGCCCGGTATGTGAAAGTATCGGCCCCGTTATAATCAGGGGCTCGGGTATAAGTTGCAATTCCAACTATGCTGTTAACAGTCCCGTGGGC
>JAKPVM010000196.1 GCA_029572555.1 Verrucomicrobiota bacterium | reverse complement strand
GGTGACAGGATTATAGCAAAAGCAATACAAAACCATCATAAAGCGCTGAAAGTGGTGCAGAGCCATTATTTGGTTTCTTAAATTATCACTCTGTCACCTCTACGATGATATGAGTTCTACTAACGGGTCATTCTATAACCTATCTGTTTTAAATTACCTGCAGATTTATAAATACTTTGAACATTATTTTAGCGCTTTTGCAATGGGTGATTGTATTTTTTCTTAATTCTCGTGCAGGAATCAAGCGAAGTCTTTCCATCATCATTTTCCCATACTTCATCATAAATTGGCTTTTTCGGGGCTCGTTTCAAGGTGGTTTCTTTTAAGATTGTCCCATCAGATTTGCAATCAAGTTCAATATATTTCGCCGGTTTTAATGGCGTAAACCGGTTCGACAGTATAACAAGGACTTTTCTAATCTCGTCATTCATAAGATTAATTTCCCAAAAATATAGTTTTATTTAAATTTAAATATCTAAAAATAATTTTTCATCAAGATTTTTTCAAAAAATATCTTGATATTTGATAGTCAATGAATTATATATATTTAGAAGTAAGCCAGTGAACCAATCGAAGAATTTAGGAGCCCGTTATGACAAAACGTGACTTAGTAGTCAGAATTAGTAAGGATACCGAGCTGATGCAATACCAGGTTTTCCAGGTTGTTCAGAGAACCCTTAATTATATAACCGAAGCTCTCTCAAAGGGTGAAAAGGTGGAATTGAGAAATTTCGGGATTTTTGAAGTAAAGGTTCGTAAACCTCGCATTGGTCGTAATCCACATAAGCCTGAAAAGGATATCCTAGTTCCTCAGCAGGCAGTAGTGAAGTTTAAGCCCGGAAAAGAAATGCGCGATAAGGTCGTTAAATTGTCGCCGCAATCCACGCAAAAATCTTCGCAATAAAACCTTCTCTTGATTTTACGAACAATTTCGTATTTATTTGCCCTATTAAATAGGAAACTTTGTTTTTTAAAAAAATTATGGAACGATTACCCGGATTTAGGGATTTTTATCCCGAGCCATTGCCAGACGCTGAAGCATGGAGTTCATCGGCGCGTCGTTATATTTTTGAAAAATGGCGCTCGGTTGCTACTCGATACGGATTTGTCGAATATGATGGCCCGCCAATTGAACCGCTTGAATTGTACACATTGAAAAGCGGCGACGAAATCGTTGCACAACTATATAACTTTTTAGATAAAGGAAATCGGGCTGTGGCATTGCGTCCAGAACTTACCCCTACGCTTGCTCGTATGATAGCTGCTCACGCAAGGAATTATAAAAAACCGCTTAAATGGTTTTCTATGCCACAACTTTTCCGCTATGAACGTCAGCAAAAAGGCAGACTTAGAGAACACTTTCAATTCAATGCTGATATTGTTGGCGAACAAGGTCCGGGCGCAGAGGCAGAGTTAATCGCACTTGCGATTGATACATTACGTTCATTCGGTTTAGGCTCTGATGATTTTGTAATAAGGCTTAGCAGCCGCGCTGCTTGGCAGGAGTTTTTTATAAAAAACGGTGGAAAACCGGAAGACGAATATCAGTTTTATCAAGCAATAGATAAACTTGAACGAGAAACAGAGGATGCCAACCGCGAAAAGTTAAAGAAATTAGGTTTTTCTCTCGAACAGGTCTATGACTTTATTAAGAAGGCAGAACCTGTTGACGGTCTTCAAGCAATCATTGAAAATTTAAGAGCACGAGGACTTTCTGAATTTGTAAAGATTGACTATGGTGTTATTCGTGGTCTCGCTTATTATACAGGAATGGTTCTTGAAGCCTTTGATAAGAAGGGCGAGTTTCGCGCAATTGCAGGGGGCGGCAGATATGATAACCTTGTGAAATTGATAAGCAAAGGAAAGGTCGATATACCTGCGCTCGGATTTGGTATGGGCGATGTTGTATTGTGTGAATTGCTCAAAGAACGGAAATTGCTCCCGCAGTTCAAACAAACAATAGATGTCTATTTTTGCATAGAATATGAATCGCTTCGTCTTGAATCTCTTTCATTAATTCAAAAAGTGAGAGACAGCAGTTATACAGTGGAATATCCGCTTTCAAGCGCAAGGTATGATAAACAGTTTAAAAGGGCGGTGGAATTGGATGCAACCTGGTTCATTAAACTTGAAAAAAATAGTAGTGGAAAAATTGTTGCAATGGTTAAAAATACAAGAAATCGCGAAGAAAGGGCAATTACACCAGACGAAATTTTAAACCTTTTAAAGCCAATCCCAAAAAATGGCATCATTTAGCTTATAGGTCTAATTAATTGGCGTTGAATAATCTGTTTTTAATTGCAATTTTTTGAAGAAAAGTTTTTATTTTTTATATGAAATTAGTCCATTTTATTTTAATTATTTGCGCATTTGCTTATTCCGAAATTTGCTTATTTTCCGCAAATAATACGGAGAAACCGAATATTATCTTAATTCTTGCCGATGACCTCGGATATGGTGAGGTTGGATGTTATGGGCAAAAGTTAATTAAGACGCCAAACATTGATAGACTTGCAAAAGAAGGAATAAAGTTCACGCAATTTTATGCAGGTTCAACGGTCTGCGCGCCATCAAGAAGTGTTTTGATGACCGGTCAGCATACGGGACATACACGGGTCCGGGGCAACGCTGGTTCAAATAATTTTGAACCTCAAATGTTGCGGAATGAAGATGTAACAGTTGCCGAGGTCTTAAAATCCGCAGGTTATAAAACCGCACTGATAGGTAAGTGGGGACTTGGTATGCCCGGCGATGAAGGTGTGCCAAATAAACAAGGGTTTGATTACTTTTTTGGTTATCTTTCTCAACAACACGCTCATAACCATTACCCGGATTTTTTATGGAGAAATGAAGAAATGGTTAAACTCCCAAACCAAGTTGTCAGGATTGGAAAACTTGGGGCGGGTTATGCAACAAATCGCGTGGTCTATGCAGGGGATTTATTTGCAAAAGAATCCCTCCAGTTTATTGAAGAAAATAAAGATAAACCGTTTTTCATCTTCTTATCGGTTGTTGTCCCACACGCGAACAACGAAAGAAGGGCGGCTTTAAAGGATGGCGAGGAAGTCCCTGATTACGGCATTTATTCAAACAAAGATTGGACTACTCCCAATAAAGGTCATGCCGCAATGATTACACGGCTTGATTCTCAAATTGGCGAGATTATGAAGAAACTTGATAAAACCGGTTTAGCTAAAAAAACAATAGTGATTTTCACTTCCGATAATGGACCTCAAAAAGAAGGTGGGCACGACCCTGACTTCTTTGACTCAAACGGCCCATTCCGAGGGATGAAACGTGACCTTTATGAAGGCGGTATCCGCGTTCCATTCATAGTCCGATGGAAAGGCAAAACAAAACCAGGACAGGTATCCAATCACATTGGATATTTTGGTGATATTATGGCGACTTTAGCTGAACTGGCTGGGACGGTGCCGCCTGACGGTATTGACAGCTTAAGTCTTGTGCCTACCATTTCGGGAAAGCCGAGCCTTCAGAAGAAACACAAGTATCTATACTGGGAGTTTCACGAACGTGGTTTTAGCCAGGCTATTTTGCTTGATGGTAGGTGGAAGGGGATAAGGCTTTTGAGACGGACAGCGTCAATTCAATTATACGATTTAAAAAATGACCTTGGTGAACAAAATGATGTTTCAAGTAAGTATCCCGAAATAGTTAAAGAAATTAAATACCTTATGGAGAATGCCCGAGTGGGTAATCCACTTTGGCAGCCGAAAGATTTACCATAGAGATAGGGTAGTATTAACTATCGTTTTTTCTGAATCGGGAGATATGGTTTTTCCCAGTTTTTTTGGATTAATTCGTGATGTTGTTTGATGACGTCGCTATATTTCGGGTCTGAAGCGAGGTTGCAATTTTCTTCAGGGTCTGTCTGATAATCGTATAGTTCGCTCCCGCGCTTGCCATTGTCCCATTCGGTGTAGCGGTATCGTTGTGTTCTGACGCTGTATCCCGGAAAACCAGCCCTCCAGACCTGCGTAAAGGCTGGTTTATCCCACTGCGCCTTTGGATTGTCAATAAGCGGCTTAAGGCTTTTCCCTTGCAATTGATGAAGTGGCTTTAAACCACACAGTTCTACAAGCGTTGGATAGATATCAAGCAGTTCAACCGTCCGATTACAGACAGCGCCTTTAGACTTTTGTTCTGGTGTGCTAATCATTAATGGTACCCGAGCAGAATTCTCAAACAGGCTCTGCTTTTTCCACAATCCATGTTCACCCAAGTGATATCCATTATCACTCCAGAAGACTATAATTGTTTTATCAAGAAGATGTAGCCTTTCAATCGCTTCAATCAATCTTCCTATCTGAGCATCAACAAATTCAATACAAGCATAGTAGGCTTGTTTAGATTCGCGGGCTTGTTCAACCGTTACGCCAAACCATGGCAATGGCATTGTAGATGCCAGAGCAGGTTTTGGCACCTGAGAATACCAAGACTCGGATATAGAAGGAATTTTAACATCGTCAAATGGAATACGTTGAAAATATTTTTTTGGAGCCACGTACGGGCAATGTGGACGATAATAACCCATTGCGATAAAAAACGGTTTGTCTTTATATTTTTCAAGAAATTTAATCGTCTGTGTTGTGCCGATTCCATCAGTCTGTTCTTCATCGGTTCCATCAGCGGCAAGAAAGCTTAATGAACTACCAAGCCCGCGTTTTGGCGTGTAATTTATTAACTTTTTTTCTTCGTCCTTATCGCGTCCTCGTGGATTAAACACCTCATCCCACGATTGTGAGTCGTCCAGCCCATTTGTTCCAATATCCCCCGGGACGCCGTAATGATAAATTTTCCCCACTCTGACAGCTACATACCCATTTTTCCTGAATAACTGTGGTAAAGTCGTTACATCAGGAAGCACGGTTCTGAAATGTCTTTTTAAATCAAAAACCTGCGTTACGTCTGGTCTTAAGCCGGTCATCAATGAACTACGACTTGGACTGCAGAGTGGGAATTGACAATACGCATTTGCGAACACAGTTCCTTGTTTAGAAAGCCGTTCCAGATTTGGTGTTTTTGCAAGCCGATTTCCATAAACGTTGAAATCATTATTCAAATCATCTGTGGCTATAAAAAGCACATTATATTTTGTCGCAGATTGAGCAGATATACTGGTAAAAACAAAGGATAACACTATCATTAAATATTTGATGTTCGGCATAAAAGTATTTTATAATGAATCATTATAAAATCCAGATTAATTATCACATAACGAAATTGAACTATTGCTTGGCTGAATCACTAATATTGCCTTTTGTTGGAATCAGGATTGCAGAAAAAAATTGGTACCCCTACCCCGAATTGAACGGGGATGCGCGGTTTAGGAAACCGCTGCTCTATCCATTTGAGCTATAGGGGCACAGCATATAAAATATTTCAATATATTAAACTGTGAAATAGACAAAAATCAAATCCAATTTCAAAGGGAATTTATTTTGATAAAGTTATTTTTAATAACCTGTGTTACTGAACTTGTTCGACAATTCTTGCTGTTATAAATATAACAAGTTCGCGTTTAGTTTTATTTTCAAATGTGCCACGGAATGGGAAGCCAAGAACTGGTATATCGCCAAGTAATGGAATTTTTCTAACAGTTTTTGACATTGAATCGTTAATTAATCCACCAAGAATTACAGTAGAACCATTGCGGATACGGACGAGCGAAGAGGATTGTTTAATATCAAGTACGGGGGCTGTTACTGTCTTACTCGGGCTTTCCACACTATTAACAAGGGAACTTAATATAGGGGAAATATCCATAATTATCCAACCATTTGTAGAAATCTGCGGCGTTATGGATAATATTGTGCCAACTGTTATAAGCATTGGATACTCTTCCTCAAGCGTAACAGTAGTACCAGTCCCTCCCGGGACGTAAGATGTTGTCTTAAAGAAGAATGGGGTGTCAGTGCCGACCTTTATAAGGGCTGGCTGATTGTTTAATGTTCTAACTTTTGGTTGAGATACGACTTTAATTTCACCCTGTTCTTTTAACGCATTTATTATGACTGTGGATTGAAGATTTGGTTCTGTTGCAGTAAAGATACCGGTTATTGAATTCTCTTTAACCTGGTCACCACCGAAAGGTGCTGCAACAGTCGTCGAGCCAGATATATTATAGGTTTTTGAGGCACGGACTATTACATTCGACCAGTTTATTCCCATCTGAGATTGGTTATTTAAGATGACTTCGCAAATTTTAGCTTCTATTTCAACCTGACGATGAATAACGCCATTGAGATTGGAGATGAAAGAATCTATATTTTTAACATTTATCGGCTTATCCGTAATCTGGATTATACCGGCAGTTTTATTCACTGCGATTTTACCTTTTTCACTTAACATACTTTTCAGTTGTTCTTCAAGTTCCTTCCAGAAATCAATTTCATCCTGCTGTGATAAGGATACTGCTGAACCACCCCAGCCTGTACCGTTGCCACTTGAACCCCCACCACCGCCGCCACCGCCGAATCCTCCACCTCCACCGAATCCTCCGCCTCCGCCAAACCCTCCACCTCCACCACCAAAACCGCCGCCTCCACCACCACCGCTTCCTCCTGAATTACTCCCCATACTTGACATAACAACAGCGCTTGCCCCCATACCGCTTCTTACAAGACGAAGGTAATCAACAACAAATGTTTTAGTTTCTATACTTTTAACCCTGATAAAATTTTCTTCAATAGTCCATGAGTATCCATACGCATCAAGGATAGCAGCCATAACTTTATCAAGAGGAAGGTCTCTGAGATCGACCGTAACTTCACCAACCACATCGAGGTCAGGAATAATGTTGAGATTATGTGTCCTTGCAAACAATGCCAGGGCGCGTTTCATTTCAAGATTCTCTGCTTGAAAAGAATAAAGTTTGACGTTCTTAGAAGAATTAGTAGTTGATACTTCGTTTGTTGTTGCAGAAATGCCATTTAATAACATTAAGCCCATAATAATTGCACAAATTGCGACAGGTTTGTATTTTTTTGCTTGCATAATTATTTCATCAATAATTTTCATATATTATTTTTGTTTTTGTCCTGGTTCTTGTTGCATTTCATTAAATGTTAATTTGCGTTCTTCTCCATAACCTTCTAATATAACAAAATCTCTGTTAATTGAAGTAATTTTATAGCCTGATATGGTTTCTCCTTCAGATAATATTTTACCATTTATCATCACGAGTTTTTTATCCTGTTCTATTAATATGGCAGTTAATTTGAGTGGTTGGTTAGTGATAGTTATTGTTGTAACCTCATTTGTCTTAACGTTTTCCATACCACCCTTTACTACTCTTTTAAATGGATTACGAGATGGCTTTAATATCCATTGAATATTTTGAACTTCAATTTTCGCATCCGGAAGGATTTCTGGTTGTAGCTGTTGCGAAGTTTGACTTTTTACTTTGGCTATTACTTCATTTATGTTTGTTGTCGTAGTGCCAATAAAAGGAGTAGATTTAAGCCTTTGCATCCAGTCTATTACCGGCTTTCTAAATGCAACTAACAACGCCAATAGGACTAAAGCTCCTACAATATATGGATTATCAAGTAATTTTCTCATGGCGCATTAGTAAAATACCATAATTTAATACCCACAATTGCCTGTTCAAGTTGATTACCATCGCCGGCAGCCTTTAATTCCACAAAATCAAGCCGCTTATATTGGTTTGTGGATAACTCATATAAAAATGAAAGTAGTCTTTCGTGCGGGGAAAGTGTATTAGTAGAATAATGTTGCAAAGGTTTTAATTCAACTTGATAGGAGCGCAAAAATATCGGTGCTTTGACTGTTTTTATGATGTCATTGGAAATTAATTGTTGTTTCATTTCAAGCCCAACCAATCCTGCTCGTTGTTGAAAATAATCAAACCAAAATTTTATGTGGTCCTCATTAGTGAATACGAAATCCATTGCCCTTAAATAGCCGGATTCAGTTTCTTTTAAAATTTGTTCAGGATATTGAGCCTTAATTCTCTGGACTTCGTCTTCAAGAGAATGAATTGATTGACTCTTTTTTTGATATTCACCAATCAAAGGATATCTTTTAGTTATGCTCCAATAAGCTATAACAAGCGCTAATAAGAAAACAAATATAATTAACAACCTTTCCGGAAGATGTCGGGTAAACGATTTTGGTAATCTCGGTAAGAAGAATTTCATTGCATCACCCCTTCCAACCAAAAAACTGTTTTCTCTTTACCTTTGATTTTTTCAACAAACGATAGAGGACCGGACGAAGGAGTATTTGTTAGTCCATCACCGAGCATTGAAATTCCTGCTTCTCTGCGCATTGCTAATGCAGAAGAAAAATCATTTTGAGAACTGTTGCTAATCGGCGAGATGGCTGCTGATAGGTCAAACTTAGTTTTACCGGTCACTTTAAAATGGAACGGACTCCTTTCAAGTCTGTTTTGCAAGAGTTGTAAACCAAATGAAAGTGCTTGTTCCAGATTCTTATTATCAGCTGGCTGAACAACTCCGTCTATGTGAACATACCATAATCCATTTGTTTGATGAATATGCAGTTCTTTTAACACAAGGTCATCCGGAAACACGTCGCATAAGTATCCAAAAAACCACCCGGGCACCGGGTTTGTAATATTGTCTGTTACATATTTTACAAATTGTTGACGATGTTCTAACTCTTCCTTTCTTGATATAACAACTTTTTTCTCTCCTTCTAACTTTTCTAACAACGGGATAAGTCTGATATATTCAGAGTTTTGTTTTGCCACATTTTTTTCGACAAACCCTATCCATCCGCCGATGCAAACAGCAACCACTACCGCAAGAAATCCAACCATTTTTAAAAAAAGACGGGCTTGTGGTTCTTGTCTTAAATCAGGTGTGACGAGGTTATCGGTTACATCGTCCCGAATTTTTAACGATTCTTTCAGCCAGTCAACAGGAGTTGATGGATAAGAGGGAGCCTCTACAGGAAATCCTACAAATTGTTCAAGTGTCTTTGTCCATTTTTCATTTTCATTGCCATAAATAAAAAGCCGCAATGCCATTGCGCCAAATTGTTGTTTAACAAACAGAATGGAACGCATTATTTCAGTCCCAACGTATTCTGCATCCACCTTCCAATCGCCGTAAATTGTCCTGCCAAAATAAATTTCTCCATCTTTGCGACCGATGAGCAAGGCAGTAGCGCCTTCCACATCAGCAGCCAGAGCGACAACCTCTTCGGAAGGAACTTTTAAAGAGCCTAATTGCATTTGCATTACGGATTGTAGAGTGAACATACGAGAGAGATGCAAATCTATATTCCGACAGGCTTCGGCTAATTTTTCCAGAAATGGACGGGGATAAATGTTTATTAATAATCCGTTTGAGATGCGTGTTGGTAAGGTTTTTTTGTAGCAAAATGCAAGGGGGTCATCGAAGGTCTTGAGTTGATTCGCTTTTCTTTCCACATAATACTCGAGGTCAGCGCCCGTTACAGGGGGGACTTCAATTAAATGGAACATCGTTTTTCTATTACTTATCAAAACAGATACTTTAACACCATCATATCCCGTTTGGCTAACTGAGTCGGTAAGCGCTGCCTGAAAATTTGATTCATCTTCAACAAGTTTAGGTGATTCCCATACAGCTTTAACTTCCCCCTTATAAATAGAAAGCGCTTTGAACCGACCATTTAACCAATATATTGCAAGGACTTTTTTATCCATTTTTATTTATAACGAATCCTTATTAATACTTTTTTAGATAAATAACAATAAAAATATTGTTGTTTTTATTGTTCAGGTTTAAAAATTAAACCAGATGTAAGGGTACTAAGGTTATTCTTCGCTGATATAAGTGCCGCATAATTAGTAGAAATCTTATCAAATCCAGTATTTGCCCAGGCAGTGTATGCGTTCATATAATCTGTCAGGGCAGTAAGAACTGCCTGGGGCGTGGCGCCATTTCTTGCGTTTGAATTAAGCAGCGCCATCATAAAAAAGTCTGCGCAGTTTTGAAAATCCTGTCCTGTTATTTGCGCTCCGACATTAGGTTGTCCGCCCCATACATTATTTGCGAAATTTAATGATAAATTACTTTCTATAATTTGACGCATATCCAAAGCGCCATTTGTGCGGTAAAGATAAAGTATAGTGCTTTCTAAGTAATAAGTGCCAAATGTTGGTCCTGTTAGATAGGCTTTATCCACACCCGTAAGGTCATAGTTTGTTCCTACACCAAATCCAACAGTGCCAGATTGACTTCTATTCAACGACACATATTTAAACATAGGCTCTAAATTAATTCGTTGGATTTTCAGAAGATCTCCATAATTTTTACCTTGCCAGCTACTCCAAATAGAAGGAACACTACCATCCGTGGTATTCCATATAGCATTAAAATCACTTGAAGAAGCAACGATGCCACTTGATATTGGTAATGGTTTAAAGATACTTGAAACTATCATTAAACGAGCGCTAACCGGTTTGTTCGTAGAGCCATTAACTCTTTGTGTATAAGGAAGTTGAGAACCAGCAATGTTTAAATTTGGGTCAATTAAAAAAGCCCTTGCAATACCGCGCCCATTTGTTAAAACACTGCCTTTTTCCCATCCAATTTGGAGGGCAACTGCGTCTGCCCAATTCGTATAAGTGGGTATAGACCAGTTCCTTTTTATAAATAATTTAAAGGAATCAGCCATTAATTTAAGGTTTTTAGCCTCTGCATTTGCCGATGCTGTATCAACGCGTTTTATTAAATTGGGCATCAAAACAAGAGCGGCAATTGCAATCACGGCAAGAACACCTACCATTTCAATCAGTGAAAAGGCATTGCTGGGCAATACCTTGAATTTATTTCGCGTTCTGTTTTTCATAAACTTCTCTCCATATTTTCATATAGTTAATCAATCAAATCGCTGCTTGTTTGACTTAATAATGCCTGATAATCCTTCACTTGTTGCATCGCAGGGTATTGTTGTTCAGATGTAGTGTATGGGAAGCCATCAACAGACCACAACGTGTATGCGCGGGCATATTCGCAAAAAAAATCTAGAATATTGACTGGTTTAGCCC
>JAKPVM010000195.1 GCA_029572555.1 Verrucomicrobiota bacterium | reverse complement strand
GTATGCTAATGCAATATTTGTGCTAATGATTCAAATAAAAATAAATCCAGCACTTTTTATTTTTGTTATGGGATGGCTGTGAATTTTATTATATTATTCATTACTGTTCCTTTCTAACATTCACGAAATCCATAATTGAGAATATGTTATTACGAATTTGTGTGAACCAATATGGTTTTATAAATTGGCGCATTGTTAATTTATTTTTCTTGCAGTTCAAGAGGTGTAACACATAGTTTGCCGTGTGATGGACCGCCACTTTCCCCGCGATAGCAAAGCCAGGGTCGTCCATCTGGTCCATCGAAAACCGACAGATGTCCTCCAAGAAAGACCTTGCCGCGACTATCCTTTTTCCACGGACCAAGCGGATGATTGGCGTACGCCACACCAGTCCAATAACCAAGCCAATCGGGGAATTTTTTATCACGATAGATTTCGGCATAGAATAGGTAATATTTAGAGTCAATTTTCACACACCACGGACCTTCTAAATATTCGGGTTTAGCGGCGACGCCAATATCTGAGTTGTCAGCAGTTACAATCCTTTTCGGTTGACCTAACAGTTTGACTTCACCGCGCTCTAATCCAGAAAGGTCAATCTCCTGCACATCAATATTACCACGCGGAATAAAGGCATAAGTCTTACCATCGGTGTCGCCGAACAATGTCGTATCGCAAGCGGCTCCGCGAATATATGTAATATGTTCATAAGGTCCCGTAACCTTATTTGCAACGCCTACGAACGCATAACCCGCAGTTCCCCATGTGCCAGCAGGATTATATTCCTTTTTCAACCAGTTATCGGCGGTAAAGATGAGATAAAACTTCCCAGAAATCTTGTGAATCTCCGGCGCCCAAAAGCGATTTTTGTATGGACAATTTTCTGGCAACTCTGACGATTTCACGAGCCAGTTTTCAAACTTCCACTTCATCAAATCCTTTGACGAATATAACGCAATCCCAGGCGAACCACCTTGATTCGGTTCATGAAGAAATCTCTCCTCGCGGTTGCGGAATGGATACATTGTGAAGACAAGATAATAAGTATCACCTTCTCGGATAATGCAGGGATCACGAACCTCCGAGCGCGGTTCGGTCTGTCCTTCTGTGTATTTAAAATTTGGTATTATTGGATTAGCAGCGATGAGATTGACGACTTGCGTCAGCAAAGTCAGTAAAAATACAATAAAAGAAATTAAATCATATTTCATAGATTGTAATATTTGACGGTCATAATTATGTTTTTCATCACTGCGTAGTCTGTGTCAGAAATACACAATCAAACATATCTACACTCAACGCTATTATAAATGCAATTTTTATTGGTTTGAAAATGATTCAGAATACGATTCGTTAGCGCACAAAAAACTTGCTGTTTATCATAGAAGTATATAAAGCTGTTCCTTTATGTCATTGTCAATTCGATTTGCCCTGATTTTAGCCACATTTTTGGCAACTGTTATAAATAGCCCATCAGAGGAAGTTCGCTGGCAGAAAATGCCGTTGCTTTCGCCCGATGCAGCCGCGGCGGGAATTTTTCCGGGAGGCGAAGGCGGCCAATGGCCTCGCGGTCCAGTGGTGGTAAGCGAAAACGATCCGAATTTCTTGTTGTTACCGATTGATGTTGGCGGACTTTATCGCTCGCTTGATGCTGGAAAAAATTGGAATCTTGCTATATTAGGCTGGAATGCGCGCGGCGCAAATGGTTTTGCGATTGATCCAAAAAATGCCAATCACGTATTGGGCATTGGGGGCAATTCGAGGGATTGGCAGTCGCATTAGTCAACTAATTCACCGCATTGTTTGTATCTATCGCAAAATAAGGCGGAAAATTGGAAACAGGTTTTACGCATTTTGCCGGGCATTGGTGGCGCTGTTGCATTCGATCCGCTATCATTTGATGCGGCAAAAAATTGTTGTACAACGGCATATTTCGCTTCG
>JAKPVM010000170.1 GCA_029572555.1 Verrucomicrobiota bacterium | reverse complement strand
AACCGTCAGACCAGCAAACCGAAGCTTGTTTTGTCTGACGAATTAAAAGTTTATTTCAGCATAATCATTTTCTTCGTGGAAGAAAATTGACCTGATGTTATTTTGTAAATATATATTCCATCTGCCGTTGGTTAGCAAGAGTTATTTTTTCCATCCCAGGCAATAATATGTTCGCCAGGTGACAATTTTTGATTTTTAATCAGGGTTCTGACTAGCTGTCCCCTGGTGTTATAGATTGCAACAGTTGTTGGACTGTTGTCAATCTGGTTAAACTTGACATTAGTACTACCCCGAAATGGATTGGGGTAGCATATGAGTTCAGGGCTAGGGGTGACCGGGATAATGGGGTCGTTGTTATCCACGGTAGTGTCGGCAAAGGTGGCAATTGAACCATCGTCGCCGCAAGTGATACCGCGATTGCCCTTAAAGTCAAAACCATGAACAATAATATTGCCCAAACTAATTACTTCTTGCCAGCCATTGTTAATTTTCAAGATATGGATAATTCCATTGTAACCAGAAACGACGTATAAAGTATTATTTGTCCATGATAATTTACTAACGGTACCACCATTAGGTGAGTTTAAGAACAAACTCCAAGTCGCCCCGCCATCAATTGAGCGATATAGTTCTCTTCTGTTGCCAATTGATGCGTAAAATGTACTTGGTGAAGCGATTTTCATATTGTATGAAAAATCACCTCTATCCACAAATGACAACTGCCAAGTTTGTCCAGCGTCTTGCGAAACATAACAATTAGATAGATCATTGACGTTATAGCGTATCGCCGACAAAATAATGGTTTCTCCGGCTACGTCAAAGCCTCTAAAACCACCCTCGCCAGCTTCAACTTGATTTGCCTTGATAGTAGTCCAGGTATTGCCGCCGTTGATGGTCTTTTTTAGGTCACCTGAAGACAGAATATACCCAATCTCTGGTGAAGTAAATTTGATTCTTAGTAAATTGCTGGAGTTGTTTCTAATTCCAGGACAGTTGGACATATCTGTCCAAGTATTGCCACCGTCTATAGTTTTATACAGACCAAAGCTGTCCCCGCAGATCCAACCGACCAGGTCATCAATCATCCATAGGCCGTTAACGCAGAATGGTTGTTCGGTGTGTGATACTTCTACTGATTGCCAGTTTTGACCGGCATCGGTAGACTTCATAAAACGGAAAACCGTTGTGCTGGTCCAACCAGCCACAAAATAGTTATTTTGATCCAAGATTTGGCAAGCCTCCAAATTTGAGTTGTGCCAAGTGATGTTTTGGGCGTCGACTTTGCCAACCAGGGTGATAATAGACAACAACAAACAGATTAAACCGAACTTCTTCGTAGCTACCTTCTTTTATTTTTAGTTTCAATCCTTTTAATTAATTTATGCATAAAAACAAAAGATAAATTTGTCAAGTAATATTTTCTTGGCATTCCTATATTTTTTCATCGGAATGTAATGTGTCAGAGAAAACATCAATTCTTTTCAACGAAAACTTCAAAGGAACGCCAAACTCACAGTCATAGGATAAGCCAGACGGGGCCCTAACTCAGAATATATTATCGTCAGAACCAGAATTATATCCAGAACCAGAACCTAATGAAAGCTTTTTACAACTATTAACCGATTCATAGGCTGCTAAAGGATTAAAAGTACAAATTTCAGGAGATGCAACATCGTAACCAAAGGAAGTTGAGTGGTTGTACCAATTACTATTCGCATAATTTTTAATGGTGTCCTGACTGCTACTAATTTGCACCTTATCAAACGCGGCAGGACAATTACAGATCATACTTTAAAGATAATACAGCCAAGCTGTAGCTTTACCCCAGCAAGCAATTCTTAAAAAAACCAGTTGATTCCCAGAGCTCACATCCTATTGTTACTCTACCAACTTGTCTGGCATAGGCGCTGGAAATAACTGCGGCAATCTATGAATCAATTATATTATTCCTCACTACCGCATAATCATCATTAGAAATTTTTAAGTACCGATACTCCTTCAATCCTTTACACCACAAAAGCGCTTACTGACCAACTAACAATAAAAGATAGCAAGACCAAGGGAACCAGGATATAATGATAAAGAAAATGTTGATGCATAATTTTTAAATTAAATTTCATAAAAATTACAGCACTTTTATTAAAAAAAAATCGGGAATAAATTTTTTTATTCCCGATAAAGTAAATGTTAATTATTTTATTAGAATCGTCTTCCGGGTTGTGGAATAAGAACCTGACTTAATTTTAAAAAAGTAAATGCCTGCTTCTAATTTTTCCCCTTGGTCATTTTTGCCGTCCCAGGTAATAGAATATTCACTCAAGATAGGCTGGGAATCTAAAAGGCGGCGCACTAATTGTCCTCTCATATTATAGACAGCCACAGTAGTTAGACTATGGTCTGCCCCCTGTTTCAGGGTTAAAGTAGTATTGTCCTGAAAAGGATTAGGATAACACGACACCTCTACGGGAACTACCGACTCCACAGCATCGTCATTTGCTACAGGTGGACCCACATGGAGTCGATAAATACAAGCATTAAAGCTTATATATATGTATTCACCCCAATAAACTATGGCATAAATCTGCCCGGATTGATCTGGCATCTCCGCTGGCAATACCAGCCACTGCCAGCTCACCCCGTTATTAAGTGAACGG
>JAKPVM010000164.1 GCA_029572555.1 Verrucomicrobiota bacterium | reverse complement strand
AGTGCCATCATAAGCCCGGTATGTGAAAGTATCGGCCCCGTTATAATCAATATCTGGGGTATAAGTTGCAATATTTCCAACTATGCTATTAACAGTCCCGTGGACTGGCGGTAAAACAACCTCATAAGTTAAGGGGTTTCCATCAACATCGGAACCGAGTAATTCAATATCGGTTTGTGTATCTTCCTGAACATTGACAGAAATATTTTGAGCCACAGGCGCATCGTTCACTGCTGTAACGGTAATATTGAAAGTTTGTTCATCTGATGTGTCGTCCCCACCACCAACCGTTCCGCCATCATCTTGCAAGGCAACAGTTACAATCGCGCTACCATTAGCATCCGGAGCAGATTGGAATGTTAATGTGCCATCTGAGGAAATAGACGGTTGTTGAGAAAATAGCGCGTTGTTATTATTAATTACCGAAAATGTTAATCCTTGCCCTGATTCATAATCAGGTCCGGGACTAATAGCAGTTGCCCAGCTTACTATTGTTTGAGGTCCTGCATCCTCAGGAACGCTAACGTCGCTGCCTTTTGTAAAACTCGGCGCGGTGTTTGCGACAATATGAACTGTAGAAGCAGCCGATTCAGTGTATTGATTAAGATTATCATACGCCCTTGCAGTAATTTGCACACCAGCGGGCAATCCAGCATCCCAACTTACAGAAAAAGTAGGCACACTCGTATCTTCACCAACTTTAGTGCCATCAACATAAAATTCCATTTTTTGAATCCAGCCATCAGAGTCTGTTGCTATTGCTGACAAAGTAACCGATGAACCTGCTACCACATAAGCACCGTCAGCAGGAGCAGTAACAATAACATCAGTCGGAAGAATATCCGAAGCGCCTACTTTTGCTTCAAAGTCTATCGCCTGCGTCCCGCCTCGAAGCTGCCAACCACTCCCATCATTATACCAATAATCCGTATAGTTGTTACCAACTGTTGGTGGACTATAAATCCACAGACCAGCGCTTTCACCTGTGTCAAGCCCACTAAAAGTTACCGCCCAGGTAAAACTCTGTTGGTCAACATTCACACTCAGTCCAGTATCAAATATTACCTGCGCTTTCTCATATTCAGGCGTGTTAAAAAAATCGCTATCCCATAGAACAGAATTTGGTTCACCGTCTGTGCCGTCGTTCTTATAAAAAAGAACTTTCATCTGCTCATTGCCACTAAAACTTTCCCCCCAATAGGTAAAACTAAAATAATTAATATTATATGGGGGACGCGTAGCAGTATCCATTATTATCTCATCGCCAACAAACTCTCCATTAGCAATTTGGAAAGTTGTTTGCATATCATTAACGGTATTGTCATAAATGACAAAACTTGACTGGGCAACACCTATATAACTCACCAGCACTCCGCATAGAACAAATAATATTTTCTTCATATCTCCTCTTAAAGTTGCTACTTTTATTTTAATAATAGAATTACTTAATTTTATTAGAATGTCAACATTTTTTTTTAATTATTTTTTGCGGTTATTTAATAAACCAAGCCAAGTTAAGTTAAAAATGCTCGCCATAACCAAATTATGGCAGGCTATGACTTAATGGTTTGTGATTAACCAATCTTGTCCAATGGACCGAGAACCTGAGCTGCAACTTTCAACCGCAGCGCATTCAACCTTATAAACCCGGTGGCATCATCTTGATTGTATGCCTTTGTTGGGTCCGCTTCCATTGTGGCAATCTGCGGATTATACATACTAAATGGCGATTTGCGACCAGCAACCAAAATATTGCCTTTATATAATTTAAGCCTGACTGTTCCTGTAACATTCTTCTGGCTTTCGGTTACAAAAGACTGAAGCGCAAACCGTTCAGGAGAATACCAATATCCATAATAGACAAGTTCAGCATAGCGAGGTATCAGCATATCTCGCAAATGCATCACCTCGCGATCCATAGTCAAGGTTTCAACCTGTCGATGCGCAAAATATAGTATCGTTCCACCCGGAGTCTCATATACTCCGCGCGATTTCATTCCGACATAGCGGTTTTCCACCATATCAACCCGCCCTATCCCGTGTTTTCCGCCGAGTTTATTCAATTTCTTCATTACCTCAAGCGGCGTCATCTTTTTCCCATTTACCGCAACGCAATTGCCTTTTTCAAAATCAAGCGTTACATATTCTGGTTTATCAGGCGCATCTTCGGGAGAAACGGTTAATTTGAACATCTCTTTGTGTTCTGGACGTGTTACGTCCATCCACGGGTCTTCAAGGATGCCGGCTTCATAAGAAATATGGAGCAGGTTTCTATCCATTGAATACGGTTTCTTGGCTGTTGCCTGAACCGGGATATTTCGTTCCTGACAATATTTAATCATTTCGGCGCGTCCGGGGAATTTATCCCTGAATGATGCGTCGCGCCATGGTGCAATAACTTGAATATCCGGGGCAAACGCAGCTGCGGTAAGTTCAAACCGAACCTGGTCATTTCCCTTTCCTGTGGCGCCGTGCGCAATTGCTTCGGCTTTTTCTTCCCGAGCAATTTCAACCATTCGTTTGGCAATCAGAGGTCGGGCTATGCTCGTGCCGAGGTAATATTGGTTCTCATATATTGCCGATGCTTGAATCATTGGAAATATAAAATCTCTGGCAAACTCTTCCTGTAAGTCTTCTATATAGACTTTAGAAGCGCCAGTGTTCAGGGCTTTTTTCTCAAGTCCCTTTAGTTCCTCTTCCTGACCGACATTCGCGCAGAAGGCAATAACCTCTGCTTGATATTTTTCTTTCAGCCATGCAAGTATCACCGATGTATCAAGCCCGCCAGAATATGCTAATACAATTTTCATAGTTCAATTAATGAATATTATTTTGCTATCCGCAATATAAAAGATGAATTGTTTGTTTCCCAATTATAATCAGCAATGGATAAAAAATAATGTTTTGAGTTATTTCATTTTTTAGGGAAAGAAAATCCGTAACTTGAATTCAAAATTTCTTCGTAACCCATAGTAATATTACTGACATTGTTCCATAGAATTGGGGATGACAGATTGTGATTTTTTACGGATAAATCCATAATTTTGTATTTGTAAATTCTATTACCATTGTAGTCCTCAATTCCTATGTAAACACCTTCAATGAATAACGGTGCTGACGAATATACGTTGCCGTTACTCGGATTGCGATAAGTCCAGGATATTGCAGTTAGCATACCATTTGATACTGTGATGGACGGCACAGGGACGACAAGGTGCGCATTTATTTGTGAGGCATCAATATTAAATGCAAGGTTTGTGCCTTTGTAATTTACGGTGTATAAACCAGTCATAGGACTGCCGATAAGATTTGCATAATATGCAATAGTCCCCGGGTCGTCTTCATCAGCCCTTAAATTCATTTGCGAAGCCTGTACCCCATTAATTCCTGAACCCGAAGGTCCGGTAAATTTTACTTCATTCATCGCAGCATAGCTCGGATCAAATTGAGCGTTAAACCTCAAATTATACAATGAAATTGAAACCGGATAATTTACAGTGACGTTATATGGTGGATTGGCATTAATAGTGCCGGCAGATGAAAATAGACTCATGCCAAAATCCGATTTGAATTGATGCCCATATCTTAATCTAACAAAGCAAGGATTAAATTGATTAAATACATAAGATGGCACTGTTATTGGTTCGGATAAAGTTTGTCCTGAAACAAACCA
>JAKPVM010000134.1 GCA_029572555.1 Verrucomicrobiota bacterium | reverse complement strand
AAGGCTGTTCGTTTTGCGAAACGAATAGTGGGGAAAGAACCATTGCATCCTATGTAAAATGCCAGCAATTAGCGTCATACTTCCAACCCGATTAAGACACAGTCTTCTTATGCGGGCTTTAAACAGCCTGCGTAATCAGTCATTTAAAGATTTTGAGATAATAGTGATTGACGACAATCCACCTGAGGCTCGGTTGGAAAAATATCCTGAACTTGCAAACTTGCTTTCAGAAAAAAATACTCTGGTTGTTATAGATGACAGTCCTAAAAATGCAGCGCGAGCGAGGAATTTGGGACTAAAAAACGCAAACGGAGAATGGATTGCATACCTTGACGATGACGATGCTTATCGCGAACAAAAACTTGAAAAGCAGATTGAGATGGCTAAAAAATCAGGCTTGCCAATAGGATTTTGCGGTCTGGCATATCATTTAGGATATCGTCTTAGATATAAGCAAATTGACAGGTCTGAATTTAAAAACGATGAGATGCTTCTTGATGTTCAGACTTTTGCTACTTTGTTTCATAAAAATTGCGCGGAAGTATTTTTTAACGAAGAACTCAAAGCAGGCGAAGACGCATATATGTTTTTTAGTTTGGTAAAATACTTTAATAGTCTTCGTGTATTTAATGTGGCTGAACCGCTTATGGACATATATCCACAAACTGGCGCAAGGGTTAATACAAATCCGGAAGGCGTCTACAAGGCTATGAATTTGATTTTAAATGACTATGGAGATTTATTTTCAGATTTTGCCCGTCAGATATACAAATACCGAGCCGATTTGGCCTATTTTAAATTGTGCAAAGGGCACTGGTTAGATATGTTCAACGCGGGTAAAAATTTGTTGAGGGTTAAAGGAATGTCAGAATTGCGATTAGTGCTTAACGCTTTTTTTTACAAGCTCCCTTTTACACGTCGATTTTTTGTTGGTTGAACTATGATTGTTCTGCTGGTTGCGGGATAGGTTGCGTTGACATTATTGGTTCTGGCATTACCGCAGTCGATTCAACCTCTGCTAATCTTTTTAGATAAACTGTCATAGCGATATAAAACCATATTATAGGGGCGTTTAAATCCGCGCCAACATATATTGCAAGAATTAGCCCAATAAGATTAGAACCAGCCCATACGTATAACTCTGATAGTTCTTCATCAACATATTTTAGTTTTTCAGAGAACTTAAAACAAACCCATATTTTGTTAAAGAACACAAACAAGAAAATTACAAGTGCGGGTAATCCGAGCGAATAAGCGCACGAAATATATCCATTGTGAATACCGCCTGTCGCAAGGTCGACTTCAAGCCTTGCGTCTTCAAATTGGGATATATCTGCAAACACCCAAGCATTTTCTACGCCGCCATAACCTTTTCCGAAAAGCGGATTTGCAACAATCTCGTTTATGGCTCTTTGCCAGCGCATCATTCGCCAGTTAGAGGTATCAACAGCGCCAGATACTTCAGCAACTCTTTTACTCACTATCGATAGAATACGTAAAGACCCGATACCGCGGCTTAAATCAATCCTTTCACCGATGATATAAAAACTCAGGAGAACTATACCTATGCCTATGCCAATCGCGGTAAGCCTGAAATATCTTCGCCTTAATAATTCAACGGCAAGGATTATAGCAAGCATCTGTGCAAAAGTCCCACGATTGCCACCGAGAAAAATTGCTATTATTCCCAAGCCTAACATAACTGCGCGTTTTTCAAAAGACCAATCAACAATTTTTGGGACAAGAAACAATGAGATTAAAACCACTCCAAACGACGGTAATGCCACAAATCGTAGCCATCCATTGTCGAAAAAACTTACATTTAAGCTGAATAAAGAAAGCCAATAGGCAGCAGTTGCACTTTTAGAAAAAACAAACGGCGTCATTAACAAAATAAAAAATACTGATACTCTTGCCATCCAATTTAGTAATTCCTTAACATCTTTGCGGCTTGTTACAAAGTAAGGAAGTAGCAGGATTAAGATAAGACACATTCCGTAGTTAAGGTAAGAACGGAATCCGGTAACATTAGCACCAAATCCATGAACGTTCGGCTTCACCGGGTTCATACAATATCGTATAAAAATCCAGCCAAAAAATAGGACTATCCCGATGGTAAAACAATGTTTTACAGCGCGTTGTCTCTCGCTGAGAGCGTGTTCAAAAAAGTATTTAACGCAACATATCCCAAGAATTAATAAAAGAAATGGGAAATTACTGATATACGGAATCGGCAGAACAAACGGACAGAGCAATCCAAGGGCAATCAAAGGCAAATAACCGGGAAAAATCAGGACGTAAAGAGTAATCGCCGCATAGGCAAGAAGAAACAACAAGGTAAGGTCGCCACTCGCAAGAAGAAATCCAAAAACTACCGCTATCACAAGAACAACGGCTAATATCAAAAGATTTTTTATGATAGATGGATTCATCTATGTTTAATACTTTTCTGTAATACTAATTTTGTAAAACAGACTGTATAACCATTATGATTGTGTAAATCCAGAAAATTCTTTAGCCAAAACGAATATTCGGACTGATTTCTCACAAAACCGGATATGTTTTATTTATTGCCCTTTATCTAATTTAGCAAGCAATTCATCATTTGCTTTATGTTTCTTGCAAGCGGTAATTAACGTCTCCATTGCTTCGATTGGATTCAAATCCACCATCATTCTCCTTAATTTTCTTACTGCTTCAATTTGATGTTTTGGGAAGAGTTTTTCTTCTTTTCGCGTTCCGCTTTTTGGAATATCAATTGCAGGGAAAATTCGTCTGTCGGAAAGTTTTCTATCAAGGACAAGTTCCATATTGCCCGTGCCTTTAAACTCTTGGAATATCAGTTCATCCATCCTTGATCCGGTTTCGATAAGTGCTGTTGCAATTATCGTTAATGAACCACCATCTTCAATTTTTCTTGCCGAGGCGAACATTCTTCGTGGAACTTCAAGCGCCCTGGCGTCAATACCGCCGGTCATTGTTCTACCGGTGCCGCCAAATACGTTATTGTAAGCCCGGGCTACGCGCGTAAGAGAATCAAGAAGAACAAATACATCTTTGCCTGCTTCTACCATTCTCCTGCAACGTTCTATCATAAAACGCGATAAACGGACGTGAGTTTCCAAATCCTGGTCGTTTGACGAGGCAACCACCTCTGCTTTTACAGAACGTTGAAAGTCAGTTACCTCTTCTGGACGTTCATCAATCAGCAAAACAAGACAATAAACATCCGGATGGTTCGTTGTGATTGCGTTGGCAATCTGCTTTAAGATTGTGGTCTTACCGGTTCGTGGTGGCGCCACGATAAGCCCGCGAGTGCCTTTGCCTATTGGCGTAACAAGATCAATAATTCTTGTCTCAATTAAATCTGTAGTTGTCTCAAGTTTAAATTTTTCAATCGGATCAATTGTAGTTAAATTTTCAAACCTCACAGACTTTACGTATTGATCAAACGGCATCCCGTCAACTTTTTCAATTACTTTTAATTGCGGGCTTATCCCCCGATGCGGTGGTTGAAGTTTCCCGGTTATAAGGGAACCTTCCCGCAAATAATTTTTCTTTATTGTATCAGGTGTAACAAATATGTCTGTCGGTTTTGGGGCATAAAAACTTTCAGGAGACCTTAAAAATCCGAAGCCTTTTTCTGATATTTCAAGATAACCTGAACCCACCTCAGGTATCGTTGCCGTTGCACTATTATTCATAAAATTTGCTGATTCAAACTTTTATTATTATACATTATTAACCTTACAACATTTATGGAATACAACCCGTATTACGGGCGAATTTTGAATTTGGAAAACCGTATCGCCTCATCTGAAAATATACCAGCTCACGGTTAGACCTTTTTCTTTCTTATAAAATAATACAAAATATTTTAAATGCAACAAATATTTTTAAAAATTTTTCAACACCTATTTCTGAATAAAAAAATATGGTTAAACTTTCTCCAATTTTTTATAAACAGGCATAGATTCTTGCTGAATTAGGTCTTCGGGGTGATAGCGCGGGATTGGCAGTTCTTCCTGCTTAAGGTTGGTCGGGATTACCTTTTTATCAACAAGCCCCATCGCCAAAGCAACCCCATAAAGTATTGCCTCAGGTCTTGGAGGACAACCCGGAATATAATAACTGACAGGTACGATTCGTTCTATAGGACCGATGACATTGTATAAGTCATGCCAAATTCCACCGCCGCAGGCACAGGAACCAATTGCAAAGACAATCTTTGGAGATGGCATTGCCTCGTAAGCCCGTTTTAAAGCCGCTGCTGTTGAACGCATTGCAGGTCCCTGACATAGCATTACATCGGCGTGGCGCGGAGACGCAACGAGTTTAATCCCAAACCGTTCGGCATCGTAGTATGGTGTCAGAACATTAAGGACTTCAATGTCGCATCCGTTGCACCCGCCGCTGTTTGCGTGGTAGACCCAGAGCGAACGCGGAAACATTTTTAATAAAAAGTTCCTGAACATAATTTAATCAAGTTCAATGTGAATGTCATCTGAGACTTTAAAATTATCCAGATACGACTTGGATTTGAAAATCCACCGTTCATTGGCAAGGTCGTCGAACCGATAGCCTTTTAGCTTTAATTGTTCTAACGGAGACGGTTCCTTAAAACATCTGCCACAACGTTGGCAGGTGCTCATAAATAGTTCAAGTTTTTGTTGTATATCGGCAATATTATTTGTAGCAGTCTCGTAATCTTTGCTCATTGTGATTGCGTTTTCCGGACACACATCAGCACAACGCCCGCAATAAGTGCAACGTCTGCCAAGATATTTCAAAATTCGGATTTCCTGACAAATATCAAGAACGAGTATCTCTCTTGCCGGACAATTATTTGCGCAACCGGCACAGCCGATACATTTTGAGGCGTCAAATATTGGACGACCGCGGAATTTTTCCGGCGCCGGTCTCGGCTGATATGGGTACGGCAGAGTAACCCTACCTGCTTTTAGGCAAATCAACGTCTCTCTAATTTTGCTTATAAATGACATAGGTTTTAAAGTCCAATTGATGCAAGCGCAAGAGCAAAAAACGAAACCAATAGCATTATCGCAAAGTAATTTATTGCCTGGTCAATTCGGTATCGGGCGTGAGTGGCGGCAACCACAGTTACCAACAATACAAGCAATAATACTTTGAACCAAAATATTAAGAATCCAAAAGGAAACATCAGGTTTGAACCCCAGGGCACAAACAGTCCTATAAACAGGGCACAATAAATTACAAGTCGTATCATTCGTGAATATTTGAACAGGGCAAGTTTTGGTCCTGAATATTCAACAAGCGGTCCATCCATTATTTCGGTCTCTGCTTCGGATATATCAAAAGGGACCCTTTGGGCATACGCCTGAAAAGACGCCAGAATTATGACAAGGATAATGATAGATGAAATTGGAAAAATACCGGGTGAATTGTAAATTGACCCGTTTAATACGGCATCTAATTTGAATGAGCCTGAATTTGTTGCTGCGATAATAAGGGCAACGGCAAGTATCGGTTCAAGCGGAATCATCAACATCATCTCTCTGCTAATTCCAACCAGCGAATAGGTAGAACCTGCCGCAAGCCCTGCAATCAATGTGCAAACACCGCAGAAAGTTAATAAATAAATCGTTAATATTATATCTGTATGCGACGACAAACCGTAGCCGAAACCAAGTGGTAATAAAGCCACAACTGTCAAGGCAGAGGCAAACGCCATAATTGCTGAAAACCGTTGCATAGACGGGGATTCTCCCGATTCAATGTCCTCTTTTATCAACAATTTCATCAAATCATAATAGGGCTGTAAAATTGGCGGACCTTGACGGGATTGGATTCTGGCTGTGATTTTCCTCATAATACCTTCAATGAGTGGCGCAACCGCCAGCACAATTACCACATTAGTCAGAGCAGACAATATTTTTATCATCATCTCCATAGAAATAACGTCTCCAATTCTTTTGCGGAATAGACCCTTACTTTTCCGGTTTTTATATCAACTGTTTCCAATCTATCGGTGCAAGAAAAACAGGGGTCAATACTTGCGAGTGCCAACGTCATATCGGCAAGTTGCTGGTCTTTTATCATAGTCGGCACACCTTGTAGGTTTTGATAAGTCGGGGCACGAACTCGCCATCTTCGTGGACGATTATTTTCTCCTGTAATCACAAAATGATGGCATTCACCTCGGGGCGCTTCAACCGACGACATACCGAATCTGCCAACAGGGATTTCGTCTGTTATAGTTGCCTGAATTGAACCGGGTTCAATTTTTTGAAGGCATTGTCTAATAATTTTTATGGATTCAAAGACCTCATACATACGGACAATTAGCCTTCCCCAGACATCGCAAAAATCCGATACAACAACATCAAATTCTACTCTGTTATAAGCGGCGTAAGGGTGGTCTCGTCTGGAATCGATTGGAACACCAGCGGCGCGCGCAACAGGTCCGAGAAGGGCAGATTCTTTAACAAGTTTTTTATCAGCAATACCGACGCCACGCGTGCGTTTTTGTAAATTAGAATCTTTCTCAACGGCTTTAACCACCTCTCTCCATGAGGTCTCAAGTTTGCCAATTACTTCTCGCAATTCCTGGTTTAGTTCTTCCGTAATATCCCACCGCACACCACCAATTAGGCACAACGCATAAGTTTTGCGGTTGCCTGAAATTTTCTCAGCAATCCACATAACCGGTTCGCGTATTCTAAAACAGTGCATAAACAAGGTGTCAAACCCGCTGATATGGCAAGCAAGCCCAACCCAGAGTAGATGACTGTGCAACCGTTCCAGTTCCAACATTATAGTCCGAATGTATTCAGAGCGAGGCGGCGGCATTATTCCTACGGCATTTTCAACAGCCTGCGCATAAGCAACATTGTGAACACAGCCGCATATTCCACAAATCCGTTCAGCTGCCATCGGAATTTCATTGTAAGTCAAAACCGATTCTCCGAGTTTTTCTATTCCGCGATGCGCCATAAAACCGCGATACTCACAACCGCGCACCATTTCGCCTTCAACATAGAGGCGAAAATGCGCCGGTTCATCAAGGGTAGGATGGAACGGACCAAATGGCACAACGACGCAACCCGGCGGCGCATCATCAAACTTGAATGAACGGTTTTCGTCAAAACCCTCTGGAACACTATCATAAGGGAAATCTTTTCTTAAAGGATAGACGCCATCAGGCCAGCCATCAGGTAAGACTAGTCGTTTTGGATAAATATGTCCCACTGGTTCAATCCCTAACAGGTCTCTAAATTCGCGTTCAGCCCAGTTTGAAGCGGGGACAATATCCGTGATACTTTGCACAGACGGGGAATCACCGTCAACATTTGTTTGAAGACTGCACAGCAACTTCCAACTATCAAAGGCAAAATTATGAGCCACTAAAAAACCGCCGTTGTATTGACGTTCATCAACTCCAATACTGGTAATAAAGCGGGCGTCAAGGTCTCTAAAAATCACTTTACAGACATCTTTTAAACAATCCGAATCAACATTTATATAAAACCTTCTGTCTCTGCAAATATCCGTTCTGCGGATTTTGTTGCCAAATCGGTTTCTTAAATATTTAATTATTTCGCCCTCGTTCATACTTGTCTAAAGTTTTCTTGAACCTTTAAAAATCTGTTTAATCTGGTAATAGAAATTGTGGGCGTTGTATCGCGCAGCATCATCTTCAACAACATAGCCGCATAGCCACTGATTGCTTGCACGTTTTTCAGAACGACCAAGTTTCATAATTAAAATTGCCAATAAAGAAAATAAAACCAGCGCTATAACTACCATCAACGGAGAGATGAAAGAACCTTCGTTATAACCGACGCCGCTCAAAGCGCCGCCCTCAAATAAATTCACACCGCCAAATGTATTTCCAAATCCAGCAGCGCTATTCTTTAGCGCGGATTGAATACCGACTAACCCAAAATACGGAAATATACCGAAGAATAGACAAAGAGCAGCAAGTAAGAATTGTGGCAACAGCATTGACCAGTTCAGTTCGGATTTTACTGTTTTTTCTGAAACAAAGGCGGATTTACGCGACAAAAATGATGCGCCAAAAAATTTTATAAACGATGCAAGCGTCAAACCGCTTGTGAAAATTGCGATAAATCCTAATGGAATAAGATATGGCGCAAATTTCCCGCCTTGAATTGCCCCAACATAAATACTCCATTTACTCGCAAAACCGTTGAGCGGTGGAACGCCAGAAATTGACATTGAAGCGATGAACGAGGTGATTGCCGTTAGTGGCATAATTGAAATAAGGCCGCCTAGTTTGTTTAAATCTTGCGTGTTAGTTCGGTAAAGGATTGAACCGGCGTTTAAAAACAAAAGACTTTTGAACAATCCATGATTAAAAGTGTGGAACAAAGCTCCTGCTATTGCAACCGCTCCAAGAGTGAGTGCGAGTGGATTTGAATAATATGAAAGCGCAATAGCGGCGCCAATGCCAAGCAATATATACCCAATTTGACCTATGCTGTGAAAGGCAAGCAACCGTTTAGTTTGTTCCTGACGCAATGCCTGCGCAGTCCCGGTAAGAAGTGTGATGATCCCTAATAGACTAATGATTAATCCCCAATATCTTGATGGAAATAGTTGCCATTTTTCCGGTGGCACAAGCCAGACAAAGTATCGCATTATCCCATAAACGCCGGTTTTTATCATAACACCCGAGAGCATTGCACTAACAGGAGAAGGCGCAGCTGGATGCGCATCCGGTAACCAGATTTTACCGAAGGGCCACATACCTAACTTTATCCCGAAACCGATAAGAAACATTAAAAACGCCATTGCTGAAAGTGTCGGTTTCTCTGTCAGTAAACTTCCGATGTGCTGTTGAACAGCGTCAAAGTCGTATCTAAGGAGTTTTTCATTATCAAGGCTTGCTTCGCCGCCGGAAATCATAGCCGCTCCAAGCATAGTAACGAAACAGGCAATCTGCATCATTATCATAAATTTGTTTGAAGCCTTTATATTTGCTCTGTTTTTACGCTCAAATCGGATGAGGAAAAATCCCGAGATTGTCATCATCTGCCAGAAGATGAAAAAGAACCACATCATATCGGTAGTGCTCAAAAGACCGTACATTGCAGCAAGAAACATTAAAATATATGGATAATAATTGCTAACGTTGTAATCTTCGTAATGTTCCATATATTTTATGCTGAAAAACATTGATGGTATTGCTATGGTAGCCGCAAGGATAAGAAACCAGGCACTCAAACCATCAACAAATACCCTTAATGCGAACCCGAGCGACTTATTTGAAAGGAATGTAACCGCTTTTTGATGTCCATTTATTAACACGTCAAAGGAGGCATAATAAATAAATATCGCAGTAGCAACCGTTATTAAAAAGGCAACAATCCCGCACAATTTTCGCTGCCTTAAAATTGCAGTAATTACCGCGCCAGCTAGGCATAACAATATCGCTATAAAAACCGATTTCTCAGGTGTAAGCATAATTATTCACGCTATCTGATGAACTATTTTTTTCACCGCTGGACAATTCACTCCGTATCAGTTTTATTATTGTTTCAGCGGTTTTATTAACTTCGGGTGATAATAAAGAATTAAGTTTCAAAGTTGCTGGTTGTATTCCTAAAAGCCATACGCGAGTTTTCCCATTATATTCAATCATTTGGGCAATTAGCGATAAAGAAATTTTATGCGTTGATATTTGAGGAAAGCGACTCTCAAAATCCGCTGAATTGAAAAATGCTGCGTCGCCGGGTGAACCGCCAAACTCCACTACGTCTACGAAAATCAATTCATCCGGTTGTTCTTGATTTATCATGCCCATAATCCTATCAGGAGAATTGCCGCAAACAGTTATTTTAACCCGCTCATTGGTACTTAATACCTTTGACAACTTCTCCGCAATTATTATTCCTACTGCATCGTCGCCATAAAACTCGCTGCCAATTCCTGCTATCAGGATGTTGCATTTCTGATTTCGCAATATTTTAACAAATCTATCCATTAAATATCTTCGCCCAATTTTTTAATCTGTTTGTATGTAAATACCGGACCATCAACACAAACATAAGCGCTACCGATACAACAATGTCCACACTTGCCGATGCCGCACTTCATATATCGCTCAAGCGTTGAAACGATGTCTTCCTCGTTGAACCCCATTTCAAGTAAATCTTTTATCACAAATCTGAACATCACTGGCGGTCCGCAAACAAAGGCAATTGAGTTTTTGATTGCCATCTGAACATTTGGTTTTTTAAATAAACTGCCGACAACGCCGACGTTTCCTTTCCAGCCATCTGTTGCGCGGTCAACGGTCAAATAACATTCAATGCCTGCTGATTGCCCCCATTTTTTTAAGTCATTTGTATACATCAACTCCGCTGGTGTGCGTGAGCCATAAAATATTTGAATTCGTTCGTATTTTTGTCTGTTTTCAAGTGCGTAGATAATACAGGATCTTAACGGGATTAAACCTATGCCCCCAGCCACGAAGATTAAATTTTTGCCTGCATAAGAATCCATCTTGAATCCATTGCCATAAGGACCGCGTACTGCAAATTTTTCCCCTGCCTTCATTTTGTGAAAGGCATCTGTGCAACTTCCAACGGTTCTGATCGTGAAGAATGTTTCTTCTTCTGTCGGACTTGGCGGCAAAGAAGCAGGAAATTCCCCAATGCCAAATACGGAAATTTGCGCAAATTGACCAGGAAGGAAATTTTTAAATTTCAACTGTTCATTCTGGTCTTCAAAATGCCAGTAAAAAGTGCGAACGTCCTTAATTTCATCAACCACACGGTCAAGGATCGCTATTTTTGGCAAATATGGATTTTCAACTTCGTTCATTTTGCATCTAATTTTGCAGTGGCACGTCTTATCATTTCGACAACTGATGGCATGCCGACATCGCCGTGGCATACCGCAGCGCAACGTCCACAACCAACGCACGCCATACTCAATTCTCTCTGGATAAAATAATGTGCAAGTTTTCTATAAAATCGGCGGTTGCGCCTATCATGAACCGCTTTGCGTGGATTAAAACCGCCAGCCATTCGGGTAAATCCGCCAAGGGCGCAAGAATCCCATATCCGCATACGTTCAATTTCACCGTCGCCAATTTTTCTATCGGTTACCGTAAAACAGGTGCAGGCAGGACAAACATAGGTACAGCCGCCACATTCAAGACAGCGTCTCCCAATTTCTTCCCATGTCTCCTCAAGCACAGAACCTCGGGATATATATCGCACCGTAGCAGAAAACCAGCTCGTCGTATCTTTAAAACTTTTTCTTACTTCTGACAAAATCTGCCTTCTCAATTCAATATCTTTTTCTGTGGCGTGTTTAAACATTGGATTTGATAAAAATTCTTCTCCAAGTTGTGTGCCGGCTACAACCAGATAGACTTTTCCTAAATCCATTAACTGGAGGTCAAACAACTCTTTTGCAGCGGGTCCGGTGTCTGTGCATAAACAAAAGCAATCATCGGTAATATCAACACCGACCTCAGTGCAAACCATATTTACGAGAAACAGTTTTTTTCTCCTTGCCTCGTAATAACAATCCCGATAAGCGTTTCCCAGATAAAAACGGTCAAGATGACCAATCCCGGCAAGGTCGCAAGAGCGAATGCCAAAAATTGCCAGCGGTTTAACGTCGGATTCTACTATGATATCAATGTTATTATTATTGCTCTTAATTCGCATCAATCGTTCTATGTGGGGGAACACATATCTTTTCGGTGGATAAAATGGATTCGGCAGATGAAGTTTTATATCCTTGCGGTTTGAATCTGTAACTGTATCAAAATAGGTGTCCCTGCCTGTTATCAAAAATGGCGCAATAACATCGTATTTCTCGCGCAACAAATCAACGATTTTCAATACATCATCTTTTTCTATGATTCGTGCTTTCATTGATTTAATTTTTCAATTTTAAGCGCCACATAATCTTGTCCATTAGCCAGAAGTTGTTCCTTAACTTCGCGCAAAAAATAAGGAACAAACACGGTGCCTTCTCTAATCTCGTCAGTGAGACGCGCTGCCACAACTGCTGAACCTATCGCAGTAACAAGGCGCACCTTTTCGCCGTCTCGGATCCCTAATTTTTTCCCATCTTCGGGATTTATTTCCACGAAACCTTCGGGATAATCAAGAAGCAATATTCTGTACTCTCGTTTTAAGGTCTCACTATGTTGAATTAGTACATTGCGATGCCAGTAGTAGAGAGAATTACCGAAAAACAGCTGCAACGGATATTGTTGGTCTACATTGAAAGCCGACGCTGGCGGCTCTGGCATTGGAATAAGTTTAAACTTATTTTTTGGTATCCGTTCAATGAAAAGTGTGCGGGTGCCTAACGGTTTATCAACTGTGCAGGGCCATTGCCGTCCATAATCAATAGAAAGATTTTGATAGCTTGCAGCACTATAAAATGGAACAACACGTCGGATTTCCTCCATAACTTCGGCGCCAGACTTATAATCCCATTTTTCACCCATAGCCTGTGCAACCATCATTATTTGTTGCCAGGAAGGTTTAGTGCCTTCCAGCGGTTCAATAGCCTGACTTGCAATCTGTACTCTTCGTTCAGTGCTCGTAAAAGTAACCTCTTCTTCGCCGAATGCTGTTGAGGGGAGAATAACATCCGCATACTCGGCGGTTGCCGTCTTAAACAGGTGCTGGACAATCACAAGTTCCATCTTTTTTAATGAACTTGCGGCATCAGCAAAAACCGCAGTGCTCACCGGGTCATACCTGCACAACCACGCAGCCTTTATCCCGCCATTTACGGAACCTGAAAAAGATTGACGCGCATCTAGTCCTGCTGTTGATGGTATGTTTTTGCCCCATATAGATTCAATCCGCGACCTTCCTTCGGGTTCGCTCACCGGATAATATCCCGGCAATTTATCCCGCAGCATCCCCATATCACATACACCCTGCAAATTGTTATGTTCAGTCAGCGCAAAAACCCCCGATGATTCTTTTCCAATTCTACCAGTTAACAGCGCAAGATTCACGCTTGCCTGAATGCTCTCAACCCTTCTATTTTCAATACCGGTTGAATATAAAATGGCTGCGCTTTTGGCAGTTGAATAAGCAATTGCCGCTTCTTCTACTAATTCCATTGGAATGCCACATACCTTGCTCGCCAATTCTGAATCATACCTCTGTATGCTTTTTATAAACTCCTCAGCCCCTTTGCATTTTGCTTTTATAAACTCGCGATTGTATAAGCCTTTATCGTAGATTATTTTGCACATTGCCGCATACAGGACATATTCAGTGCCCGGACGAATTTGTAGAAAAATATCTGCGCTTTCTGCAACCCGATGACGGCGCGAATCAATCACAATCAATTTTGTCCCATTTAAATGAGAACGAATCACCCTTCCCCCAATAGTTGGCAATTGTTTTGCAAGGTCAACATCGTCAACAATAATTACCTCGCTTTTGTCAAGTTCTTCAATTGAATTTGTGGATGCTGGCACACCCAACATTTCCATCAACACATTAATACTATTGTTCCCATAAACCCCTGTCCCATGGTCAATATTGTTTGTCCCGATTATTACTCGGGCAAATTTTTGCAGCAAATACGCCTCTTCATTTGAACAACGGGGAGAACAAAGAAATGTTATGGAATTAGGACCGTGCTTTTGCCTTATTTCAGTCAACCGATTTGCGATAAAACTTATTGCCTCTTCCCAACTTACAGGCTCAAATTCGCCATTTTTCCGTATTAATGGGGTGTTTAACCTATCCGGAGAAGACGCAACCTCGTGGACGTGCCAGCCTCTGACACAAATTTTACCACGATTTGTGGGGTGAGTAATACTTGGATAAACGCCCTGAATTTTTCGTCCATCAGTTTCAAGATACAACCCACATCCTACACCACAAAATGTACAGGTGGTTATCTTATGCCCCATAAATTCCATCTTTCGCGGTCAATCCCGCTAAATGTATTTGTATGCAATACACAATAAATTTTAAAAATAATGATTTAGTTATTTTTATATTTCAATATCTTTTTCTAAAATGTTGTTGGTGAGTTTTGGCTAATGATGGCTATCTTATCCGTCCCATTAATCAAATTGTTTAAATCTCTTTAAAAAAACTATTAATATTGCTAAATTATGTCCATACCCTTATTGTATCTTTATTAAACGATATCGGCTTTTCGTTAAATATAAAATTTTATATTTAACGATAGTTAGATAAGAATAAATAAAGTTGGACTCTATATGATAAGAGGATTGACAGGCAATATATTACAAGTTTCTGCCTTTGGAGGAGAAAAAGTAAGGGCATTTATTCCATTCCCGCTCCCCCCAAAACCTCCGATAGAATTTTCGCCTGAACGTCAGCAACTTCTTGAAAAAGCCATACTTGCGCTTGGACGATTGGACAGCGTTTCTTTGCTACTGCCTAATCCCGATATCTTCATTTATAGTTATGTTAGACGCGAGGCTGTTCTCTCTTCTCACATAGAAGGAACGCAATCATCATTATCTGACCTCTTGTTGTTTGAGTTAAAAGAAGTTCCAGGTGTGTCGTTAGATGATGTTCAAGAAGTATCTAACTACGTTTATGCGCTCAACCATGGCATAAAACGATTGAACGAAGGTTTTCCGCTTTCAAATCGTCTTGTTCGGGAAATGCATGAAAAA
>JAKPVM010000125.1 GCA_029572555.1 Verrucomicrobiota bacterium | reverse complement strand
CTATGGCTGAAAGATTAAACGGCAAAATACAAGAAGTGAAATCGTGTGGCAGAGGGTATCGCAAATTTGAAAACTTCAGAAATGCAATCCTGTTTTTTCATGGCGGGTTATTTCTTTACCCATTAAAATGACAGTAGAACCCAATTAATAAAGAATTTGTGATTTATAATGCCATTGGAATTGAAATTTCTTATGGAATTATTGAAAACACAACGACCTCTTTATCAATGAGGGATTTAGATGAGGGATTATATTATCTCTCAGTAGATGGAAGCTTAAAACACCCATTTATGGTGGTAAGACAACCCCAATAACAAAAACCCCCCAAGGTTTAGAAAAGTCAGGCCAGTGCCTGGCTTTTTTTTTGCACAATGCGCAACGCACAATGCACAATGTCACGCCTTCGGCGGGTAAACTCCGGGCGCAGAGCATGGAGCATGGAGCATAGGGCATGGGGCATGCGGCATGCGGCTCTTCGCTCTCGCTCTGATTCTCGCTCTGTATAAGGCATGCGACAACCTTGTAACGATTTCCGCTTCCAGCGGAATAAATTCCACGGCTCACGCCTTCAGCGTGATAAATTCCACGTGTAACGAAAGCCTCCCTTAATCTTGTCCTTGTCCTTGACCTCAACCTTCCAATGATTTTCCGACAAAATTCACATTTGAATGATACGAAAACGCAACTTTGTTAAAGTATTTTATCGCTGAATCGAATTTATTAACATCTAAAGGCAAGTTTCGCGATTTCTTCGTTTTCCGGGAATCTTTAACACGCACCTGTCAATCCCAATGCAGATGAAATATGCAAAATTGGTCGACATTAATTGCGTTCGCTTTACGGAATTATTTAATCGACTAAACATATAATTTCAAAGTCTTAGTTTAATTAACGTTTGAGTGCCGCCCTCAATTGATATAACTTAACAGCTTAATAAACGGGCGGTTTATGAAACACTTTTACGACAACTTTTTTCTGGTTGCAATAATATATAGTATTAAAGCGACCATCTCCGGAATGCTGATCCGTACGATCCACCGGAATATTTTGTGGTCTACCATGCCATACTATCTGATTGTTTTGCAAAACCGCCTCTGTCGATGCCCGGCACTTGTTTTCAGAAAGGCAACCCATCCGCCGAAAAGCATGCGACGAACACCAGCCTGTGCTTTCCGAAACAAACGGGCAATCTCAGAATAATTAAACATGCGGTTTCATACAATTAAGAGGAGGTTTTTATGAAAAGAATTTTTATCACACTCGTACTTATTGGCTTTTGCACAACGAT
>JAKPVM010000097.1 GCA_029572555.1 Verrucomicrobiota bacterium | reverse complement strand
AATGGCTCTGTCACCGCTTTCAGCGGTTTATGATGTTTTTGTATTCCGTTTGCTATAATCTACTGCTTTCGCAGGTTGTAGAATGTGTTTATTTTGTTATTTTACAAACCACTATCTACTGCTTTCTATTTACTCCCTGCTAAATCCTGTAAATCCTTTCTATCCTTGTTAAATTATCTTTTTCTTATCATCTGTGTAAATCTGTTTCATCTGTGTAATCTGCGTTCCATTCCCGTAAATAATTAATTTATCATAAACATTAAGGTTTTTTACCGCGCAGATTTGAAAGTAAAATTGCTGTGGCTATTGTAATTACTGTCCCAATTAATGTGAACCAGGGCCAAAGGATTTCTATGCCAACCGTCTTTGACCACCACTCTTTTGTAATGCTTAATACTGGCAGTGTTTGAAGCAATGTCATAAACAGCAACGAGGTTAACATCCCGATTATTACCTGTTTGGCACCCGTTGACGGTCTAAAGACTGCGAGCAATAGTCCGCCAAGCAAAGCGCCGCTGGTTAACCCGCGAAGCGAAAATGCTGTGTTATAAACAAATTTAACCTCCCTGCTAAGCCACGCCACAAGTATTAACACAACAGCCCAGAACAATGTGGAGTATTTGCTGAATTTGAAATAGAATTGTTCAGAACGCCCGCCGATGCGCGCCTTTACAAAGTCCATCGTAAAGACCGAGGCAAGCGACGTTAGCGCTGAACTAACCGAAGACATTGCCGCCGATAAAATGGCAACAATCAAAAAACCGCGCATAAAATGCGGTGTCTCGGTTATCATAAAGATTGGAAACACAAAATCGTTCTTTTTCATCCCTGCGCCGCCGAGCTGATCCGGAAGCGGAATTTTGAATGGATGCGACTGGTAATAAACCCACAACATTGCCCCCGCAAGCAGGAATATCAAAAACAACGGAAAAATAAAAACAGCGCTCAATATCAAAGCCTTCCTTCCATCGCGAACATCTTTGCATACAAGCACTCGCTGAACGATAAGTTGTTCAGCCCCGTGCGACGACATTACCATAACCGTCCCGCCAATAATACCCATCCAGATATTGAAGCCGCCACCGCAAATTGCCTTCAAAAATGCCAAAACGCCCTGCTCTTTAAGGACGTCAAAATGCGTGGTAAGCCAGTGCAATTTTCCTGCTTCTGTTGCCGTTGACATTACTGCGCTATAGCCTCCATCCATCATTGATGGTATGTAAAATAGCGTAAAAATGCCACCGAATAAAAAAAGGGCAAACTGCACGGCATCCGTCCAGATTACCGCTTTTACACCGCCAATGTATGTGTAGATAAGCGAAAGAACGATGAAAAGGACTACGGCATCAAAAATACTGATACCGAGCATTAACTGGATAGGTATGCTAACCACATAAACACGAACGCCAGCCGCGAGCGTCTCGCTTATAAGAAAAAATCCACCAGCCGTTTGACGTGCAGCCGAACCGAATGAATTTGCAAAGAGTTGGTATGGCGAATAAATCTCTCCCTTGAAATAATGCGGCACCATTATTATTGCGATAATAATTCGCGCTATAACATAGCCTATTATTATTTGAATAAGCGAAATATCCCCGCCATAAGCCAGCGCCGGCACGCCAATGATTGTTAGCGCGCTTGTTTCAGCCGCAACTATTGATAAACCGATCGCCCACCATGCAACGTTGCGGCTGCCGAGAAAATAATCCCGTGTAGTGTGCTGGTCTTTTCCGAACCAGATGCCGAGAAATATTATCCCGGCAAGGTATAAAAAAATCACCAACCAATCTGCAAAATTGAAATACATAATGTTTATGGCTTAAAGTTCCTACTGCACAATAAATTAATCATAACAAGGATTTACAGGATATTTATTTTAACAGGGATATACAGGATGGACAGGATATTTTATGAGATGAACAAGATACAAGGATACAAGATATAAGTTTTTATACTGTGTATCCTGTATATTCCTGTTAATTCTTTTTTTCCTTATTTCAATCCAGCAAATCTGTTTCATCTGTGTAATCTGCGTTCCATTCCCGTTCTGTTCACTACATAATGCCAGACTTTTACTCATTGAATTGTCCTTCAATTACTATCGTGGATTTTCATACATCCATTTTATAACCGCATCATATTTAGGCGAACTGGTCTGTGTTGCATTTTCTAATAAACCCCAGCTGCCCCATTTTGAATAAGCGCCTACAGATGAAAAAATACAGATTAAATCCCCGCTAATATCTTTCCACGAGTTGAGATAGATTTTATACAGATCGCCCATTTTAGGGTGATTATTTGCCGAAATAAACAATTTAGTTAGCGCCTCATTGTTTTCAGCGCCGCCAACTCCAACAAAATGTTGCCCTGCCTCGTAGCAGATAAGGCGCAGCCCATATTTATCCGACACTTTCTTTTGCGTCTTCATCCAGCCAACCGCTTCCGGTATTGAATTAGTGCGCGCATATTCAAGAACCTGTTCAACCGTCCAGCCGGATACGATGTCGGCATTTAACTTGCCTTTTGGGCTTACGTTCATTGTAAAATAAGGGGCAATAGCAAGGGCATCGCAGTTTTTATAGGTATCGTTGTATGAAAGCACTATCTTATCAGTCCAGTATTCACCGCTTGCCGCTTGCCACGCAATTACGCGGACGAGTTGTTTGCTAAACACATCTTCCCAGATTTTAAAAATCTCAACCGACCGTTTTGCGTAAAATTTTCCTGCCCCTTCCCATGGGCGTTCTGATGGCGGAATCTGCAATTCCTTTGCCTTTTGTTGCGCATAATGATTTTGTTTGAACCCTGAATTCCAGACCTCATTCGAATACTCGATGTAGGCTTTTAATTCTGGTTTAAGCAATTTTTTAACAAGTATCGCGAACTGATGAATATAGTCGTCATCGGCTAAATGTGGGATGCAAAACCACGCATCAACGCCAAGCCGATTGCATAAATCTGCCATCACTTCAATCGGGACGCCGTGTTCGGTATAATTGCAGTAATTAGTAGTTGGTCTATCTTTCCACGATTTTTGTTCAGACCCGTTTGTAAGCATCCAATCCATAAACCTGATGGTGTTAAAATTTTTCCATCGCTTTAGAAAGTCAGGGTTAAACGGATTAGTCTTATATGTGGCTTCAAAGCCAGGCATAATGACGCGAATATTTTTGATGTAATTGTTCGGGTTTGTTTTTAATAATCTTAAAAATGTCCCGTTTTTGACTGGATTAATGTTGACGACAATTCTTCCGGGAGAACGGGAGATGATCTTGCTATTAGCCCCAAATTCAATCTCCCCTTCACCGTTATACAGGCAGACGTAGTCTCCGACAGGCGCATAACCGCCAGTTAAAATTGGCGTTTCAGCCCAACAATCAGGTTCAAGGCTTTTTATCCAGCCATTTTCATCGCGAACAAGTTCAGGACCTTTTCCCCATTGCATCCCCTTTTTCTGGCTTATCCATTTACGGGAGAGTCTAAAAACATCCACGAACGGGTGTTCAGTGTTCCAATCCGCAGGACCGGCGAAATTGATTCCAAGTCTTGAATTCTGTGGAGTAAACCGCGCTGGCGATTCTGCTGCAAATAATGAACAATTCCAGATAGCCAGCAAAAATAGAATAAAACAACACAAGCCGCTAATAATGGGTTGAACAATGAGATTTATTTTTTTCATAAACTTGTTGTCTATGATTAACAAGATTAAACCACAAACTCAAGCCCTGAAATCTTTGGAACAAAACCGCGGTTTGCCCCTTTTGTTAAAAATAGGTTGATTGATTCGCGTCCTTTGTCTCCGTAATCTAATGTCCAATTGTTGACATACATTCCGATAAACCTATCGGCAAGTTTATTATCCAGTCCCCGTCCGAATTGAAGCGCATATTTCACCGCCTCTTCCCTATGTGATAGCCCGAATTGTATGCTTTCCTTGATTATTTCGGCGATTGCCTTTCTTTCTACTGGCGGAATTCTTTTATGAATCACATTACCGCCAAGCGGTAACGGCAAACCATTGTTTTGTTGTTTCCACCATAGACCGAGGTCTTCACAAACCACAAGCCCCTCAGTTTTAAACGTCAGTTGCCCCTCGTGTATAATAAGTCCTGCGTCTGCCTTTCCTTCACGGACTACATCAAATATTTTGTCAAATGGGACGACGATGTAATTAAGTTCACGCGCGGGCGTATCAAGATAAAGTTGCAGGGCTAAAAATGCGCTTGTCATTGTGCCTGGCACTGCAATTTTAACTTTCTTCAAATCTTCGGGCTTAAACATCTGTTTTGATACGATTATTGGTCCGTATCCGTCGCCCATACTTGCGCCGCAGGGCAACAATGCATATTTGTCGCAAACATAAGGATATGCGTGGAAACTAATTGCCGAGATATCAAGTTCGCCGCGCGTGGCGCGTTCGTTCAAAGTTTGAATGTCCTGTAAGATATGTTCAAACTTGAATCCACGACAATCAACCTTGCCTGACGCCATTCCATAAAACATAAATGCGTCATCGGGGTCGGGAGAATGCGCAAGTGTTAAAACTCGTATGTTCATAAATAAAGAGAATATCAGTATATTGAAAATTTTGTGAATAAAAATTGTTTAAAAAAAGTCTTGTTATTTTAAGGTATAAACATAAAACTATGAAAGATTGCCTATGAAAAATGAAAATATAAATGCGAATGAAGTTTCACGTCGTTCCTTTCTAAAAGGAGCAACCCTTGCCGCCGGAGCAATGGCGATTGGGTTTCCTTCAATATTGAATGCCCAGACCAAAGGGCCACTTAACGCTGTGGTAATTGGAATGGGTGGGCGCGGCAGTGGAGCGGGGAAAGATTTTCTTGAAGCCGCTAAAATAGCCGGTGTTGAAGCCAAAATCGTTGCCGTGGCTGATATATTCTCGAATCAGGCGCGAAACGGCGTAAGGGCTTATGGTGTGGCTGAAAACAAATGTTTCAGCGGATTTGATGGGTATATGAAGGCCTTGAGTGAGCCGGGTGTCAACTATGCAATTATCGCAACTCCGCCGGGCTTCCGCCCTCCAATCTTCAAAGCCTGTATTGAAATGGGGAAACACGTGTTTATGGAGAAACCGGTTGCAACAGATGGTCCGGGCTGCCGAATTATGTATCAGGCTTACGAAGATGCCAAAAAGAAAGGTTTGAAAGTTGCTGCAGGGACACAACGTCGTCATCAAGCCTCTTATGTTGACCTTGTAAAACGAATTCAAGATGGTGCAATTGGCGATGTAGTTACCTTGCGCGCTTACTGGGTGAACGGCGGTCCAATCTGGCATCGTGGCGATAGAGGCGAGACCACACTTGAGAAACAGATTTATAACTGGTATCACTATATCTGGTTATCAGGCGACCATATTGCTGAACAGCATGTCCATAATCTTGATGTTTGCAACTGGATTATGAACGACCATCCAGTTCGTTGTTGGGGTATGGGGGCGCGCCAACAATTAGGTAATAAGAGCGGCGAAATCTGGGATCAGTTTGCTATTGAATATGAGTACAAGAACGGTGTTCGGATGTACAGTTATTGCGGACAAATTAAACGTTCCTGGTCATCAGTCAGCGAAGCAGTTCACGGAACAAAAGGTTGGGCAAATCCGGGTAGCAGAATTTCCGTTACCAATGGCGAAAACATCCGTCCAACCCTTAAATTAGATTCAAACAACGCTTATGTACAGGAACACGTAGATTTAATCCGCGCTATTGTTCAGGACAAAGAACTTAACGAGGCAAAGAATGTAACTGACAGCACACTGACAGCAATTATGGGACGCGAGGCTGCTTATAGTGGTGGAGATGTTAACTGGGACGCCATACTTAATTCCGAATTCAAGTATGGTCCAGACCAGTTATACACTGATGCTTCAAAGATGGTGTTTGGTGATTTCCGCACATTGAAACCGCCAATGCCGAGCATACATAATATATTAAAGAACCCACCATCAGTTGAAGTAGCTTAATAATATTTTTTAACATTAACCAGAATGGCGGCGCAAAAACGTCGCCATTTTTATTTTCCATTAATCACGGCAAAGACGTTGGCGCCACATATTTTTCTATTTTAGGATTGATTATTTTGCAAATTTATGTTTTAAATAAAATCGTAAGCCAGAATCGTTAATGAAAAATTTATTTGTTTAACACGGGTTTTATACAATGAAAGTATATAAACTGTTCTGCTTCTTGATTCTGATGCTAAATCTTCAGATAACTACGGAACTATTCTCACAAAATCAACCATCTGCCACTTCGTCAGAAGAGGTTGCTATTCTTTCAATTGAAGGCAATGCTGATTTAATGCCCGTTGGTTCAAAGGTGTGGGAACCGGCAAAAGTTAATATGAAACTAAAAACAGGTGACCGTCTACGCACCGGCGTCAGAAGCAGAGTTACTATACAATTTTCAAACCAGAGCACTTTGCGGATAAATGAACTAACGACAATTACCATTAGACCGCCGCCGCCACGTTCAACAACCTCTGGACTCGGTGTGCAATCCGGTTCGGTCTACTTCCTCAGTCGGGAACGCCCGGCAGAAGTCCAGTTTCAAACGCCTTTAGCCTCCGGGGCAATCAGGGGAACTGAATTTCACCTTGCCGTTTTTGAAGATGGAAGAACTGAACTTGCGCTACTTGATGGCGAAGTCTCAATGTCAAATCAGCTCGGACAGGTTGAATTAAAGACCGGTGAACTCGGCATTGTAGAACCTGCCCAACCACCCCGAAAAACCGCCCTAATTGATGCTATAAACATTATCCAGTGGACTTTATATTACCCCGGTATCATTGACCTTAATGAGCTGTCAATTCCTCAAGCCGATGCGTCAATAATTTCTAAATCCTTAGATGCTTATAAAAATGGCGACCTAATCGGCGCAGTGAATGCCTACCCGCAAGACCGCAATCCAGCCTCAGACCATGAGCGGATATATCTTGCGGCAATTTTATTATCCGTCGGACGAGTTGACCAAACAGAGGCAAACTTAAAATCGCTTACAACTGCATCGCCGCTTTCTAATGCGCTGCGACAGGCAATCGCTGCTATAAAATATCAAAATTTTATTCTGCCAACTCAACCTGAACTTGCGAGCGAGTGGATGGCTGAATCGTATTATCAGCAATCACGCGCTAACCTTAAAAAAGCCCTTGAGGCTGCGCGAAGCGCCGTCGCAAAAGACCCTCAATTTGGATTTGCCCGTTCCCGCGTTGCCGAACTTGAGTTTAGTTTTGGCAGAACTGCCCGCGCTATTGAATCTATCGATTATGCCCTCAAATATACACCAAAGAATGCTTATGCCATTGCCTTGAACGGATTTTTGCTCGCAGCAAAAAACAGGACAAAAGAAGCGCAGGCACAGTTTGAGAATGCAATTACTATAGATGGTGCACTTGGTTATGCGTGGTTTGGACGCGGTTTGTGCAAAATCCGACTCGGCAACGCCGAAGAAGGTCGTCGAGACCTGCAAGTTGCAGCAACAGTTGAACCGCAACGGGCTATTTATAGAAGTTACCTTGGCAAGGCATGGAGCGACACAAAGAAAAGCGACCTTGCAGAAAAGGAAATTAATTTATCTAAACGGCTTGACCCAAACGACCCTACTGCCTGGTTATATTCAGCGTTGTTTGACCAGCAAAGAAATATGATTAACGACGGCGTAAGAGATTTAGAGAAATCTGCCGAGTTAAATGAAAACAGAAAATTGTTTCGTTCTAAAATGTTGCTTGACCAGGATAAAGCGGTTCGCAGCGCTAATTTAGCGGCAATTTATCAGGACGCAGGAATGAAAGAGGTAAGCGTTCGCGAGGCAACAAGGGCAGTCAATAGCGATTACGCAAACTACTCAGCGCACCTATTCCTTGCGAACAGCTACGAAGATTTGATTGATAGGCGGACAATCAATCTCCGTTATGAAACCCCGTGGTTGAGCGAACTCCTTCTCGCAAATCTCCTTGCCCCGCCCGGCGCCGGTTCGCTTTCTCAATTTGTCTCCCAGCAAGAATACTCGCGGATGTTTGATAAGCAGCGACAATTAGGCTTAAGTTCAAGCACAGAATTTTATAGCGGTGGCGACTGGATTGAACGAGCTTCGCAGTATGGAACAATTGATAATACCTCTTACGCAATTGATTATTCTTATCGGTATATCAACGGACAATATATAAACAATAAGTTAGATGAACATTTTTATTCCGCAAAAGTTAAACAACAAATTACAGACTCCGACAGCATCTATTTTCAGGCTTACGGTCTTGAACGAAAAAGCGGCGACCTAACTCAATATTATGACCCGTCTACTCCTCAAATAGCTCGAAATCAAAAAGAGCGACAACAGCCGGGGTTGTTCTTAGGGTATAACCGACAGTGGCGACCGGGCGTAAATACATTAATCCTTGCAAGCAGGATTGAAGATGAATTCCTTTTCCACGACCCATCGTTTGGAATTTTAAGCCCTCAAAAAAATGTAGCGGACGCATTTCTGCCGGTGAATCCGTTGCGAATTTTCCCGTTCGACGTCAATTTCAACAACAAACTTGAAGCCTATTCAATCGAGGTGCAACAGATATTTCAAACCCCGAAACATATAACAATCGCTGGCGGACGTTATCAGTATGCTGACGCATACACTTCTGTTTCACTTGCCCCCGGCAGCGCTCAACCACCGCTGGGCGCCTTTCCTCCATTCCTTGCTCCAAGATACCCGCAAATAAGCCAGATACTTGATTATGATGTCCGCCGCGCAAGTCTCTATGCCTATCATTCATTTCAAATATTTGAGCCGTTGCAATTGCACGTTGGCATTGCTTACGATTGGGTAAGTTTTCCCGTCAATAGCGAAGTGCCGCCGCTTTCCTCCGGCGAAATCCACACAGACCACGTATCGCCAAAAGCCGGCTTAACTTTTACGCCGCATAAAAATACTACTCTGCGCGCTATGTACTCCCGCTCGCTTGGCGGTACGTATTTTGATGATAGCGTAAGATTGGAACCTGTTCAGATGGCGGGTTTCAACCAGGCATTTCGCGGGCTAATCCCGGATTCTGTTGTAGGGCTTGTTCCCGGCACCGAATTTGAAACCTACGGAATTGCCATCGACCAGCGGTTCAACACCGGCACTTACATCACTTTAATTGCAGAGTTGCTTACTTCTGATGGAACGCGCGGACTCGGCGTTTATGAATTGACGAATACTGTTCCGCTTGCCGCACCCGACCTTTTCCACGAAAGATTGGAATATGAAGAAAAGGCTATCACCCTTGCTGTTAATCAATTAATTGGCGAATATTTTTCGTTCGGCGGAATATATAGATTGAGCGATGCCCGACTGCACCGTGAAATGCAAGAAGTGCCTTACACTGTGCAAACCCCGCAACTTGACGAGGCAACTCTTCATAACCTTCGCCTTTACGCAATGTTTAACCATCGTTGCGGCTTTTTCAGTATGTTAGAATCATCTATGTTCAGTCAGTCAAATCGCGGATACTCGCCGGATATCCCCGGCGATACTTTTTGGCATTTTAATCTTCATTTTGGCTATCGTTTTGCCCGTCGGCACGCCGAAGCCCGAATCAGCATCTTAAACCTGACTGAGCGCGACTACCAATTAAATCCCCTTAACCTTTATAATGAAATGTTGCGCGACCGCACACTGGCTTTGAATTTCAAATTCTTCTTCTAATTCGTGTTTGTGTCGGCTGTTCTAATGCTTGATATTTTGCGCAAATCTACATCACAGATTGATTTTATTTCCGCAATATTCTGTCGTTAAATGCTGAATTAATGTAGTGATTTTCTATTTCCGAAAGTTTATTTCTGGAACACTATCTGGAACACTATCATCCCATAATTGGTAAAAATCAAGCCCTTACCCCTGATTTTTCAGGGATTTTTAACACATTTTTAAAAATCACTTTTGGAAATTTTTATCCTTTTTCACATCCTCCTGGTAAATTTATCGTTATCAGCCGTAGGTTGGCATTACATTAGTCAACGAAAATGGAACACAGATTACGCAGATGAAACAGATTTACACAGATGACAAGGAAAAGAAATTTAACAAGGATAGAAAGGATAAAAAATTGTCTCTTTATACCTTGTATCTTGTATTCTTGTCTCTTGTATCCTTAAACTTTGTATCTTGTATCTTGTCTCTTGTATCTTGTATCTTGTATCCTTGTATCTTATAAAATATCCTCTCTATCCAATTTTAAATCAAAATCTGCGTAAATCCGTTTAATTTGCGTCATCAGCGTTCTTCCCTTACAAGGATAAACTCATTTCAAAACCCGCAAAAGCGGGTGGCATTATGATAGCAAACGGAATACAAACATCATAAACCGCTGAAAGCGGTGACAGAGCCATTATCTAAATTATCGCTCTGACACCCCTAACGGGGTTTTCCCCTGTGTTAATGTTTATGCTATAATCCTGCCACCATCTATCGATGGTTAAAAAATGCCAGCAAGAATGCTGGCATCACAAAAGAACCTCGTAAGAGGTGACATTATGATAGCAAACAAAATATAAAAATATCATAAACCGCTGAAAGCGGTGACAGAGCCATTGAATTTTGATGGTTGGA
>JAKPVM010000096.1 GCA_029572555.1 Verrucomicrobiota bacterium | reverse complement strand
ATGCCAGCTGGTTGATGTTATGAATGAATTTTTTTAGGTTTGTAAAAATGATATAAACCAAACCCGCAAAAGCGGGTGGCATTATGATAGCAAATAAAATAAAAAACCTCATAAACCGCTGAAAGCGGTGACAGAGCCATTATTGGATTTCTCAATTATCGCTCTGACACCCCTAACGGGGTTTTCCTCTGTGTTAATGTCTATGTTATAATCCTGCCACTCCTTACGGAGTTTCAGAATGCCAGCTGGTTGATGTTATGAATGAATTTTTTTAGGTTTGTAAAAATGATATAAACCAAACCCGCAAAAGCGGGTGGCATTATGATAGCAAACAAAATACAAAACATCATAAACCGCTGAAAGCGGTGGCAGAGCCATTATTGGATTTCTCAATTATTGCTCTGACACCCCTAACGGGGTTTTCCTCTGTGTTAATGTCTATGCTATAATCCTGCCACTCCTTCGGAGTTTTAAAATGCCAGCCTTCGGCTGGTTGATATTATTAATAAATTTTTTTGTAAAAATAGTATAAACACATTTCAAAACCCGCAAAAGCGGGTGACATTATGATAGCAAACAAAATACAAAAAATCATAAACCGCTGAAAGCGGTGGCAGAGCCATTGAATTTTGATGATTAGATTCTCAATTATCGCTCTGTCACCCCTAACGGGGTTTTCCTCTGTGTTAATGTCTTTGCTACAATCCTACCACTCCTTCGGAGTTTTAAAATGCCAGCCTACGGCTGGTTAATATATTACAGATAACTGTCGTGGGTTTGGATGTGAGGTTGGTTTTCTATGCTATAATCCTGCCACTCCTTCGTTAATAATGCCAGCCTACGGCTGGTCGGTATTATAACTATTTCCAATATTTATTCTAATGATTCAGGTAAAACAAAGGAAAAATTTAATTTTTCTTGATTAAATTTAACACAACGACTTCGCCGGGAATAATCGGCATTTTATCTGGGATAGAAACGAAAAATGGCAAAGCATATTCAGTAATGCTTTGTCCATCGGGGGTGCGGCCAACTGTGGTAATATTAGGCATATATGCCATTAGGGAGGCTGTTAATGAGGCAGTAATTGGCTCTAACTGGGCTCCGACTTCAATGACTGTTCCAAAACCTATCATTCTATCTTGGCTTTTTGTTCTTATTTCAACTGTATCGCCAACCTCAGGTTTAACATTTAGAGGCTGCCGAACATAAGCAAGGATACGAGTTGCATTTGTTGCGCTGATGGTAACCACAGGGGTTCTAGCAGGTACTTTTTCACCGGACTTGAAATATATCGCGCTTACAAATCCGTCTATTGGTGCTTTCAACACTGTCGGTTTATTTAACTGTTCAATTTCAATTTGTTTGGCGGTGATGGTGTCGGAGATTAACTTGTTAATTGAGCCCTCTATCTCTGACGAGGAGACCAAAGGCTTGATACGTTCAACAGTTTCTCCAAGGTCGCTAACAAGTTTTTCCAACTCATTGACCATAGCCTGATACATATCACGTTGTCCCCGCCAGTAATTTAATTGAAATTCAGTATCACTACCTTCTTTGAAAAGTCTATAAGTCCTTTCGTACTCTGTCTTGGCATATTCAAGGTTGACACGTTCAGTTTCAAGTTCAACTTTTCTTGTCATCAGATCCAATCTTAATTGTTCGTAATCTGTATTGTTTCGGCGCTGGTCTGTAATCATTCTAACCCTGAGAGTTTCAAGGTCAGCCGCAATGGCTGCGAGTGAGGCTTTTGTAAGATCCGGGTCAAAGATTTCAATCGTGCATATCGGCTGTCCTTTGTAAACCCTTTGCAAAAGGTCAACATTTAAATCCTTAACGGTACCATCAACAGTGGTGGTTAGGTTAGCCCTGACCATTTCAACTTCTCCGATAACATTCGCCGGCCCAATGTGCTGTCTCCACAACATAATGGCTGCATAAAGAGCCAGAAGAAACCCTATGATAGGAAGGATGTTTTGTCGGAAGAAGTTCCAGTAATGTAATGGTGGACTTGGGATTTTTGGTAAACGTTTCATTTATATCTCCGATTCCTCTTCAGATTTCATTGTTGTTACTCGTGAAACCCCTTCAAAAGCCCTGAGTTCATTTAATAAATCCTCAATGCGGGCTGGATTTCTCAATAAGAGTCTATATGAAAGGTCTGCTCCTTCATAACCCTCACTTGCGCGCTGACTGGCGAGGTGGGTTTTCCAACTGTGTCGTTCAAGGAGGGCTGATAAATCCGGAATATCCCTTAATGGACGGCTCCAATGGAGGTTAAGTATTAAATCGTAACGATGGCGCGTGCCAAATGAAGTAATCCATAAATAAAATAGTAGAGTAACTATTGCTATACATCCAATAACAGCTATTGAAAACCGTTGTGTTCCAGTTGCCATTCCCAGAACAAGACCGCAAAGAATAAATGATGTATCAAGGGTATCCCGCAAAATGTTTCTGAAACGAACAATTGCAAACACAGCCATCATTCCGAATGCGGTAACGAGATTATATTGCAAGACATTCATCACGAGCGTTACTATTACTGGCAACAAAATAAGCGAATTAACAAATGACCTTGAGTAAGATAGCCCTGAATGGGTTATAATGTAGGTCCACGCTATCAACTTACCGCCTAAAAAAGCAATAAGTATTGAAAGCAACAACACGTAAATATCCAACGGTTGTTGCGCAATATCACCTCTTAACAACCAGTCTGTCATTTTTCAAACTTTCTATTTATAATTTGTCCTGCTAAAATTTTTTCAAGACTATTTTTTCTTAATAACACTCTTGTATTAACTATTTCAACATCTTTTTTAAAGCCGTGAGCAAAAATCCTCGTTCCACCAGCAATAATGCCATCAACATATTTTGAAGCCGCGACTTGCACTAATCCAAAATTGTGCACAAGGTCTTTGAACCAGTTTGGAAATTTGCTTGTAAATTTAAGTTCTAAAACAACGTGGTTGCCGAATGGATAAATTGGTTTTTTAATTTCGGTGTCTAATTTTGCTTCTCTTTCAGGTTCACATCGCACTTGTCTATCCAACGTTACCCTTATGGCATTGCTGTCATGGGAAAGCCAAGCCTCTCTAAAATACGCAACGTGCGACTTTGGGGTCGCGCGCTTTTCCATCATCAATTCACAAAAACGCTGAACCGCAGTCAAGTGTCTCGGGTCGCTACTTACCATAAAATCCCAGTTTGGCATCTGTCCGTTTAGTAATTCCTGAACAGCCCCCCGCTTAACAGGTCCGCGTTGTTTTAGGATTGCCCTATCGCTTCGTCGTTTTATTTCAAAATATACAGGCGAATTTGGGCGATTTTCATAAAATCTTAATCGTAATTTAAACCGATTTTTTTCTCCATTAATTGTTGCCCAATAGCATTCAAGGTCGTCGGTGTCAAGATATAGACTATGAATAGAATATGACAGGTTTTCCCGGGGCACACCATATTCATCAATTTCAAGATATGCGCTCACAAAATCTCTGACCGCAAGTGCAGTATCTTCCGTGATTAGATATTTAAATTCTAACCTCTGCTGTTGTAATCGGTCAATGACCATAATTCAAAATCAACTTTCCAAACCTGTAGCGCGTCGCATTTAATTTTTCAAAGAACATTTTAATAATCAACTAAAAAATAAATTCCAATTTAAATAAAGCAAGACTTTTTAGCAGCAATTATGCCAAATTTTAAGTTAGTTCTTAGTTTCCACCATTTCCCAGAATTTCGGATTTTCTTGCAGATTTTCATCCTCAGCGATTGGAAGTTTTGACCTGAATAAAAAGTCCTTTAAAGTATTGCGATGAAGAATCCTATGGACAACGATACCAAGTTTATGTTTTTCAAAATAGATGCGGTAATCTCCGACCCTGAACCTGTACAACACCCTGCCTCCGCGCTGAAGTTTGCCATAATTTTCCATTTCAGTGGAAATAGTGTCCGAAGGCAGACCACGGAATTCGCCGAGTATTTTTAACTGCAATTCTTTCGGCATCTTTGTTAGTTCTGCCGCGCTTGTCGGACTGAATATTATTTGAAATGGTCCCATAATATTTAAATTGGTAGCGCGTACGGGGATCGAACCCGTCTTTCAGCCTTGAGAGGGCCGTGTCCTAGCCGATAGACGAACGCGCCACTATAAAAACTAATCTTCCTCACACATACCTATAAAGTCAAGGTTTAATATTCGTCTTTAAATGAATCGTAAAACTCAAGAATACTACCTTTTTCTTTCTGCGCCTTGAATTTAATAGCTGCTCGCGGGTGTTGATTAAAAAAACCGGTTATCATATATGGTAAATCGAAACCCCACTGCAATTTTTCCCGCATTGGTTCGACATAATTTTGAACACAGTCAAGTATTGGACGCAATTTATATTTAGGATTATGCAAAAAGCCGATTAATAGTTCAGTGGGACAATTTCCTGCGCCTCTGCCAAGACCTGCGATAGTGGAATCAAGCATATTTGCGCCAAGAATGATACCTTCAATTGTATTTGCAAATGCAAGTTGAAGATTGTTGTGCATGTGTATACCCACTTCCTTTTGTGTAGGTTTAGCATAGCGGAAATACTTTTTAACAAGATAATGCACCTGTTCGCTGTATAGTGAACCAAAACTGTCGACAAGATAAATGGCGCCTGCTTCCGATTCAGCAAGAAGTTCAAGCGCCTCGTCAAGTTCGCGTTCCGGCACAGTGCTTATCGCCATCAAATTGATCGTTGTTTCATAACCTTTGTCGTTAGCATCCTTGACCATATCAAGGGCAAGTGGAATCTGATGGATATAAGTTGCAACCCGCACCATATCTATCACACTCTCTTTTTTCGGCGATATGTCCTGTTTATAATCGCATTTTTCGGCATCAGCCATTATAGATAGTTTAAGTGACGTCGGATTATCCTCGACAATCCGGCGAATGTCTTCTTCTTTGCAATATTTCCAACATCCATATTCGCCAACTACAATGTTTCTGCGCGAAGCCTTATAACCAATCTCCATATAATCTATTCCCGCTTGGACGCAGGTATCATAAACAGCCTTGACGATCCTGTCTTCAAATTGATGGTTATTCATCAACCCGCCATCGCGAATTGTGCAATCTAAAACTTTTATCTCGGGTCTATAAGAAATCCAGCGTGCTGCCGGAGTATCTTTTGACTTTGAGGGCTTTTCCACTTTTGTTTGTTCTTTTGCCATAATTCAGTATCTTAATTAAATCATAAATATTAAAAAAGCAAAATTGAGTTTTTTATAAAAACAGACAATAATTGACCAAAGAAACGAATTCAATCAGAAAAATGATAGATTTAAGAGCACTATCATCCCATAACTGGTAAAAGTCAAACCTTACCCCCCTGATTTTTCAGGGGGTTTTTAATGCATTTTTCACTTTTGGAAATTTTTATCCCTTTTTTCCTCAATCATTAGCAAACAAATTACAATTGGATATATGGGTAAATATTTGTTGAATTGACACAATAATATAAACAGCCTCGTTAAGCTGCGAAAACAGTTAGTATGGAAATTTCTCGCAATGTTCGCAAATATTTAAAAACGCTGATAAACGCGGATTTATCACAGGGATTCTTGCTTATGGAAACAAAAGAAAAACATAAGATTTACACGGATTTTTTATTTAACAGGGATATACAGGATATACAGGATAAAAAAATTGTATCTTGTTTATCTTTTGTATCTTGTTCATCTTGTAAAATATCCTGTTTATCCTGTCTATCCCTGTTAATTTAATCTTTTTAATCCCTTGATATGTTATGAATGAATTTTTTTAGGTTTGTAAAAATGATATAAACCAAACCTGCGAAAGCAGGTGATAGGATTATAGCAAACAAAATACAAAAACATCATAAACCGCCCAAAGCGGTGACAGAGCCATT
>JAKPVM010000075.1 GCA_029572555.1 Verrucomicrobiota bacterium | reverse complement strand
CGAGCCCTTAACATTAAGCACTGCCGCGCTCTTATCCCATAAAATACCCTTATCATTGCCATAATCGCCAATTAAGACATCTCCGACATTATCCCCGCCAATAAGACATTTGAAAACATCAGCTCCAGTATCGTCTATTACCTGTATGCCAGTATTAGCATCGGGAAATATCCTAACTCTTGCCCCGCTGGCGGCGCTGTTATAAGTTCCTCCGACAACATTAAAAGAATTAGCAGTCATTGCGCCGTCCATTGTTACGCTAAAATTGGCAACATCAAATGTTTTGCCGCCTAACCATATACCTTGTTTATCTGCTCTAAAAACATTTCCGCCGCCCTGCCCGACGTTCAATGCCTGCAAATTAGAAAGAAAAATCGGGTCGTTGGACGGATCAGCGGCAGGAAGTTGCCTTAAATCTATATTGGTAAATGGATCGATTATTTTATCTGCCATATTATTTATTCAAATGTGAACTCTGCGCCCTCAATCTCTGGTGCGTTATTTGCATTAGCACCAGTAGCAGCGTTGCTCTCAACCTTTATTTGAAGCGTGTTGGCTTCTGGGAATTTATCTTTGACGATAACTATTTTTCGGTCGGTATCAACGACGGTGGTCGCTTCAACCCAACTCGCCGCATAATTGTTTTTATAATAAACCTTGATTGTGGCGTCATCTGGCAAAGACCTGTAAGCCACAAATCCTGACAATTCTTTTTTATCGCCCCGTCCAATAGCAATAACGCGTGTTGTAAAATAGGCGCTGGCGACTTTGGCAGTGGTATCTAATTTATCAACGCCATAAGCTGCAACACCGCTGGTAGTATCTTTCCAAGAAACCAAAAGTGTTGTCCCTGCAAGTTCAATCGCCCCGATTTCCACGTTGGACATATTGCCAGTAGAAATTGCCCATTCAAAGTTCAAAACCTTCGGATAATTGCGGTCATATCCGCCCAACGAATAAATCCCTTGTTTTGCTGGATTGCCTGACGAATTTGAAAGTCCGAAAAGAGGCAATCCAAACATATTGCAAGACGCATTAGGATTGATTGTAGCCGCGTTTGAGCCATTCCAGCTACCCGGTATCTTTTTGTATTGTTCAAGCTGCGTGCCGGTGTAGAGATAAAAATTTCCTTTTAATCCAGCATATACCAAGTTAAAATTATCGGTTTTTAAGAAGCAGCTAACCCCGATTTCTGGTATATCATCAGAACTTTGAAAGCTGTCTATTGACCACGTATTCCAGTTAAAAATCTGCGTCCAGCTGCGATATGAATTAACAAAAGTGCCGATTAAAAGATTGGTAAGTGATTTTCCAAAAGAAGCAATCCGATATGGTTTTTCAATATCCAACGCGTCAGCAGAGAAAACGCCAGCATCAACCTGCGCCACTAAATTTGCGTCCCCGATATACAACACAGCATTAACTTCTTGGCAGGGGTGATATAAGGCGTCAGTATTAGTGAAAGTCGCCCAGCTATCATTGCGCGTTGCCCAATCTGTTGGCGCGCCTACTGCCACTCTCCCAAGACGGCTCTGCATTGTGTAATAGATATAACCTTGATATTCCCACGCGTCCATAATACCAGCGCCACCAGCGGCTGGAGCGGCAGTCGCTTCAAGAGAATATACCCCTGCGCTGGTGCGCTTCCAAATCTTGCCGTTAGTTGAACCGAAAAGATAAGTGTTTCCGTCAGAACAAGGGAGTATTTTCTTAACTAAATCATCAATCGTTGCGCCGCTTTCCTTTGTCAGTTTTTGGTTATGTTTCAAAATGCCCGGCTCGCTGTGAATGTCAAAGCCAACCATTTCAGCCACGCTGTTTTTCTGGCCCTGAAATTGACTATCCGATATTGCGCCAAGATTTAAATCGCGTATTTCAATAATGTTCATAGGTTTGTTTTTTTCGGTATTCTTTCCTCAATTATCGTTGACAATTTAATAACTGTATCGTTGAGAACTTGAATAGCTTCTTTTTGTTCGCTAATCTCTTTTTCCAAGCTATGCAAACAATTTTGCTGGGTTTCAAACGCTTTATCAGTGATTTTCCTTTCATATTGGATTTGGTCTTTAAGCAATGAAATTGATTTGTCCGCCTTAATGTCCGGATCGTGGAATGTCCTATAAGCCACAAAAATGAAGCTCAAAAGGGTCAATAACGATATGATAAATTGTAGATTTTCTAATGTCATTTCAATTATCGTTTCGGCTAACCTTGCGCCAGTCGCCGGTAATCCTTTGCACCTTTGACCAGACACCGTCCGTTACACGACCGATTTTTTTCCAAAGGCCAACTTGTATGCCGTTTAATACTAACTTGATTTTTGACCAGCCGACCGATACCACTTCATTGAATATGCGGCCAATAGCATTGCCGGCCATTGCGCCGGTTATCTTGATTGTTTCCACAAACATTGTCGTTCCGGTAACAATATAATCGGTTAAAACCTCAATCGTTTCCGTGAAAGTCCGGCTGACCGCGCGCGCTAAATTCTCACCAACGACGACAACCTCAATCAATAATTTTGAAATTGTGCCTAAAACGAATGCGCCAACGACGCTGACAATTTCCTCAAAAATCTTTCCACTCTGATTGTAGGCATTGCCGGCCACGATCACGACTTCCTCAAAAACACGCATTATTGCAGACACGGCGCTATGCGCAATGCTGACAATCTCAATGCAGACCTTTGAGATAGCGCCTAAAACGAATGTGCCGGCTACGCTGACGGCTTCCGCAAATATCAAGCCGCCTTCGGTGAAAGTGTTGCCGACCATTTTAATCGTTTCGGAAAATACGCGGCTCAAAGTCCACGCTTTGACATAGGTGTCATAAACCCTGACGATTTCAATTAAGAGTTTGGAAATAGTCCCCAAAACAAATGTGCCGGCCGCCATTATGCTTTCAACAAATATCTTGCCGCCCTGATTAAACGCTTCGCCGGTAGCTGTGATAACTTCCTCAAATACTTTCGGCAATGATTTGGTTATCGTGTCAACCATATTCACAACTTCAATCACAACTTTGGAAATTGTGCCTAATACAAAAGTTCCGGCTACTGCGATTGCTTCCGTAAAAATCTTGACGGCTTGGCTGGCCACCGTATCAACCACCTTCACAACCTCGTCAAAGGTGCGGCCAAGCGTCCAAACGCCAACAAAATTATCAAAGGACTTAATCGGCTGGATAAAGAGCTTGCCGATCGCCCAACTTCCCAATGCGCCGCCGGCCGCAAGCGCCTCTACAAACGCCCTGCCTGTCGCTTTTACCAGCGCCATTGAGGCGGAAATGCGGTCAGTGAGTATCTTATACTGGGTTTTCTTAAATCGCGTCGTATCGGCCATTTTAACGCGCTGTGCGAGTATTCTGCCGATAGCCACCGTTTTACCCGATATTGCACTAATAACATCAACCAAGACCAATCCAGCGCGGAAAAAGGCGCTCCCAGCGACAATGACGGCATCTGACAGCGTTTTGTAGAGCGTGCTTTGCCTGATGACGCTGTCCAAAACCCTGACCGGTTGAATTAACAATTTGCCCACTACCCAGCCGCCAAGCGCGGCCGCCGCCTTAAAACTTTCTGACAAGACGCGGCCATAAAGCAAATGCAGCTCCTCTTGAAAATGAGATGGATTGATGATTATGCCTTCCTCAAAGAGCCGGCCGATATAGCGGATAATGACATCAGCCGCCATTTTAATCCTCTCAACGAAGGTGCGCGCTGTTGCCTTAACAACGCTGACGCCAGCTTTCAGATGATCCGTGAGTTCAATAAACTGCGTCTTTTCAAATGCCCAAACCGTGCTTCCGACAATCGTTTGGATAAATACCTTGCCGATAGCGAAAGGCGACGTCGGCACGCTGATTTTGATAAACTGTTTGAAAGTGTGGGCGTAGGTTTTCAAATGCTGCCACGCCACCTGAACCGTCTCGCTTAAAACAATATGGAGCGCGGAATTGCTTAAATAAGTTTGAACGATCGAAATTGTTTCCGTAAATATCCGGCCGGTTTCCCTGACAATGCTATCAACGGCCTGCACGCTCTCGCTTAATTGCCGGCCGGTGTTTTTCAAGGCATTGCCGGCAACTTTGACGATTTCGGTTAATGTCCTTGCCGCAGTCAAAATTTGCGAATAGATAATTCCCACCACGATTTGCTCAATTAAAACTTTGGTGGCGAAAATGACGATCTTTTGAGAATTGATTTTTATTGTTTCGGCAAATGTCTTGACCGCCTGATTAAACATTGAAACAACAACATTGATTGTTTCCGAAAATACCTTTACACAAGTTATTGCCAAATTAACGCCAGCGGTAATGTTCTCAACAAATGTCTTTGCGCTCTTTTTTACTACATTGCTAAAAACGACAATTCTTTCCGCGAAAATTCTAAGATAATCTACTTTAATGTTGAATAATCGCCATAGAGGATCACCAATATATTCCCAAGTTGCCCCATATCTTGTGCCATTGTTTCCCTCTCCCGAACTATCGCCAACCACGTCTCCGCTTCCTTCATTCATATGCCAGCACCCAACCAAACCTGTTTCATTAACAAAAATACCGCGATAATGTTGCAATACCTCTTCTGGAGACAGCGCCCGATTGTAAATGCGGACTTCGTCAATGAGACCAGAAAAATAACCATCTGCCCCTGTATAGCTGCCCCATCTTCCTATGGATAGTTGTTTGTTGCTTCCAGAATTTGTGAGCGTGTTTGTATGTTCAGCAATAAACACTCCATCTTTATAATATTTTCTTTTTGTTCCATCGTCGGTAACTACCATATGATGCCACCCATTTGGATATTTGGCTTCGTTATATGATTCTATTGTCCAACTATCCTTGCTACTTCCAGTAGATACTCTATGATAAACATTTCCACTCATTATTGATAAACCCCACCCCCAGCTGTCATCCCCCATAAAAACAATGCCTGCATAGGTT
>JAKPVM010000053.1 GCA_029572555.1 Verrucomicrobiota bacterium | reverse complement strand
CCGCAGGGAGTAACATTGCCGGCGGTGTTTTGGATTAAGGTGAGCGACAATAAGGACCATTTTTTAGATGGTCAATGCAAAACCGAAAGACCTATATATCAATTTACAGCTCAAGCAAATACTAAGGGCGCTGTAAAACCTGTGGCAGAGCAGATAAAGAAAGCGCTTTGCGACTATCAGGGAATTTTGGAAGGCATACAAGTGCAGAAAATAGAATTGCAAAACGAATTTAGCAGCATGGAGAAATCGGCAGACGGAACAGTAAAAGTATTTTATGAGGATTTAGAATTTGAAATAACATTTGAAAGGAGTTAAAAAATGGGTAAAAAAACACACGCATTTGGTACTAAGTTTAATTGGGACGGTAAACAGGTTGCATCCCTTAACAATATAGGCGGTGTTGAATTTAATGTCGATACCGTAGATGTAACCACGCATGACAGCGAAGGAGCGTTCAAGGAATTTATAGCGGGGCTTTTAGATGCTGGCGCTGTTCCTATTTCAGGGTTCTTTGACCATGAAGATGCAGACGGACAGCTTGCAATGGTGGCAGATTGTGCTGCAAGGGCGATTAAAGCTGCAACTATAATATTCCCAGCAAGCACAGGTGCTCAGTGGGATTTTAATGGCTTGATTACTAATATAAAAGTTGGAGATACTCCAACGGATGATGGAATTCCGTTTAGCGCCACGATAAAGGTTAGTGGAAAGCCGGTGCTGACAATAGCTCGGTCTACAGGATTGTCCGATATGACCATGACGGGCGCAACATTAGTTCCTGCGTTTGCAGCAGCAACCCTTGAATATATTGCAACGGCAGCAGCTGAAACGGCAACGGTTAAGGTTACACCAACGGCAGCAGGCACAATAAAAGTTAATGGAAGCGTAGTTGCAACCGGACAGGCATCGGGCGACATAACGCTTGGAGCCGCAGGAAGTATAACAAAAATTACCATTGAGGTAACGGAAGAAAACAAAGCTACTAAAAAATATACTATCAGTGTAGCAAGGGCGGCAGAATAAGAGGCAGGGAAACCTGCCTTTTTTTAGAATAAGGAGGAGTTTATGGCAATACCTTTTGTAGTTATAGAACTTGACAAGCCTTATAATTTGCGGTTTGGCATGGGTTCACAAATTCAATATGAAAAATTATCTAAAAAAACAATTCCTGAACTCGGCAAAGAAATGCAGACGGGATTGTCGGTAACAACATTAAATACAGTATTATTTGTAATGCTTAAAAAGGAAATAAAAGACTTGACATTGGAACAGGTCAGCGATTTGGTTGACGAATATGCCGACAGCATTCCTTATATTACAGAAAAGGTCTGCGAGGCAATAAATGCAGCGTATGAGGTATCGAACCCAAAAAACGAGTAACTGCGGAAGAAGAACCTGAATGGAAGGATTTTTCCGCAGAATTTGATTTTGGAATTACTTATTTAGAATTAAAACCTTTTGAATTCTGGGAGCTTACGCCTGCTGAATTCTATGAAATGGCGGAAGGGTACGATAAGCGACACATTAAGCGATCTAATGAATTGATTACCCTGGCATGGAATACGGCGGCTTTAGTGCGAACAAAAGAAATGCCTGAGCTGAAAAATATATTGATTTCCGATGTTGTTAAAGAAACTCAGACTGATGATGAAATGCTAAGTATTGTCAAAATGTTAAATGCAGCATTTGGCGGGGAGGTGGTGGAGGTTTGATAACTGAATTAAAATTTGAGGGATTAGAGGATTTAA
>JAKPVM010000051.1 GCA_029572555.1 Verrucomicrobiota bacterium | reverse complement strand
TTATTTCTGGAACACTATCTGGAACACTATCATCCCATAATTGGTAAAAATCAAGCCCTGACCCCTGATTTTTCAGGGATTTTTAACACATTTTAAAACCTGCGAAAGCAGGTGACATTATGATAGCAAACGGAATACAAAAACATCATAAACCGCCCACAGCGGTGACAGAGCCATTATTGGAGTTTAAATTATTGCTCTGTCACCACTGGCGTGGTTTTCTCCTGTGTTGATGTCTATGCTATAATCCTGCCACTCCTTCGGAGTTTTAAAATGCCAGCACTTTTTATTTTTGTTATGGGATGGTTGTGATAAAAATTTTTTTATTAATATTCTTGATTACGCCTTTAATATTCTAATAATATGAGAATCGAGGAAATTGTTCCTCATAAGAGTGTGGAGAAATTATGTTTTCACTGCAAAGATTATTAGGGCACGATACAAAATTTTTTGAACTCTTCGCGCAAAGTATTGAAGAGGCAAAAGAGAGCGTAAAATCACTGAAGCTTATTATTCAAAATAAGGCTGGGAACGATGAACTTACAAAGTTAGCGAATGCCCGCCAGAGAAACAAGCAGATAGCGGTTGAGGTTAAGACCTTGTTGTGTAAAACATTTGTAACGGGGTTTGACAGGGAAGACTTGGAAGATTTAGCTAACTCTCTTTATAAAATCCCAAAGACGATTGAGAAGTTTGCCGAGCGATACAATGTTGCTCGCAATTCTGTTCAACAACTTGATTTTTCACGCCACGCATCTTTAATAGAAGAGATGCTCAATATTCTTGAGGAGATGTTAATAGCCCTTAAAAAAGAGGATTCGGCAAAATTGATGGAACTTAACCAAAATCTTCATAAGGTAGAGGTTAAAGGAGACGAGTTATTGAAAGAACTTGTTTGCGAGCTCTACTCGGGCAAATACGACCCATTGAAGGTTTTGATATTAAAGGACCTTTACGAGACGCTTGAAAAGGTGATGGATAGATGTCGGTCTGCTGGCAATGTAATGTATCGCATTCTTCTTAAATATTCATAACAAGTATATGGCGCTCATCTTAACCGTAATAGCCATCGCTCTTATTTTTGAGTATATTAATGGTTTTCACGACACCGCCAATGCAGTTGCGACTTCTGTGGCTACGCGGGTGATGACGCCGGCGCAGGCGATAACATTGTCGGCAGTAATGAATCTTGTTGGCGCAATGGCTGGCGTGGCAGTGGCAAAGACTATCGGGCAAGGACTTGTAGATACGCAATATATAAATTCTATCTCAATGATTTGCGCATTAATGGGCGCAATCTCGTGGAACTTATTTACCTGGTGGTTGGGGCTTCCATCAAGTTCAAGCCATGCATTGATAGGTGGCTTATGTGGTGCTGCAATAGGCGCCGCGCACGGTAGCCTAAGCGCTGTTAAATGGGCGGGAACTAAAGTTGTAACTAAACTGATGGTTGTTCCAGCGCCACAAGATGTTCTTGATTCTGTCAACAATATTGGGGCGCTCCAACCTGGAACTAATGTTGTAACTCTGGGGACAAATACTATAAATTTGGTAGTGTCAGAAGCCGGAAAAGTTATGATGCTCTCTCCTCATACCACAGTTGAACATACAGGGCTTTTGTATAAAGTGGTTATTCCAATGTTTGTGGCGCCAACGGCTGGAATTTTAATTGGATTCTTAATAATGGGACTGTTAGTTGTAATCTTTAGGAACACCTCACCGCAAATTTTGAACAAGACATTTGGAAAGGTTCAATGGTTAAGCGCAGCGTGGATGAGTTTTGAACATGGGCATAATGATGCGCAAAAGACAATGGGAATAATTACTTTAACACTTTACACCGCCACCCAATCAGGGGTGTTTAACAACGTCCCGGATATATTTGGATTTTTAAAAACACCGACATTTGAAATTGCATTCTGGGTCAAATTAATTTGCGCACTTGCAATTGCTAGTGGCACGGCTGCTGGCGGTTGGAAAATAATTCAAACAATGGGGAAAAATGTATTTAAAATGATGCCAATTCATGGATTTGCAGCGCAGTCAGCCGCCGCAACTGTTATCTCTATTGCTTCAATGGGTGGTGTGCCTCTATCAACCACTCATGTTATTGCTGGTTCTATTATGGGTGTTGGGGCAACCAAGCGATTAAGCGCGGTCAAATGGACTGTTGTTGAACAGATGGCTTGGGCATGGGTATTTACATTGCCTGCAGCAGGTGGGGTTGCTTATTTGTGCACGCGTATCGCAAAGGCGGTCGGTCTTATGTAAGGATTTTCAGGTTTGTATCCAGATAATTTGTAATCTCTTCAAAAGCCATTGGTTGACCTATATAATAACCTTGAAGTTTATCAACGCCAATTTCTGAAAGGATTTCATACTCATCTTTATCTTCCACACCTTCGCCGATTGTCCCTAAATCAAGAATTTTTGCAAGTTCCACTATCGCTTTGACAATTCTCAAACCTTTTTCTGTCTTCATATTTCGGACAAAACTCATATCAATCTTTAATTCGTTCAACGGCATTTCTTGCAGCGAAGAGAACGAAGAATATCCCTGACCAAAATCGTCTATGGAAAGACGGAAACCAGCGCTTGCTATTTCTTTAAGTGGGTTTCCCCTTTTTATACTTCCAACAAGCGCCTGACTTTCGGTTATTTCAATGGTTATCCACTCTGGTTCAAGATGATAGTTTTTTGTTAATTGAAGAAGTTTTTCAACATAATCTATTGAATACATCTGTCTTAAAGAAACATTGAGATTCAATGATATTTGTAAATTATTTTGACGAAGTATTTTAAAATCGTTAAATGCCTTTGTGGCGATTTTTTCTCCAAGGCTATCAATCAAGCCTTCTTCCTCTGCCATCAAGATAAAGGTTGACGGCGGAACCCAACCGAGTTCTGTTTCAAACCAGCGAGCAAGGGCTTCAATCGCCACTATTCTTTTGGTTTTTGTTTCAATAATTGGTTGATAATATGGAACGATTTTATTATTATCTATCGCTTGTCTTAAAAGAATTCCAAGTCGCGCTTTTTGCTGAAATATGTTCACATAATCAGTATCCGAAAATAGGACTACCATATTTTTGCCTCTGCGCTTTGCCGCATATAAAGCAGTATCGGCTTGTTGTTCTAATAGTTCAGTGGTTTGAGCGTCATCAGGACAAACTGCAACACCCATACTTAGAGTAGCAGAAATTCCGAGATCATCATCTCGCAATTTTTCCTGCACAGACCTACGAATCCGTTCACATACAAAATTGGCTTCTTCCTGATTGTGCAAACCTGTCAGAAGTAGAATTAATTCATCGCCACCCCATCGGGCGACGGTGTCTGCTCGGCGTGTGGCTTCTTTCACATAATTAGCAATCTTGATAAGGAGTTGGTCTCCAACCTTATGACCGTAAGTGTCATTTATTTGTTTAAAATTATCGATATCGAAAAACGCGATAGCGGTTTTTGTGCCGCCGCGCAGGCTTTGAGTGATTGCCTGTTCTAATCGGTCTTCAAACAAGATGCGATTTGGCAGACCGGTCAAAGGGTCGTGCAGCGCCATTTCTTGCGCCTGATTTTTTAATATAGTTAGTTCGCGTTCAGTCTCTTTTAATCGGGTTATATCGTGCCCGTAAACATAGACAAAATCGGAATCTTTAATTGGAGTTACGGTAAAAGAATAAATTCTACCATTACTCTGAACCTCTATGTCCTGTTGTCTTTCAGCTTTAAATGTCTCAATTATAAAATTTTTAAGGAATTCAGGAACTTTTTGCCCCATTCCGCAATTCCATTCTTTTAAGAGTGGCAGGCTTGCCATATTGGCATAAAGAATGGTGCCATCAGTTTTGACGCGCAACACCGGACTGGGGCTTTCCGAGGGGAATCTGCTAAGAACTATTATTTGTTCTTCAATGCGGTTGCGTTGTTCAATCATTTTATACCGACGTTCGGCAACCTTATTTACAACAGAAATTAGTTCATTGAGATTGAACGGTTTTAGTAAATAATCAAAAGCGCCATTCCGAAGGCACGTAATTGCAGTCTGGACATCGTGATTACCTGTCATAATAACAACTGCAATATCTGGGGCGCGAGGAATGAGTTCGTCTAATATTATTAAACCATCGTTTTCTTTTTCAATGGTCAAATCTGCCAGAACAATTTCAATTGGGTTTAATTGAATTAAATTTCGCGCTCCATCCATATCCTTAGATACCCAGACTTTATGTCCCGAACGTTTAAGTGCGATTTGCACCATTTGAAGTAATTCTGCCTCATCATCCACGATAAGCACGTTGGATTTTACACCTGTTTGCGATGTGTTTTCTGATTCAGTCATTACTTGTATACCTTATTGTTATACCCGATATTAATTTTTAATCCAGATTAAAATATTTTTTATAAACTTTTCGTATTGTGGAGCGACAAGTTTTTACAGCCTCTCTGAACTCTTCCGGTGAACTATAACCGCATCTAACAGATACTCTATAAAAAGGCGCAGGGTCATCAGGGAGCATAACCTCGCCTTCGTAACTCCATCTCCGTAAAATTCCTTCTATCCTTCGAAGGATGTTGTAATTTTCAATTAATATGTCCGCATCCGGGATTACATTTTCTGACTGCGCTTTTTTAAGGGCGCGCAACGTATTAGGTTCATACCATCCCTGTTCAAGACACAATGTTTGGGCTATAAACTCCGCGTCCATTAACCCGCCTGCCCCTGTTTTAATTGCGATGTCTTCCTTTCCGTCGGGTGTCCTTTCCTTTTCTATCCGTTCACGCATTTTCATTATCTCTTCTTTCCAGTTCTCTTTGTATGCGGATAAAGGAAGCGATGGCGTTTTGAAATTGGTCAAATTCCGCGCAAGCGATTGGAATGCCTCGCCCGTTTTTAAATCTCCTGCTACTGGTCTGCTGCGACTCAATGATTGAATCTCCCACAACTGCGCCCTTTTACGATAATACTCTTCATAAGCGTCGATTGTGTTCACCAGAAGCCCTTTTTCGCCGTCAGGACGCAACCGAGCATCGGTTTTGAATACAATCCCTTCGGCGGTTGAACGATTCAATAAATCCATAATTTCGGCGGCAACAGGCTGTAGTTTATGAATTTTGGCAGTATCGGTTGGTGCAACAAAGACAACATCAAGGTCTGATCCATAATCAATCTCTTGCCCACCGAGTTTGCCCATTCCGATTATACAAAACGGTGGAATAGTAAATTTATGTTTCTTAAAAACCACAGCGCTTGCGTATTGGAGACAGGCTTCTGCCAGAGCAGAAAGTTCCAGCAAACACTGGTCAAAGTCGGCTAAAGCGAGTATATCCCGCAGTCCAATGCGCATTCGTTCAGCCTGATGATACTTCCGCAACCAGAGATATTGGTCTTCGTCCTTAAGTCCATAGTTCAACTCTTCAAGAACTTCCTCCGCCGATTTGCTTCTATTTAACCGTCCAGAAAGGACAAGGTCTTCAATCAAGTCGGGTGTGCGGATTGCGGTTTCTGCAAGAAATTCAGAACGGTCAAAAAGTAGTAATAGCAGTTCAAAAAATGATGGGTTTGCCTCAAATGTCTCGTAAAGGATTGAACGCGCCCCATAAACCGAAACAAAATTATCCAGCCGTGCTACGACCCTATCGGGGTCTGAAAGGATTGGTCTTTTGACCGGACCGGGAACATTCTCAAGACGTTTGATTTTTATATCTTCTGAATCACCGTAAGGCGATGGACACAATTGCAATAGTCTGGCAACCAATCCCATCGCGACCTCAATAGTGCGACGCGGTATATGGACATAGCCTGGACCATTGACAAATTCCTTTAAAATTTTAAGCGCCTGCGTTGGTTCGCGGAATTTATGAACCTTCAAAATCTCAATCCAATCCTGTTCCTTTCCGTCAAACGTATTGGGATGGGTAAGTTTGAGTTTTGCTTTTTTGATTTTAAAATATTTGCGATAAATATTTCTTACTGTTGAGGTGTGGGAACGGAGCGCTGCGGTAAAACTTTTAACATCATTGAAACCAATAAGTTTTGCTAACCGATGTCTATATTCTTTGCCAGTCGGCAATGTATGGGTTTGAAGTTCTTGCTCCATTTGGAGGCGGTGTTCAAGTTTCCTTAAAAAACAATATGCTTCTTCAAGGGCATTGGTTTCTTCCGATGGCAAGAGGTCATACATTGAAAGTTTTTTTAAACAAGCCAGCGTGTTTGCCTCTTGAATAAATGGAATCTTACCGCCATAAATCAGCTGGTGCATTTGAACAATGAATTCAATTTCTCTTATGCCGCCGCGACCGAGTTTTATATTTCTGTTCAGTTCGCCGCTTTTTACAACCTCGTTCTCAATCCGTTCTTTCATTTCAGCGATTATATCTAACACTCTTTCGCTCACCGAACGAGGGAAACGAAAAGGTTGAACTGTCTCAATAAATTCGTGTGCTAGTTGCCTGTCGCCAGCTACACCGCGAGCCTTTATCAACATCATTCGTTCCCAGGTTTGTCCATATTGGGCGTAGAAATTCTCATAACTTTCAAGCGAACGAACAAGGGCGCCAGCCTTGCCTTCTGGTCGCAGCCTCAAATCAATTCTATAAAGTCTTCCTTCTGGGGCGGAATTTGAAACCTCAGCGACAAAAGCCTCTGCTAAACGGCTAAAAAACTGATGGTTCGTCATTCCTTTTATGGAATCGGCCGTAGAGTCAGGCGGCTTTAAAAATACTTTACCCTCCTCAGTATAGACAAAAATGACATCAATATCTGAACTATAATTTAATTCTTTACCGCCAAGTTTTCCCAGACCAATAATAGCGAATCCTGTTGGAGTCCATCTTCCTGAAAAATCTTTATGATAAGGAACGCCATACTTCTGGGTTAATTGCGCCCAGAGAATTTCATATACCGAATCAAGGCATACATCAGCAAGGTTTGAAATCTCTTCAAGGATAACTTCAATTGAGCCAAGCCCTGATAGGTCTCTAACGGCTATCCTTAACATTTCCTTCTGCTTAAAAATTCTGACAGATGCCAACGCCCTGCTGAACTCACGCACTTCTATTAATGGAGAAATCTGTTGATTGATGTCATAACTTAAACCTTCGCTTTCCCGGTTATATTTTAGTTTTTCTAACTTAAAGATTTCGCTTATCCATTCGGGATTTGCTATCAATCGTTCAGACATTACCTCCGAACCGCTAAACAGAGAAACCAACGCCCTTACCTCATCAATTTTTGCTTTATTCAACCAATCATTTGCAGCCGTTGCTCGAAGTTGTGTTAAAAAATTGTTAACCCTTTTCGGGTCAGCAGACTCTATAACGATTTTGTTTAGTTCAGAATCAAGCATTTCTAACTAAGCCCCGAAGACCCGGCGAACAAATTCTCTGCTTCTTCTGTGGTTTTCCACACCAGAACGGGTGATTTTTGTTCCATTCTCAATGGCAAGTTCAACAGTATATACACGCGCTAAATTATGTTCTTTTGCGTATTTGGCAATTTTTTCATAATCAATGTCGCCTGTATCAAGGTCTTCCCACCAGATATTGTTTCTGCTCTGACGCAAATGCCAGCTTACGATACGGTTGCCGTATAATTTAAGCGCCTCATCAGGCGTCATTCCGCCTTTCCATATCCAATGCACATCATAGCAAAGCCCAACAAGTTCAGGGCTTGTATTTTGAAAATCGTAGCGAAGTTCACGCGCATTGTTTGCCATTTCTGGCATATGATTATGAATCCCAAGCCGCATACCTAATTTTTTCAAGCCTTCGCCAAATTTTTGCAGAGCAGCAGCTTGCGTTTTCAACTCGTCATCGGTCTTATCTCGTCCTATAGGGTCAGGGTTGCAGCTTATAACTTTGAATCCTGCCTTTGCGCAAACCTTGCAAGCGGACAAGATTTTATCTACAACCTCGTCAGCCTTTCCTGCCTCGTGAATCCTTGCGCCTGTATAAAGACTAACCGGTTTAAGTCCGCGTGATTTCAATTTTTCTGCGAATGCGGCATTATTATCCGGATTGTTCACATCCATAAAATTTTCCAGATAATCATAACCACAATCTCTGAGCGCTTGAATTACCTCGTCTACATCAAGTTTACGTTTTTCGCGCTGGGCGTATTGTCCCCACCCAAAGATGTTTGAACCAACAAGTGCACCCTTGTCTTCCTTTTGAGAATCTGCTGCAAACGCATTGCCTTTTAAAAACAACCATCCAGCAATCCCTGATAGATTAATGGCGAAAAATTTGCGTCTATTAAATTCGCTCTCCGATTTTATTAGATTTTTCATAAACTCATTTAAATACAATTTTTATTTTTTGCGATAAAAAAATTAACGGTGAACCTTTTCCTGAATCATTAGCATTGATATTGGATTAATATACAATAACCAAAATTTATACCCCAGATTTTGACAATTAATATTGCGAAAAACATTTTGTACGTAAAATATCAATCAGCCGAAGGCTGACATTATGAAACTCTGCCAAGAGTGGCAGGATTATAGCATTGAAATTAACATAAGATAAAACCAAGCCAGTGGTGATAGTGCGATAATTGAGAACCATAATAATGGCTCTGTCACCGCTTTGGGCGGTTTATGATGTTTTTGTATTGCTATTGCTATAATCCTGTCACCTGCTTTCGCAGGTTATGAAATGTGTTTATATCATTTTACAAACCTAAAAAAATTCATTCATAAAATATCAATCAGCCGAAGGCTGACATTATGAAACTCCATAAGGAGTGGCAGGATTATAGCATAGAAATTAACATAAGATAAAACCACGCCAGTGGTGATAGAGCGATAATTAATCATCAAAATTCAATGGCTCTGACACCTCCAGGTTAGCTTCGGTGTCATATCATTTTTGCTATAATCCTGTCACCTGCTTTCGCAGGTTTTGAATTGTGTTCATTTCATTTTACAACCCTAAAAAACAATCACATAAGATATATCAAAGGATTAAATTAACAGGGATAGACAGGATAGACAGGATTTTTTACAA